>QXZU01000138.1 GCA_009886205.1 K189A clade bacterium | reverse complement strand
ACACCCAGCAAGATGATATTTGGCTGAGTATGTTTTCCCAGCGCGATGGCTGTTCAATCTCGGTGCACCAATTTGCAGACGAAGACTACGTGGAATACTTTGCCGCCATAGAACCTATTTTTCAGAAATACAATGGTCGCCCTCATTGGGGCAAACTGCATACGTTAGGTCCGCAAGAATTTGCAAACTTATACCCGCATTGGCAGGACTTCTTGTCGGTGCGTGAAAGCGTTGATCCCAAGGGGAGAATGCTTAATAGCCACCTCAAACATTTGTTTGGTTTAGGAGATTCCTCTCATGCCAAGTCGTAGGTCTTTGCTTCTCGGTGGCGTTGCCCTTGGCGCTGCTGCACTGCTTGCTATGCGTCCGAGTAAATTAGGCGCAGGCGGACACAACGGCTATTTTACCAATCTACATAGTGTACTGCGCCAAAATGGCGAAGGACGCCCAACAATGATTATTGATCTAGATGCGTTAGATCATAATGTTCGCGAGGTCAGTCGCGCACTGGGCGGGCGAGATTTGCGCATTGTTGCCAAGTCTGTTCCTAGCGCCTCTCTCATTGATTACGTTAGTAACTTGTCCGGTTCAAATAAATTGATGGCGTTTCATGAACCGTTTCTAGGCGCAATGGGCAACCCGCAGTCGGATATTCTGTTTGGCAAACCAATGCCAGTGGCGGCGGCAGCAAGGTTTTATGACCGGCCTGCGTTAAAGCGCTTCGACCCAACCACCCAATTGCAATGGCTAATAGATACACCTGAACGATTGGCGCAGTACGCGTCATTGGCGCAGACAAAAAACGTAGCCATGCGCGTTAATATTGAATTAGACGTGGGTCTGCATCGCGGCGGGGTTCATGACCCTTTCGTCCTTCAGCAGATGCTCAAAACGATAGAGCAAACGCCCCAGCTTACTTTTAACGGACTCATGGGCTACGACCCCCATGTGGTGAAAATGCCCGAACTCATAGTTGGGCAGCAGGAAGAGTTCCAACAGGTTCAGCAGCGTTATCAAAAAATGTTAGATGTTGCGCTTGCCAGTGGTGCCAAGACGACCGACACAAATGATCTAACACTCAATGCGGCTGGCAGCCCCACCTACACGTTGTGGGGCAATGTAGAGGGCATTGCCAACGAACTTTCCATTGGTTCCGGGTTCGTCAAGCCGCTAGATTTTGACCTGCCATCTCTCGCTAACCACCGACCCGCACTCTATATAGCAACGCCTGTGCTCAAATCTTCCGCAGGCACTTGGACGGCAGGAGCGGACTGGGTTGGCGAGGCGCAAAGCCTTTGGGATCCGAATAGAGCGCGTACAATCTTTGTTTATGGTGGTTATTGGCAAGCCAAGCCCGTTTCTCCAGAAGGCCTGGTAACTAATCCGCTATTTGGCAGAAGTAGTAATCAAGAAATGCTTAACGCATCTGACGCGGTGGACGTGAATGTAGACGATTATGTCTTTTACCGGCCCACGCAGAGCGAGTTTGTGATGCTGCAATTCGGCGAGATTTTGGCTGTTCGCAAAGGGCAGATTGAACATCGCTGGAAACCTTTTACATGGTCTTAGTGGGTGGTCGAATCCAACATTAACGAGTGGGTGGGCTGAAGATAAATGAGACTCATGATTTTGACGGTGAGCGTTGGAAATCGTCGATAAGAGCCTGCTGGTCAAGCTAATCTAGAACATCGAACAAACTAACGAGAAGTCGATGGTCAGCGTTAGCCAACATATGCAGCATCGGCTCAACGTTCTTTGGTGTATTTACGGTGGCCTGTTGATCTGTGGTCTCTCAGTAAGTGCTGGAATTTTCCGGCTAATCTTTGAGTTGGTTGGTCCCTTCGGCCCTAGCCGTAGACACTTGTCTGATTCGCTCGGCAGGCACGGTCAATTGTTCTATTAGGTAACTTTTTAGGCTTGCTGGGTACGCCATCCGATCTATCGCTTTTGCCATACAGTCGAGCCATTGGTCTCGCTCTTTCAGTGTCACCACTAGGTGTGCGTGTGCATGAGGAAGGTTGATAGGACCATATTTTTCTTTGTATCGGCGCGGTCCACCCATCCACCCACTTAAAAAACGTGCCAATTTGTCTCGGCTTTCGTTGTTGTCGCTTGGGTGCCAAGAAAAAATGACAGGGTAGCTGGCCTGCATAATGTCGTAGAAATGGTCCACTAGCTGGCGGATGCCTGCTTCGCAACCGGCGGCCTTATAAGTGGTGTCTGCTTCTCCGTATTGCATGAGTTATTCTCGTGCCTTCTCGCAACCGAGTTCAATAGATGAGTTGATATCGCTCTTGTAAAGATCTCTACATGTACAAATGCAGTTTGGCTCTGCCGCGCGGCGGTCAAAATTCATTGGTAGAGTGCCAGATAAAACTCAGTCTCAACTGATAGCGTTAAAGGGTGTCTTCGCTCAAGCGCGCAGAGTGATTCTTGGCTGTCGATATGTTGCATAAGTTATGGGGCCTAATCAAAGTCGAGATCCAGAGGATAAGACGGTCTTGGAATTCGCTTCCAATCATGACGGGATAACACAGGAGAAGTAGGCCCCAGTGTATCCACTTCAATCATATTTTCTGAGTCAAAATATTGATCATACACCGCTCGATAGTTTGAGCGGCACTTTAGAACTAACGTGCGTATTGAAGCGATCTTTATGTCCATACTCTCTAACAATTCTGGGTCAGGCCAAACGATGGGGCGGCGGCTGGTGACCAAAATCTGTATGCCATCGAATTTGAGTAAACACATTGGGCCAGCATTCACGCGCATGCCAGAAAGCGGGCCTGTGGAAATATAGAATTCACCAGGATGCAGATGCTGCACTAGAACGTTGTCCACCACGTATGTAGATTCTGCGCCTTCCCAATCATCGCCGTTGAACGTAGCCTGAATACTTGATCCAACCCCGGCGTCCGTTGCAGCGCACACTAACTCAGGATCAAAAAAGCTACCAATGACAACGCCAGTCGCTTTTGCTTCGTGCAGCGCTTTGGTCAACCACAAGGTATTGCCGGGACCACCAGCGCCTACGTTGTCGCCAAGGTCGGCCAGCAGCACTGGCGGGGATTTGTTGTCGTGTCCCACATCTACAGCGTTAGCTACCGCATTTTCTAGCGGCACCAATTTCCAAAGAAAGCGCTGGCGCATTGACCATGCCATTTCGGCGATTTTTTTGCACAAGGTCGCCTCGGCCAGTTCGCTATCACGCGCCGTAACCAAAACGTGTAAGCCATTCACTGACGTATCGCTGTAGGCAAATCCAGCAACTATAGAATGGCGTCGCCATTGAGTACACGGAACCGATTGCCCTGGACCACAGTTGAGTATCGGTTGCTATCGAGAAACTGGCCGACAATGGGGACCTTCCTAATCTTCATATCTACTCGCTGAAAAAAACTGCTTTGAGAAGAGATAATATAAGGTGCTTATGCCTCAACGTAACAACCCAATACTCGCAGGTAGCCAGTGAAAGACAATGGTTGGTGTGAAAGCGCTTTTCAAGTTAATCAAATTGTTTGTCGGTACTAGC
>QXZU01000137.1 GCA_009886205.1 K189A clade bacterium | reverse complement strand
TCTATTTTACCGCCTCGCTTTTCGCAACCACAGCCTAAGCGAATTCAGAGAAGGCCCCGTACTGACTACGGAAATAAAGCAACGGTTGACCCTGAGCTTGCCCTTGAGAAGACTCAAAATGACGCACTCGGCCAACGGCAATTGTGTGATCGCCGGCATCATGTTCAGCGTCTAAATCGCATTCAATATGGGCCAATACACCGGCCAGTATGGGCGCACCCAACAAACCGTCACGCCATTCAACCGTGGCAAATTTATCAGTGCCAGGCTGCGCCATGGTGGCGCAAACATCCGCTTGGTTTGCAGCCAGAATGTTAATGCAAAAACCACCGCTGGCGCGGATCTTAGGCCAACTGGATGAGGATTTGCCCGGACAAAAAGCCACTAGAGGCGGGTCTAGCGAAAGCGACACAAATGACTGAGCCGCAAAGCCCACTGGCGCGCCTTCAAAATTTGCTGTGACTATGACTATGCCGGAACAGAAATTACCCATTGTTTGACGAAATGCTGCACCGTCAAAGTGCTCCCCAGAACTTTCTGCCATGATCGCGCAGCCTTATTATATTTTCCAAGCCCCATCATACCGCAAAGAACCACAAAGATTAGGTTGCCGCGCACTTGGGTCAAGCCATGTCTGAGAGTAGTGTCTTGCAAGAACGCAACCCCAATAGGATTATTCTCCCGCTGGGAGGCCTTTGCTTCAATACGAGCCTCTGCTTAAATACCAGCAGCTAAGAACAACAAATTTGAGGAATTCACGGTGAGCGATTTATCTACCTTCAGAACTGACACAAGAAACTGGCTAGAGGCCAATTGCCCGGCGTCAATGCGCACACCAATGCCCGAGGAAGAAACCGTATGGGGTGGGCGCAACCAGCAATGGGCCAATGAAGATTGTAAAATATGGTTAGAGCGCATGGCTGAGAAAGGCTGGACCGTACCACGTTGGCCAGTAGCGTATGGCGGCGGTGGATTAACCGCTGACGAAGACAAAGTTCTGCAACAAGAATTAGGCCGCATTAAAGCGCGCTCGCCACTGCAGAGCTTTGGTATCTGGATGTTGGGGCCAGCACTGCTTGAATTCGCCACAGAAGAACAAAAGAAACACTACCTGCCGCAAATTGCTCGAGGCGAAATCCGCTGGTGCCAAGGCTATTCAGAACCCAACTTTGGCTCTGACCTTGCGGGTCTGCAAACAAAGGCAGAAGACCAAGGCGACCATTACTTAGTCAATGGCGCAAAGATTTGGACCTCCTACGCCAATGAAGCGGACTGGATTTTTTGTTTGGTACGTACCGATCAGCAAGCATCAAAACATGAAGGCATCAGCTTTTTATTATTCGACATGGCCAGTGAGGGCGTGAGCACGTCGCCAATCCAGCTAATTAGCGGCGCTTCGCCATTCTGCCAAACCTTCTTCGATGATGTGCGCGTACCAAAGACTCAGTTAGTCGGCGAGTTAAACAAAGGTTGGGGTATTGCCAAGCGCTTGCTACAACACGAACGCCAAATGATCTCAGGCATTGGTGGCAACAGCGCGTTGGGCGGTTCGTCCAGCAAACTACATGACATAGCAAAAGCTTATGTTGGCGAAGAAGCTGGACGCATCGCGGACCCAGCGATTCGCGAAAAAGTGGCTGTACAAGAAATCAACGACAAAGCATTTCAACTGACCATGGCCCGCGCAGGGGAAGAGGCTAAGGCGGGTAAGGCCGACGGCAATCTGGCGTCTATCTTCAAGTTCTACGGCACTGAACAAAACAAGCGCAAATATGAACGCATGTTGGAGATTATGGGCACCCAAGCCGTAGGCTGGAGTGGCGATGCTTTTTCTAACAAAGAAATAGGCACCACTAGGCAATGGTTAAGGTCTAAAGCCAACTCCATTGAAGGCGGCACCAGCGAGGTACAGTTGAATGTAATCGCCAAACGCGTGTTGGGTTTACCTGATTAGTAAATTGGCCTCACGTGAGTGCGACCGAACCAATTAGGTCGCGCCATGGCGTTTGTTAAACCGCCTACCAAAAAGCTGGCTTAACCACCGCAAGGAAAATCACCAACGGTATTGTAATGCCCACCCAAGGAGACACAATTTTCAGAAACTTCCAGTGCAGTGCCCTGCCTTGGTTCCAACCATCTACATCACTCTCGCGATGTTTCGAAATTCTTGGTCCCAGCACATGAGATATCCAAACATCCAAAATTTCCAGAGGAATAAAAAAGCCGATCACAATAACTAGCTTGATCAATAACCATTGACTGTCAATGGACCACCCCGCCATAAAAAACATCAACAACCCGGTAATGAGCACCACAGGAAATGCGATGTGTTCAAGCACCACGGTTTTATCAAATTGCTCGTAAGCCCAGATCAACCGCCGCTGCAACTCCATGTTGTGCGGATCTTTTTTAGCCGCGAATAGCGTAGTACGAAAGTAATAAACATAAGCACCCACGGCGCTCATGCTCCAAATCATTACCGAAAATAAGTGAATGAATTTGATATGGGGGTAATACACCATCAGATTATCTATCATAGGTATTGCCTTTTTTTGCGCTCCGAATCTTAAAACTGTATTCGACAAAATGGCATTAGACCGGCTGCCAAAAACCACAACGCAGCTAAGAGTAAGACCGTGCGTCTAGTTGAGCTACGCGCGCCCGACGGACGCATACAAACTGGTGACCGAGCAATGTCAAGGAATGCCAAGGAATGCCCACCAGCCGACGCGCTTATCGACCTCTTAGTTAAATGCCGGTTGCATTTCCCCGAGCTAACCTCATCATAAGCGCCATACATGCCAAATAGGATTGTCCGTCATGGAAATGATTATATTGCTCGTAGTTGTCGCGGTACTGGCTTTTTGGCTAGTCGCCATCTACAACCAACTTGTTGCGCTGAAAAACCGCCAAGAAAACGGTTTTTCCCAAATCGAAGTTCAGCTGAAAAGACGCTACGACCTTATCCCCAATCTGGTGGAAACCGCTAAAGCCTATATGGCACATGAGCGTGAGACTTTAGAAGCAGTGATCAATGCGCGAAATGACGCCTCGGCAGGCTTAGCCGCCGCAGCGGGCGATCCCAGTAACGGCGCAGCCATCCAAGAACTTGCTGGCGCCGAAGGCATACTTGGTAGCGCCATGAGCAGGCTGAATGTGGTTATGGAAGCCTACCCTGACCTCAAAGCCAATCAAAATATGATGCAGCTTACTGAAGAACTGACCTCAACTGAGAATAAAGTTGCCTTTGCACGACAAGCGTTCAATGACCAAGTCACCGAATACAACACCTATCGTAGTTCGTTCCCACCGGTAATGGTTGCTGCCACCTTTGGCCATCCAAATGACGCGCAGCTATTAGAATTTGAAGACTCTGCAGCTATTCAGGCAGCGCCTAAAATTTCCTTTTAGTTTAGTAACAGACCGCGGCTGACGGAAACTGGCAGAACTTCAGGGCACAACAGAGTAATGGTTGCTAATAATCTATGAATTTTTTCAAAGCCCAAGATCAAGCTAAGAGTAAGACTAGGCAGCTGACATTCTTATTTGTCGCCGCACTAATTTCGCTTCTCTTAATGGCTAACTTGCTCGTCGCAGTTATGCTGAGTTTTGAAAACCCTCAAACCAATTTCGCCCAAACTATTGCGCAAACCCCACCGCAAATTTGGCTTTTTATTAGCTTAGGTGTAGGCGGTGTAGTGGCCGTTGCCAGTTTGTTCAAATACCTCACCCTGCGCGGTGGTGGTAAAGCGGTGGCCGAATCTCTGGGCGGCATATTGATCCATCAAAATACTCGCAACCCTCAAGAAAGACAGCTGCTTAACGTAGTGGAAGAAATGGCCATTGCCGCTGGGCTCAGCGTGCCACCGGTTTATCTCATACGCGAAAACAGCATCAATGCATTTGCCGCGGGATTTTCTCCTAACGATGCCGTTATCGGTATTAATCAAGGCACCCTCGACCTACTCAACCGTGAAGAATTGCAGGGTGTAGTGGCGCACGAATTCAGTCACATTTTGAATGGCGACATGCGTATAAACCTGCGCCTCATGGCACTGCTACACGGTATTTTATTTTTGGGCATCATTGGCGGCGGTTTTCTTAGAGGCTCAATGTTTAGTCGCAGCAAAGACCGTGGCGGCGTAATTGCCCTTGGCATCGGCTTATTAATCATCGGTTATGGCGGCACTTTTTTCGGCAACATAATTAAAGCTGCCGTTAGCCGCCAACGTGAATTTCTGGCAGACGCTGCCGCTGTACAATTCACTCGCTCGAACAAGGGCATTGCCAACGCACTGAAAAAAATTGGTGGTCACAGCGTTGGTTCAACAATTGAAAACACTCAGGCTGAACAAAGTAGTCACATGTTCTTTGGCGCCATTAAGCCTTTCGCTGCCAATTTAATGTCCACCCACCCGCCGCTAGAGAAACGCATTCAAGCCTTAGACCCAAGCTGGAGCGGCAAGTTTGAAGATACAGGCAGCCAAACAAGGCAATCTAGCAACGCGCAAAGCTCAGCCCTTGCCTCAGGCTTCAGTGGTTCAACAACAACCTCCGCGCCAGAAATTCCAGCAAGCCAATCTGAACTGTTAGAAAGTATCGGTAGCGCCAACCTCGCCCAAGCCCAGGTGCTCATTCATAATGCAGATGCTGGTTTATTATCCGCTGCTCGCGACACCTTTGAAGCTCGCGGATTGGTTTATGCCATGCTCATAGCAGTGGACGCAGATGTTGCCCAGAAACAATTAGAGTATGTGGATGCGAACGCTGAAGCAGGCGTACCCAATCATGTACATCGCTTGCTACCGGCGGTCATGAACGCCGATCAAGAACAAAAACTCACGCTGCTAGAAATGGCTGTTCCTAGCCTAAAAGAACTGTCCGCCAGGCAATACGAACGCTTTACTGGCATCACCAATCAACTCATTGTCGCAGACCAACAGGTAGACATTTTTGAATGGGTCCTGCACCGCATTTTGACCAAAGAACTGTACGGGCACTTTGTTGCGCCAAGCAGAAGCAGCGGCAACATCAGCTCACTGAAGCGCCTAAGCCCAGAACTACATTTACTGCTCAGTGTTATCGCCGCTGCCGGCATTGCGGATCCTCAAGCACAAAGTTCCGCCTTTGACGCGGGCTGGAATTTATTACCAACCAATAAGACTAAAACGTTCACGACGGTAGAATACTTCGACTACGAGGCATTCAATAATGCGCTGGGTAAACTGCGCGACCTTAAGCCTCAACTTAAAGCCAGTTTAATGAATGCCTGCATTCACACAGCGCTGGCTGACGGTACGCTGACACATGATCAATTTGCCCTCATTAAAGGCATAGGCGCCACCTTAGATTGCCCACTACCCCCACTGGGCAAAAATCCACAGTAGCGGTCCGCGCCGAACGCAATGAGCCAGCTCCCGCGGCGCTGAGAGCAGAATGATTCCTATAGCGGTCTCTTTCGACAAACGCTTTGAGCAAAACATGCTTTTTAGCACTGAATTGCGGCGGCTATTTATGTAAAAATGCGCCCAGAACTGGGCGGTGACTTCATTACTGAAGGCCGCGCGCTAAAGCAACCTATCCTAGCGATCACCGCAGCAACCAGTTATCCGTACCATCCAGAACCAAGGGGCCAGCAACCATGCATGACAATGTGTATGTAGATAAACAACAGCATATCGTCGACTTTGCTTTCAACAAAGATGTGGTCGCCGTCTTCCCGGATATGATCCGGCGATCAGTACCGGGCTATGAAACCATTATCCCCATGACCGGCTTAATTGCCGCACGCCATCTTGGCGACGAAGGCACAGCCTATGACCTGGGCTGCTCACTTGGCGCGTCTACCCTCGCTATTTTACAGCAGAACCAAGCAGTTAATGTTCGCGTAGTTGGCGTGGATAATTCTTCTGCCATGATCGAAGAGGCGCAAAAACAAATCAGCGATCCCAGGGCTACATTCCAGTGCGCTGATTTACTCAACACATCAATACAAGACGCCAAAGTGGTGGTGCTGAATTTCGTTGCCCAGTTCATTGCCCCAGAAGAACGTTTAGCTTTATTCACCCGCCTGCGCAAAGAAATGCACCCCGATGGCTTACTCATTGTTTCAGAAAAAGTCCGCAACGCTGACGAGGCAACACAAAGTATTTTTGATGAAACTCACCTCGACTGGAAGCGAGCCAATGGCTACAGCGAAATAGAGGTGAGCCAAAAACGTCAGGCGTTAGAAAACGTGATGAAAGTCGATACCGAAGAAATTCAGCACCAGCGCTTTCAGGAGGCCGGTTTTGCTATGAGCAAACAATGGTTTCGCTGCCTTAACTGGGCGTCCTTCTTGGTCTACAAAAAGTTGCCCACCTCTTGAGCGCACCGATAGAACTTTTAGATTGGCCGGAAAACTTACCTGAATGGCCAAAACACCTTTTGAGCGAGCGTTTTCGCCGAGAAAATCATGGCGACTTTCCGCGTTGGGTGGAGGCCATCAATGGGCTTCCAGTGGCACCTAATGAGGCCAGCGTCCAACTGCAAACAGATGCGGTGAGCTGCAAGCTCAATCTGAATGCGGACGCAACCCGCCTACTCCACGAGCAACTTATGCACCTGCACCCATGGCGCAAAGGCCCTTTTCAAATAGATGATATTTTTATCGACACCGAATGGCGCTCAGATTGGAAATGGCGGCGTCTGAGCAAAACTCTTGGCAGCTTCAAAGGTCAGCGCGTATTAGATATCGGCTGCGGTAACGGCTATTTCGGCTGGCGTATGCTGGGCGCGGGCGCCAGTGAAGTCATAGGCATCGACCCTACTCTGCTATTTTGCATGCAACACCAAGCCATCCAGAAGTACTTCCAAGATCCGCGCAATTGGGTACTGCCCTTAAAGGTAGAAGAAATACCCGACAGTACACCCTTTGATCGCGTTTTCAGCATGGGGGTTTTATATCACCGCCGCGATCCACAGGAGCATGTCGACAAAGTCTTTAACCTGACCGCGCCCAGTGGCGGCCAAGGCATTATTGAAACTCTGGTAGTAGACGGCCCCGACAGCTTATACCCAGATGACCGCTACGCCCGCATGCGCAATGTTTGGTGCGTGCCAACAGTAAATGACCTGTGCAGTTGGATGACTAAGGCTGGATTCAGCGATCTTCATATCATTGATGTATCTACGACCACCTTGGAGGAGCAGCGCAGCACGCCATGGATGCATTTTGAATCGCTGGAACATTCCTTAGATGCCAATGACCCAACCCTTACCGTAGAGGGCCATCCTCGGCCCATGCGCGCAATGGTCGTGGGCCACAAGGACTGAGTGCCCGATTGCCCGAGCAAGAGCCGGACAGCCGCCAGCTCGAACTGTGAGGTATTTGATCCAGCCCAGATCTTAGCTAAGGTATACTCCTCACATATTCTACTCCCAGAGAGGCCGACTGTTATGTTTGGCATTGTTCCCTTTCAATTCAGATTCCGCGGCAAAATCAATATCATTCTAGATATGTACTACTGCTTTTTAGAAGCCGGCAGTGTCGCCCTACACCCCACTCAAATCGCCAAAAAAACCGGCGTGAGCTTTGCTGAGGTTGCGCGCCGGTTAGACGCAACGCCCGAACTCTTCGTTAAAATACCCACCCGCAAAGGTGACGTCACCCGCTATAGAGTGACCTCCAGCGCTGCAACTCGCGATCCCGAAGAGGTGGAGGCGCTTATTCACCAATATGCGCAGCGAGAATCACTCCTCCTTTACACCTTTGCTGGCATGTTCATTACCATGCTGATTATTATCGTATTCACTATTGCCCCAAACCTTTGAGCCACTGCTATGCCTGAAATGCTATCCCCAGAACTAATACAACTGCGCGACGACTGCGCCGAATTTGCAACACAGCATTTGCTGATTCACGCAGAGCAGCCAGCGCCTGACGCTCGGGACCAAGTCAGAGCCGCAGCCAAAGCGGCTGGTCTATTTGCCATGACTCAACCCTCGGCTTTTGGTGGCAGCGCCGCAGGACAACTGGCCTTATGTGTTGCTAGAGAAACCTTAGCTGCCGCCAACCCACCGTTTATGGACAGCGTCTTCGGCCCAAGCCCCGGCGTCCTTGGCGGCGTTCAAGAGCCTCTGGCCAGCTCGCATTTAGGCCCGCTTATCGCAGGTGAAAAACGCAGCAGCTTTGGTTTCACCGAACCCGATGACGCCGCGCCAACGCGAGGCGTTATAGAGGGCGACAAGGTTGTTATTACCGGGCAAAAGTCCTATGTCACAGGCGGTGCCGACGCGGATTTCATTAATGCCTTAGTTAGAGTAGAAGGCAGAGGCCCGTCGATGATCGTCATCGACACCCATTTGCCCGGCGTAAAAATTGAAAAAAAATTCGTTTCACTAGACGGCTCTCACCATGCGGCCTTCAGCTTCACCAATGTGGCCGTACCAACTAATCAAATCATTGGCGAGCCTGGTGAAGGGTTGCCCAAAGCCATGCGTCAAATTGGCGACATCCGCTTACTTTTCGCAGCCCAAGCCTGCGGCTATATGATTTGGGTATTAGATTTGCTCAACCAACATCTGAAGAGCGCGGATAAAAGCGGCAGCGCTCGCGGCGACAAAGAGGTTGTGCGCTGGCATTACTCGGAATTGCGCATACAAGCCTTTGCGGCACGCAGCATGCTTTACCGCACGGCACGACTGGCCGACCAAGGCGAAAATATTGTCAATGAAGCCATGGCCACCAAAGTCTTCGCCACAGAAGCCGTTGGAGTAATGGTTGACCGCGCTATTCAATTGGTCGGCGGCACAGCTCTGGTTGAAGATCATCCACTGGCAATTTTGTATCGCCGAGTAAGGGGATGGCGTTTGGCAGAGGGCGCAACTGACGTGCTTAAACTGAATATTGGACGAGGCATTTTGGAATTGGATCGGGGCCGCATTTAGGCCTAGTTCTCGTTCTGGCTCTGGGCGTATCCTGCGGCGAACAGGGCCTTTGTTTAACTCAGCCAACAACCCACAACATCTATATTACTATCTGCATTAACGGCCATTGGCCCACTCAAACAGGAGCAAACATGAAAAAAAATAACGCCACTCTCTCTCTGACAACACTTTTAACGCTGTCTCTGGCAACGTTGGGAGGTTGCGCCTTTGTCAATCTCACCGACGCGGGCAGTCAAGTGCGCCAAGCCACCGCAAACGAAGTGGTCAACTGTAAATTGGTCGGTGAGGTTTCTAGCCAAACGAAAGATAAGATCGTCTTCAATCGCAATACTGGCAATGTCAAAGAGGAGTTGATTGTTTTGGCGCGCAACAAGGCAGCGGAACTAGATGCCAATGCAATTGTTACCGACGGCAAACCCTATTACGGCGCGCAGAACTTTAAAGCTTATCTTTGTAAAAGTTAGGGCGAGGGTTAGGCGCAGCGCATGCAACTTTTTTAAGGCAAGACAAGGCCGTGTAGCGCACTTTAGTCGGCTAAAAATCACTCTTCTGGCCGTAGGTCTCGCGGTTGGTTTCTTTACTGGCCGCAGACTTCTTCACCAATACGTAAACAGATCCCACACCACCACGCTGACGTTGCGCTGAACAATAGGCGATCACCATTGGATGTTGGACTAGCCAATGGGCGACATAGCTCTTGAGCTTGCCCGGGCTTTCACTGCGTTGGCCTTTGCCATGGCTGATCAAAATGCAGCGCCAACCCTTGGCGCTGGCTTGGTTAATTAGGTTGTAGACCAGTACCCGCGCTTCTTTCACGGTTTTGTGGTGCAAATCAAGCTCACGCTCAATGAGATAACCGCCTTTGCGCAGCTTATTGAACACAGCAAGCTGCACACCCTCTTGCTTCCACTCCAACACTTCTAAAGGGTCGCGAGGTTTTACCTCACTCAAACTGAGCATGTTTTTTTCGTCTTCGACTTTAGCGAAGTCTTCTGCGGCTTGCTGCCGTTGCAGGTGTGTTTGACTCGGCCCCTGCCAATTTGCTTTGGGCGCAATACTGCTGGGATGGTTTAACGGTTCAACATCCTTCATCGCCGCCGAAAAAGCATCTTCATCTAAGTCATTTTCTTGCATGAGGTCTGTCCACAACATCGACGCCAAGTACTGGTCTAAAACCTAGGTTAATTTAGCTTATCTAAGTAGCATTGCTCAACATTATGCTGGGCAACCGATCAGAACTGGTTTCTGGAATAGGCTGATTGTTCTGCGCGTGATAAGTAAACACGGGCGAGATTTTGACCTGATCGGTGAGGTTTCTACCCGCAGCATGAAAAAGCCGGCAATGGAAAAACAATGCGTCCCCAGCAGCTAACTCCACCACCTTTGCCTGTTCAATGAGTCCTTGGTTTTCTGCCAACTCTGGGCGTAAAAAAAGATTTCGATCCAAACGGCCGCGACCGAAATTCTCAACATGCGTGCCGGGAATGACACTCAACGCGCCGTTATCTGCCAGCTCATCTCCAACGGCATACCAAACGGAAATCAGCTCAGGGCGATCAAATGACCAATATCTAATGTCTTGATGCCACAGGGTCGCACTGCTGAAGCCCGGGTACTTGGTCATCACACAGTTATGGTGGCACTGAGAAAGAAGTACTTGGTCTGACCCCATCAACTGGGCGAGTATTTGCGCAACCTCTTCATGCAGCGCCAAGGCTCTTAAATCATTCGAGCGCGCAAAGGCATGGAGCAAACGTCGCGGTGTTGCCCCCCCCTCTGCCGAACGATCACCGGGCGCGCCGGGATAACCCACATCAGCCTCTAACTCAGCAGGCCCGACCAAGGGCTCAAGGTCGCCCAGAATAGATGCCTTGAGTTTCGCTCGAACAGGCTCAGACAAAAAACCACGGGCAACAAAATAGCCGTCTTTGGCAAACGCACTCAAGTCTTCGGTTTTAAGTTCTACAGACATTGATTGTATCTCTTCGTTCTAAGCCTTCGTTCTAGGCCTTCGTTCTAGGCCTTCGTTCTAAGTCTTGCTTCTAAGTCTTACTTATAAGTCTTAGCTGTTTACTCTAGACCTTTACTTTAGCTCTTCGCTGGCACTCTTAGGCATCCAGTGTTGCCAACATACTGGCGGATTGATGTGGCCGAATTAAAAAGTTGTGTCCACTATAGCGTCGCCATTCACGGTGATCTTCAGTACCCCAGTAGAGGCCCAATATTTGACCTCAATATAGTGATGCTCTTCCCACTCCAATTCCACGTTGGTCCAAACATATTGGGGCTCAAGCTCGCCTTTGTCTCGGCGCTTGCGCAGACATTTATCTAGGTATAACTCAATAGCTCCGTCGTCGGTTAAATACAGATCAAATGTCTTATGACGATGGCTAAATTCAAGATGCTTTGACAACGCGCGCTCCAACAGCAGATTTTGTTTTTCTGATTGTAGCAAGCCCATCAAAATAAGCTTGGATAACCCACCAAATAAATCTGACTTATTGTTAACTTTTGCGCCAGCCTGGGTTGCTGCGACTAGAATTGGCAATGAGGCCCTAATCATTCTGCTGATAGGGTTAGAATGATCAAACATCGCATGGGAGGCGGGTATGACAGATTCGACTAGATTTGCAAAAGTACTGAAGACACCAGAGGTCATCGCATTGGCATTTGGTGCCATGATCGGCTGGAGTTGGGTGCTTTTGACCGGCGTATGGCTCACTGCCGCAGGCACAGTTGGCACGCTTATCGCGTTCTGCGTGGGCGGCGTAGCTGTCACATTGATCGGCTTGACCTACAGCGAGTTGGCCTCGGCCATGCCCAAAGCTGGCGGCGAACATATCTATACAAAGCGGGCCTTGGGTTCTCGCTGGTCCTTTGTCTGTACTTGGGCACTGCTCTTTTCCTACGTAAACGTGTGCATGTTTGAAGCTGTTGCACTGCCCTCCGCAGTAGAATATTTATACCCAGACATTCGCCTAGGCACATTATGGAATGTTCTAGACAGCGATGTGGACCTTGGTTTTATTCTCATCGGTATTGGCGCCACAGCGTTAGTCACTTGGGTCAACTACTTAGGCATTCGCACCGCAGCAATTCTACAAGCGGTAGTCACAGCGCTTATTGTGGTGACCGGCATGCTATTAATCAGCGGTGCCATTGCCTTTGGTGATGCAAGCAACGCACAGCCTTGGATAGCCACGCCAGTCAGCGGCATTCTTATCGTCTTAATCATGGTGCCCTCCATGCTCATCGGATTCGACGTTATCCCCCAGTCAGCCGAAGAAATTGACTTACCCCCGAATAAGATAGGTCGACTGCTCATATTCTCCGTGGCCTGCGCGGTCGCTTGGTACATCCTAATTGCCATGGCTGTCGGCTTTGGTCTCACCGCAGATGCCCTCTCCACCACAAAAATGGCCACCGCCGATGCCGCAGCAGCGTTATGGAGTGGCTCTTGGGCAGGCAGCTTACTGGTGCTCGGCGGCATAGGTGGCATCTTAACCAGTTGGAACGCCTTTATTGTTGGCGCATCCCGCGTGCTCTTTGCACTAGCAGAATCCGGTCATGTGCCAAAAGTTTTCGCAAAAATACACCCCAAACACAAAACCCCTTACGTTGGTATTTTGGCCATTGGCGCGCTGACCATGGTTGCGCCATTGTTTGGTCGCACAATACTCGTCTGGTTAGTCAACAGCGGTAGTTTTGCGGTAACCGTAGCCTTTGTATTTGTCGCCATTTCATTTTTGCTACTGCGCAAAACGGAGCCAGATATGCCCCGCCCCTTTAAGGTCAGCCACCCCAACTTGGTGGGCTACGGTGGCGTGTTGATGTCACTGGGACTACTGTCTGCGTTCTTTCCATGGAGTGCCAGCGCACTGGCATGGCCGGAAGAGTGGTTGACTATTTTGGTCTGGTCGATACTTGGCGCTATGTTGTTGCTTCGCTACGAGCGCAACAAAACCTCTAGCTAAACCTTGCACTAACGTCATAACAGCCAACGCTACCTGCCGTGTCTAGCTAGCCAAAATGGCAGCTAGACCGAACCCTTCATTTCTCTAGGCGCTCTTAGTGTTGGGCGCAAAGAGTTCTTGGATATGCTCTTCAGGCAAAGGCTGGGTGGCTTTAGAGACAATAACCGTGAAGGCAATAGACACCAACTCACCCATTGCGGCACACGACCATGGATTGGGCGATTCAATCACCAGCCACTGCACTGCATTTTGCAGCATACCCGGTGCAAACCACTCAGGATCAATGGCTCTGTTAAAGACCAAGATAAAGGTTAGGCCACCAGAAATCAGCCCCGCAAAGGCCCCTGCCTTAGTCACCCCAGACCACACCGAACCTAAAATAAGCGGCCCGGCAAATGCCGCCATCATGCAGCCACTGCCGATCCAAACAATGATCGTGACATTCATATCCAACATATTCCACGCCAGAATAGTGCACAAAATCATAATCACTACAGTGCTGACCCGGCTGACATTTAGCACTCTACGTTCCACTTCTTCTTCACTGAGATTGGCACGGAACTTAGGCACAAAACTTAAACGATAAATGTCGTTGGCAACAATTTGTGAGGACGACACAACCAACCCGTCAGCAGTAGACATGACCGCGGCGAGGATGCCGACACCCAGTAATGCAGCCAACCAACTAGGGAACAGTTCGATAAAGAGCATAATCAATGCCTGATTGCCGTTTACACCCTCGCCTAATATTGCTCTGGCCATAATGCCGCCTAGGCCCAACATGCCGAGAATCAGTCCGAAACTAAACGCCAACCGAATGAACATACTGCGCTGAGAAGGCTCCTTCAGCGCCCACAACTTGTTACCAATATGCGGCAACATACCCAATGGCACGTGTGCGAGGAAAACCGCTGCCACCGACCACCAAGAGTGGTAGAGCACATTTTCAGGATTGAGCATTTTAACGAGGTTCTCGTCCTGGCTACGCAAACTGTCCAACATGCCGCTGAAGCCACCCTCGCTGCCATAACCGGTGACAAACATTGCGGTGACCAATAAACCGACTAAAACCATGATAAATCCCTGCACCCCGTCGGTCAGGATGTCCGCATGGGCACCCCCCATAACCACATAAACGAGGAGCACAAGGGAAGTAATAATCAACGCTACTAAAGGCGGCAATCCAAGCATGACCTCAAACATAATAATGCCCGAGACCAACTGACCGGCTAGGTAGAAGAATAGCGAGAGAGAGAACAGAGAGACCAAAATGCGCACAGCATCAGATTTATAGCGAATGCCCAAATACTCTGGAATAGAGCGCATGCCAAAATTGTGACCTGAGTTACTGACCAAATGCAGGCATAACAATACGCCGACATAGACACCCATTGGGTAGAGAAAAACCGACCACATAACAGACATACCGGCGTCGTAACCAATGCCTGGAAAGCCAACAAAGGTGGCGCCACTGGCCGTAGTGGCAGCAAAAGCAAAAGCCAAAAAGAGCGGTCCGTAACTGCTGCGGGCCGTTGCAAAGTCATCCCCGCTTGAAACTTTACGCTGACCAATAATGCCAAATACCAACATCATGCCGATATACAGCGCTAGAAAAATCCAGGACCAAACTACAAGACTCATACATTCCCCTTAATGACAGTCTTAAAAAAGTAAGCTTAACAAAATGTCAGCAAGATGAAGCCTTGCGCTGCTGAAGCAAAATGCGTACTAATTCAATTAGGCAGAAACGTTACCAAACTAGAGCCAAAATGCAGCTAAAATAGAGCCGAAATAGAATAAAAGTAAAAATGAGGGGCAAAGTATGTTGACCATTTGGGGCGGTACAACTTCGCGCACACTGCACGCGCATTGGATGTGCCACGAGCTGGGATTGGACTACACGGCAAAACTCATCGGCCCACGCACTGGTGAAACCCACACCGAGGCTTTTCTGAGCATCAATCCTAAAGGCAAGATCCCAGTACTCGTAGACGACGAACTTGTGCTTTCCGAAGGCGCTGCCATCATTACCTACCTAGCAGACACTTACGGCGAAACTGGCGCATTCGTGCCCATTCACGGCAGCCATGACCGCGCGCGGTATAACCAATGGCTGTCTTTCATTCAGATGGAGTTAGACGCCCATACTTTGTACGTGATTCGCAAGCATAGAGATTTACAGCATTTATACGGCGAGGCACCCGCCGCCATTGAGGCTGCAATAGCAGGATTTAACAAGCAAGTGGCCGTGGCGTCGATACATCTAAAAGAAAGTGAATATTTGGTTGGGAAGAGTTTTACCGGAGCCGATTTAATGTTGGCGGGGATTTTACAGTGGGCCAAGGACTATGGTTTTGATCTTGACCCAACGTTAACCGAGTACACAAACAGACAGCGTCGGCGGCCAGCATATATCGCCGCGAACAAGCTCAATAAAAGCATTGTCGGCTTAAATTAAGTGGCTAAATTTGCCGCGCTCTTTTAACTGTTGCCGGCGTCACCAAAATCACGATCCACCACCATCCAAGCACCGGTAACCGTGGCGCATAATTTCCCGCTCTCACTTTCGGTAAAGTGCGTTTCTACTACGCCTAGCCTGCGCGATCGATTAATCACACGGCTGCGCACATTTATGACATTGCCAGTTTTAATCGGGCGAAAAAAACGCGTAGTAAATTCAGCCGTAGAAAAAGTTTCGGGGCCGGTGCTGGTGGTTGCATAGGCAAAAGACTGGCCAGTATCCGCAATGACATTCACCACGCCGCCCTGGACCATGCCGTCGTAATGTGTGAGGTGCGGGTCTACGGTCCAAACCATATCAAATTCGCCTATAGCTACCCGGGTGAAGAGTAGACCGGTTAAATCCATACCGCGAACAAAAGGGGGCGCCATAGAAAGGTCGAGGTCCTCCCCCGCCGCATTTACCGCACCATCAATTAGCTGTTGAATATCCTTTATTGGATTAAATTCTGTTGCCGACATCTCTCTTCTCCTACGCCTGAGGCGTGCTGTTGTATTTTGTTTTTGGCCTACCTTTTATTTTTATTATTTATTTTTATTCTTTGTTTTATTCTTTGTTTTTATTCGTTTGTCGAATCTTTCTATTTTCGCTTCTGTTTAGCGCTTCTGTTTTGCGCTTCTGTTTTGCGTAGCGATCTGGGCTCTTACTTCTGACGCAAAGCATCCAGCATCAGTGTTTTAATTTTGCTCAGCTAAATCTAAAACCATGGCTAAATTGCCACGCTCATACCGCTCGTCTGGATTCACCGGCAAATCCCTAAAGCCGAGTTTGTGGTATACCGCCAGCGCTGGCTTCAATATATCGTTAGTCGTCAAAATCATCCGTTTACCCTTACGCTGGCGCGCAAATTCAATACAGTGTTGGAGTAGAAGTTGGCCTAATCCCTCACCTTGGCGATTGGGAGACACGGCCATCTTGGCTAGCTCATAGACTTCTATGGCTTCAGCTGTTTGCGCTACTGCTTGTTGGGGTGCCTCTTTCCACGTCTTTTTAAGGGCCTTTTTAGGAACCTTTTTAGGGACTTTTTTAGGGACCTTTTTAGGGACTAGGGCCGCAGTACCAATGACCGTTTCACCACCACTTGAGCGATCAAGCAGAAAGAATATTTCGCCGCCGTTATCAATGGCGTAGGCCTCTGGGTGATCAAGGGCGGCGCGATCTTCAGGCTCGATGACAAAAAACTCCGTAATCCATTGATAATTCAAGGCTGCAAAATCATCGGCATATTTAGGATGATATCCAACAATAACAATGTTGTTATTTTTCTCTCGAACCTTTCCGTTGTCTGAACTCATGCCTTCAACCACTGCAGTATTGCTGCGCTCTCTTCCACCGGATAAGTATGCGATAGGTCTTCAATTTCTCTGTAAACCACTTCGGCCCCTGCAATTGTCAAAGCATTTTGCGCGGTCCGAGCCACATCAACGGGAAACATCCAGTCCAACGCACCGTGTGTCAGATAAACGGGCAAATCCTTTATCCGCTGGTCGTCTACCACTTCCAGCAGCATCGGGTGAAAAGATGCGGAACATGGGGCCAAATGGGTGAAGGGAGAATCGGCCGTTAAACCGCTGACATAGCTGAACGTGCCGCCGTCAGACATACCCGCTAAAAGAATTTTCTCTTCATCAATTTGCCAGTTTTCACGGGCATAGCTGACTAATTGGGCAAGCCTGTCACTGTCCTGCTCAGGGTCCATCAACGACCAAGTTCGATCCTGGGAGGTGGGGCTTATCACAATACAGTTATGCGTTCGCGCTGCACGCAGCCAAGACCACAAAAACTGCCGCCCATGCCCACTCCCCCCGTGCAGAGCCATTACTAAGGGTATTTTTTCCCCGGCATAGGATTCAGGCACGTAAACCGAAAAACCGCCGCGCTGCTGACTTGCGTTATCTGCATGCATAACCCCTACATTGGGCTGCTCCGGGTTATTCTGGCTTAAGGCCGCGAGCAAAGTTTTATCGTCCCGATGACTGGGTTCTAAGAAATAGCGGCTCACTGGGGGCAACATATAAGTCAAAGGATAGGCGGCTTCAACAGCCTTGGTTGCAAGCCCCATGGCTCTATAGGCTAACATGGCAGGATCTGGGTCTGCGGCGGCGGCAGTAAATCCTGCATACGCTTTCAATGCTAAAATTGCGCTACTCCTAGCATGTTCAACAAATTCCTGCAGATCATCCGGCCAAGCAACAGCAGAGAAAACCTCCAAGCCAGCCTGAAGCGGCTGCTCATAGGACTCAATTGCACCCACAACTGCCGGAATATTGGGTGGATGCATATGCCGGCCAGCATAGGCCAGTGCATCTAACGCGGTGAGTAATGGCGGCACTAAGGCCGTGGTGGCATCAAGCATTTCATCTGTTTCTGACACTGGTTTCCCCTCATACAAATAACGACGCCAACTGCGCTCACGCACTGGGGCATAACCTTGGGCCTATTTATTTTTCTGGTCACACCCGTTGAGGCAAATTAGCCCGGCTCACAGCCCCAAGGCCAGAACTTTTTCGCTATAGTGATTATGCAATAGGACACAAAGCGACGTTTTTTTGACATGACCTCAGGCAATGTAGCGCTCTTCCTAGAGGTTGGGGCTTGCCTAGCTTTCAAGGTTGGCAAAGCACAATGAGCGAAAACCATAATCACGAAGGCAATGACGCCCGAACATATAGAGCTGACGAACTTATGACTGAACCAACCTTCACCGATGAACAGGCAGCAACAGCCCAACCCTACTATCTCCCCCTAACGGATGAAGTAGAGGTCTTTCGCGCAGCGTATACCGCAAGATTACCTATTCTTCTAAAAGGGCCTACAGGTTGCGGAAAGACCCGCTTTGTTGAGCACATGACTTGGTTGCTGAATAACGAAAAGCCAGCAGAGCATCAAAGCGATACGCCGCTCATTACCGTGTCTTGCCATGAGGATTTAACCGCTACAGATATGGTCGGGCGGTATCTACTCAAAGGCGATGAAACCATCTGGTCGGACGGTCCGCTCACCCGCGCAGTGCGCAGCGGTTCGATATGCTATTTAGACGAAATTGTTGAAGCGCGCAAAGACACCACCGTGCTCATCCACTCGCTCACTGACCACAGACGCATACTGCCCATCGACAAAACCGGTGAACTGATCCAAGCCCACGACGAATTTTTGCTCGTCATTTCATATAACCCCGGCTACCAAAGCGTACTGAAAGACCTTAAGCCCAGTACTCGCCAGCGCTTTGTCAGCCTAGAATTTGACTACCCCGATGTAGAGGCGGAAAGCCGCATCATTGCCCACGAATCTGGCGTTGATGACACTCAAGCAGAACGTTTGGCCACCATTGGTCAACGAGTACGCAACCTCAAGCAACATGGCTTTGAAGAAGGGGTGAGTACACGCTTACTCATTTACACCGGCGAGTTGATCGCTGGCGGCATTGAGCCGCGCCGTGCGGCAAAAGCAGCCATCATCAGCGCCATATCTGACGATGCCAGCGTGCAAGAGGCGGTGGCGGACATCGTCGACGTTATTCTGCCCTAAATGCAAATCCACCTAGCAGATGTTGAAAGCGCGCTAACCCTTTTCACCGAGGGTATTGCCGGGCGCTATCTGCATATTCGAGGTACCGAAGAATTCAAACTCAACCCACGCCTGAATTTAGACATGGGCGCAATGGGGCAGAGCCACGACACACTGTTCTTACCCGAAGAGCTGGCCACTGCAACCCCAGCGGGTTATCGCGTGCTCGTCATGGAACAGCTGGGTTTAAGAGAGTGCGGTACGCTGAAATTCCGCATGGCTAAAGCGCTTGAGCAAGTGCCTGAACTGGCGGCTAGGTATCAACCGCGCAAAGACCTCAGCCCAAGAACCGGCGACTACAGGATTCTCTTCGACAGTTTTGACCAACCTAATATTGCCGAGCGGCTTTTTCTGCTGTTGGACCAAGCGCGTATTCAAGCCTATATGGTCAGCACTTACCCTGGTTTGAGGCGACACCTAAGACGCCACCAGGAATACCTACTGGCTTTTGAACCCTGTGAAATGGACCTGCTAGGTCAGGGCCTGGAATGGCTACGTGGTGCAGTATTCAGCCAAGAAATAAATTCTGGCCCGGGCTGGCAAGCCCTGTACTTGGCGCTGCAAGAACAAAGCAACCTAGGCCTTAGCGTTTACGACAGCGTCGCAGGCCTGTGCAAAGTTTATGACCAGGTTGTTGCTGAGTACGAGGTGCCAGAAAGCGCCCCCTACCAGCAAAAGGACGAATCCTTAGTAGATTGGCTCAACCGCGAACAGCGCATTGAAGATTGGGAAGAGGATTTAGACGAGATCAATGAGGATATGGCCACCCAAGCTGCCGCCAATGAAATACCCACCGGCCAAGAGACCGAGGCGGTTCAAGGCGAGGGTGGCGACGGCTCCCAGCGCGAGGCGGGCCTTGATATTGAAATCAAAGAGCTAAAAGACGAGCGCGACGCCCTCAAGCGCCGGGTTGATATGGAGCGCTCATCTGTTCAACACGCGCTGGGACATGACCGCAGCGCAGCGCGCAGCTATCGCTATGACGAATGGGACCATCTAAATCGTCGCTACTTGCGCGCATGGTGCCGGGTATTTGAAGAGGAATTAATCTCGGAGTCTGCTGAAGACATAGACCATCTGAAACGCGTCATTCGCGACTATCAGCCCATGGTCCAGCGCCAGCTTGAACAGATTAGGCCTACTGGCCTAGAGCGCGTGCGGCGGGTACAAGACGGTGACGAACTAGACCTCACCGCCATTATTGAAGCACGACAAGATTTACGCGCAGGCCACAGCCCAGATGAGCGCTACTATTCGCGCAAAGAACGGGTGCAGCGAGACGTCTGCGCGGTATTTTTGGTGGACCAGTCGGCGTCAACCGACGACCCCATTCATCCGCCAGAGCCTACAGATTGGTCAAACTATGATGAAGAGGCCGAAGTAGATTTACGCGCCGGCTGGTACGCTGCCCTTGAGCCAGAGGAAGAGGAAGCACCAGAGGAAACACCGCGCAAGATCATAGACCTGGAACGTGACGCCATGGTGGTTATGGCAGCCTCACTAGACGCCCTTGGCGACAGCTACGGCATTTACGGTTTCTCCGGGTACAGCAAAGACAATGTAGAAATTTTTGTCGCTAAAGAGCCAGAAGATAATTTTTCGCAAAAGACTCTGCAAAGTATCGCGGCCATGCAGCCGAAGGGTTCTACTCGAATGGGTCCTGCAATTCGCCACGGCAGTCACAAACTCATGGCCTCGGGAAGTGCTATGAAAGTGCTTATTGTCATCAGCGATGGATTCCCACAAGACTGTGATTACGGACCCGAGCGCGGCAATCACGACTACGGGGTAGAAGATACCGCCAAGTCCTTGTTAGAGGCTCAGCAGAAAGGCATAGAGACTTTTTGCATTACCGTGGACAAGTCTGGCCACGACTATCTGAAACGAATGTGCCCCGATGAACGGTATATGGTCATTGAAGATATGGAAGATTTACCCGATCAGCTGACCAAGGTGTATGCCACGCTCACTGGTCGATAGAGGCCGGCAGAGGTCGATAGATACCTATAAAAAAGACCCGTAAAGGCTAGGGTAAAACAAAGCGCCGATGGCCGAGCTACTGCACCGACCAAATCAACATCAATACGAACAAAGCCACTAGACCCAAAATAAAAACCGCCGTGGACCAGTCACCTTCTTGGGCTTCAACGGGGTTTTCACGCCAGCGTTTCACCATTGGCCACATAGCAAAAGCCATAAGCCCCATGGCAATTAGCGCACCTATTTGCATCCATTCCATTTTATAGCTCCCAAAATAAACCCGGCGCAGTGGCCGGGTTCTTAATCAACAATCTGGTTCAGACCAGCTCAACCAATAGCTATTACATTTTAGCCTAATCGTCGCCGCCGAAGATGCCGAGAATCTGCAGTAAGCTGATAAAGATATTGAAGATGCTCAGATACAAGCCGTATGTCGCCATGATGTAGTTGGTCTCACCACCACGAATAATGGCGCCGGTTTGCATCAAAATCAGGCAGCTCATCAACATTATGATCGCGGCGGATATGCCCAATGAAGCCAGTGGAATTTGCAAGAAGATGTTAGCGATCATGCTGACAATCACAACCATCATGCCAACGGCCACAAAGCCGCCCATAAAGCTGAAGTCGCGCTTGGTCATCGTCGCGTAAGCGCTAAGTCCCAAGAAAATTGTCGCGGTGCCGCCCAATGCGGTTGCTACAATCATTGGGCCTTTCGCCATTGAGAGATACAAGCTGATCACTGGGCCTATGCCGAAGCCAAGCAAACCGGTAACCAAGAAAATCACACCCAGACCCGCGCCAGAGTTTGCTGTTTTCGGCAGGACAAAAATGCCCAACACCATGGAAGCGATCATGCAAATCAGATAAGCCCCGGTGGGTACATTCAGGGCCATGGCCATCACCGCCATAACTGCACTAAAGCCAAGTGTGGCGGATAATAGTAAATAGGTATTCTTTAATACCTTGTTTGTTTCAAGAGAAGACAGGCCTGCTACAGAAGCCTGACGCATTGTTCTTTGATCCATCTTAAAAACCTCAAATGACAGTGGATAAATGTTAATTGGCGCACAGAACCCCCAAAGGGCGGCGACCTATGGTGTATATATTGGCGTTTACCCATGCAATTGCAAGTGCAATTGAAGGATTTCGGCGCTCAAAGCATGCTTGTCTAGGATTCCCAAGCGACCCAGCTCTATTCTCCTACGCTAATATCCGACAAGCACTATTGCTGGCTTTTTGGCGGGCTATTAGCTCGCTTAAGACCAACGCAAAATCCTCTCAAAAGCGGACAAAAAACGCCGCCGACAAGGTGTTACAAATGAGGGTCTTTTTTGGCAAATTGGCGTTCTTTTTTGGTCAATCTCGAGTAATAATGCGACCAGTTTCAGAGTCACAACTGCTGAAGTTTAGGGTGTACTGTCGATCTCTTCTTTTTGGAAGCAAAAACAAATGGCGCTACCACAACTTGATCCACTTTTTGAAGAATACGTCAGAGAGCATCCGACCATTTCTTACGCCCAGCCAGATGATCCATGGTTGGTTAAACACTTCATTTCATCCATGGAAGTTGTCTTTGGTCGGCGCAAAATTGAGTCTGTTTATCGCAAACTCAAAGAGGGTCCTTTTGCCATAGAGGACTTTTTCCAAGCCGCCTTCGCCGCCACAGGCATACAACCTTGTTATGACGATGCGAAACTCGCAGCCATTCCAAAAACCGGACCACTGGTATTTGTTGCCAACCACCCGTTTGGGGTAATAGACGGCATGGCGCTATGCGATATGGCCATTAAAGCTCGGGGCGAGTTCAGAATTCTCATTAATGCAATGCTTTGCCAAGACCGCGACCTAGCCCCTTACTTTTTACCCATTGATTTCAAACCCACCAAGGCAGCGCTGAAAAATAATATAAATGCGAAGAAAGTAGCCCAAGAATGCTTGGCTAAAGACATTCCAATTATTATTTTTCCATCAGGTTTTGTCTCCACCGCCAACAAACGCGGCTTTGGCGAGGTGGTAGATGCGCCTTGGACAACGTTTGCAGCAAAACTGATACGTGATGCTCAAGCCACAGTGGTCCCAGTTTATTTCCATGGCCGCAACAGCCGCCGCTTTCACTTGGCCTCGCATATCGCAGAACCTTTACGCATGGCTCTGCTACTTAACGAAGCATTGAAGCAGTTTGGTAAAGAGATAAAGGCAGACGTTGGCGCGCCCCTGCCCTGGTCCGAACTGTCACAGTTCACAACCCGCCAAACCCTTACCGACTTCCTCTACCAAAAAGTCCAAGACTTGGCGCCAACAGCGCCACCGCCCACAAAGAAAAAGCGCTTTCTAAGACGAGTTAGATAGCGCTATTGATAAGGGTGCTTGCGCAGTTTCGCTGCCCCCACGCAAACACCTAAAACGCCTAAGCTGCGGACATTGCCTCCACAGCGGTCCTTAGATTCTTCGCGCTGGTCTTTTTGCCATAGCATTTTCGCGAAGACTGGTAGAGTGTGGGGCTAAATATTGCATAAGTAGTTTTTCAATATGGAAGACGAGTTTTCGACACAGCCGCCTTGGGTGGAAATTTTCCGCTCTGACCGGCAAGCACAAATTCAGGATGCGGCCTTAGTCCTTGCAGCGGTAGAAATAGACTACCGAGTTCACCGACCGCAAACCGTACCGCCTGGGCCATGGTCGTTACTGGTTGAGCCACATAATCAGGAAATGGGCCACCAACAACTGGTGGAATTTTGGGAAGAGAATTCAAAGCCACCAGTAAAACCAATAGAGGTTGCCACGGTGGACACCGGTTGGTGGGGTGTCATCGGCTTTCTGGCGGTTATTTGGTCCGTGCCCAACTTGGCTCAATTCACAAGCGTAGACCTGCGCGATGCCGGTATATTAGATGCAGGACTCATTGCCCAAGGCGAGGTGTGGCGCATTGTCACCGCCCTCACCCTACACGCCGATTTCAGCCACATATTAAGTAACACCGTGTTTGGCAGTTTGTTTGGTCTCTTTGCATCGCGCTACTTAGGCTCTGGCTGCGCATGGCTGGTGATTGTGCTGGCGAGCATGGCGGCCAACTACACCAACGCGTTAATACATCCAGACGACTTCCGCTCACTGGGCGCATCCACTGCCTCGTTCGCAGCACTAGGACTCGCGCCCACGGTGCTTTGGCGTCAAGGCGTGTTCAAACATCAGGACTGGAGACGCGCTCTAGCACCAGTGTTCGCAGCCATTTGTATGCTCGCTTACATGGGTTTTGGCGGCGAGCGAACAGACGTTGGCGCTCACGTATTTGGCTTCGGCTTTGGTGCATTGGCGGGCTATTTTATTGCGCCATTAAACTTCCAAGCGATGGGTCCAGCGCTACAGCAAAAACTCGGCATCGCAGCTCTCAGCATCATTCTCTTTAGTTGGAGCATTGCTCTGAAATAAGAGACAAGAAATAAACCTCTCCCCGCGAACGTTAAGGCTAGGTTCAGTTAACTGAGCCTAGTGTGGCTTCCAACATCCCGACAAAGGCCAATGATATCAATGCAAGGCCCTTGAGGCAGATGAATTAGGAGGTTCTATGTTCGTAA
>QXZU01000136.1 GCA_009886205.1 K189A clade bacterium | reverse complement strand
CCTATTGGGTAAGGCCCTCTGATTTTTAGTTCAACGGTCATCACTGCTTCAAGCTTAGCCATCATTTACTCCATGATTATATTTTTATTTTTCTTGTAAAGGCATTTAGCGACTATGCATAACTATGGGGAGTTCGCAAATTTTCTCAATTTAAATTACCACGCTGTAATTTTTACTAGCTAAAGCCAAATAGTTAAAGTCGTGATAATTCTCGCCGAACTTAAGCTCTACTGCACCCAGAACTTTATTACTTGGCAAGCACTCAATGCCGGCCTTTCTAAAGCCCTACGGGGGCATCTCCAGTCCTACACTAATAATAGTAGTTAAAGGTGGTATACATTAGAGGTGGATTTGAAATGTAGCCAAAGTCTGGGTTGCGGTTACTTCACCTTGCTGAAAAAGTTGGGCTAAACGTAGCTCGTCTAAATGCTCGGTATTCGTTTTTGCTGATCATAACTTTCTAGTCTGCTGACTTTTTCAGCAATATTAACTAATTGCTGCCCAATGCTTGAATTAGGCTGATCAGATCATACTGATCAAAACTTGGTACCTCAGAGTCTTGTGCGCCGCGGCATGTATTGCGGGCAGTACAGGTGTTTGGGAGGTTGGTTACGCTCAGTACATAGCCTTGGTTGGCCGAGTGGGTATACTTGGTTAACACCACAATGACGATATCTTGTTCTGGCCAAATATAGATTTTCTGACCGTTTAAGCCTAGCGCGGCAATAATATCAATGGGGACTTGACGTCCATTCCAGTAAGCGGAGTTAAGTACCCACCACTGATAACCGTATGCACCATTTGCGATCATACTTTGGCTCACATAATTTGGTGAGATGATTTGCTCGCCGTCCCAAGCCCCCCCCCTGGCGAAAAGCAAACCAAAACGAGCAAAGTCATCGGGTCGCATGTCTAGGCAGCAGTAGGTCATAGGGTTTGTGCCGGTGGCATCTAACCAAAAGCCTACGCTGTTCGTGTTTATTCCAATAGGAGCAAGAACTTTGTTCGCCAAATATTGATGGGCACTTAACCCAGTTGCTCGGGATAGAATGGGTTCAAATAGTTGGCTATTGGCGTTGGAATAGCTAAATTGTGTTCCTGGTGTGCTTGCTAGGGGAAAGCTAATTGCGTGTGCGGTTTGATCGGAGGTGTTGAATATATTGTCTCGATTAGAATATCCCCCGCGCATTTGCAGTACTTGTTTCAGGGTGATGTCTGCTTTATCTGTATTTTGCCACTCGGTGATTATGTCGCTGACTTTGTCATCCACTGAGCCAATCAAGGCTTCATCTATTGCTACCCCTATGGCTGCGCTATAAAAGCTCTTGGCCACTGACCAGCTCGTACCGTAGCTGTCTTTGTCGTAACCGGTGGCATAGCGCTCGCCAATCGTTAAACCATATTTACTGACTAAAACCGATTGCACAGCTTGATCGGTGAAGATGTGGTCTAGTACTGCGTTTACATTAGCTTGGCTAGTGTTCGCGACACTTGGGCTAACCCTTCTTAGGTCCCAACTTTGTGTCGCCGGCGTCGTATTGTTAGTGGGAGCAATTGCTGTGTTACTAGCCGCAGTCGCGGTGGTATTTGTTGGTAACTGCGCTGCCGAAGAACCGCCGCCTCCGCCCCCGCATGCAATTGCGGCTAAGGACATTGTCACGAGTAGCAATATTTTTTGCATCTTGAGCGCTCAAGTTGTTTAAGAGGCTAGGTGATAACTTAGACCTAAACCATAGCAAACTCAGGCCAGCACATGAATACAGCAGTGCACCAAAGGTTCTTAGCGAAGGTGTACCTGTTTAAACGTTCACAGAAGTCCACGCAACCAAGCCGTCCTGTCTAAAAACGGCGCTGCTAATGCCTACTGCCATAAGAGCAAACCCAGAAAACCTCAAGTGTAAGAATATCCATTGACTTTGAGGATGGGCCGCCAATTTTCCCATAGCATTAGGCTTTTCTTTGTCTTCGACTGTCTCGCGACTCAATGTGAGATCGCATTCTTTGTTGACGCTTTTTGGTTAGGGGGTAGTTCCAAAGAAGTGGCAGTGACAAGCAAGCCAAGAAAGCGGGAATAACGCTATAGAGGCATGCCAAAGCAAATTTTGCCGCTTCGGTATTTTCTTCGGCAGACGGATTAAAACCATACCAAGCAGCAAGATTAGTTGAGAGAAATACGCCTAATGCCACCCCTCCTTTGTTAACCATGCCCCAAAGGGAAAAGTACAAGCCCGTTCTTTGTTCACCAGTACGTAGCGTATCCAGATCAATCACGTCTGCGGCCATCGAGGCAGGTAAAAAGACCAACGCACCTACGGCCGATCCTTTAAGCATCATAATCGCAAAAAAGACCCAATAATGCCCGGGACCCATAAGTGGAATGAATGCACTCCAAAGTGAGAGCCAGGCCACGCCTAAAACGACGGTTCGATGCTTACCAAAACGCTTGGAAATCCAAAACCAGATGGGTATCGCCAGAGCGCTAGAAACGTAATAAGCAAGAATAAAAATTGTGTAGCGTTCAAAAGATTCACCCATCACGCTTGCTACAAAGAAAAACGACAGCGAGGCGGTCATACTCACGCCAGTAACTAAAAATACGAGGCAAAAAACCAATCTTCGGTAAGGACCGTTGGCCCAAACAATGCTAAGCCCCCTACGCCAACTCACGGGCGTGGCAACTTTTCTTACGGTAATTTCTTTTACCCAAACTAGTGCAGGCAACGTTAAGGCTGGAAGCAATATAACAACGACTAATGCTATGCCAAGCAGGGCGTTAGCAGGGCCTGTTAAGTTATATACCACAGCTAAAATCAGCGGAATAATGAGGGACAGCAGAGTGCCGCCATAACCAAAGGCTTCTCTCCAACCCGTTACCCTAGAGCGTTCGTCATAATCTATCGACAACTCCGCACCCCAAGCACGATAGGGCAAATCAACCAGAGTAAAACCTAAGTACAAAAAACTAATCCAAACAAAAAGATAAAGATTGTTAGTGCCCTCACCACCCATAGCTGCCCATAGCTGCACTGCAAAATCACTACTAGGTACAAAAAGCATCCAAAGCGCTAATATTTTAAGCGGCATGCCCATAATCATCCACGGTTTCCGTCTGCCAAACCGGTTTCTTAGCCGATCTGACGTAACACCGATTAGTGGGTCAGTAACTACATCAGAGAGTCGCGAAAGTGCTATAAGCGAACCCACTGCTGCGAGCGAAAGTCCCAAGCTTTGTGAATAAAATGCAGGGATATATAGAGCGATTGGAAGACCAACTATTGAGGTAGGAAGATTAACCAGTCCATAAAGCGCCATACGGACCATGCCAATAGATTTTCTTTTGGGTTCGCTCATACATCCTCCATTTACCCTCTGCGGTCGCAAAGTAACCTACCAACAAACGTATCAGATGGATACAGCAGTACATTAGGGGTTTACAGCGAAGCTAGCAGAGATATACCTGTTTAAACGCACACAGAGGCTTATACGACAAAGCCGGCCTATCTAAAGCACCCCCCGGGGGGATCTAAAGCCCTACTCTAATATTAGTAGTAGCTAGTGGTATACATTAGAGGTGGCTTCAAGAAGAATCACTGAATCTCACATAAGCTAGCTAGACTCACATCGTCACGATCGTGACTCGACGGTGTTGTTGCCAGCAGGCGCTGGGAGGATTAGCGATGGTACTAACGGATTTCGTTGGCGTCTCACATGCTTGAAAAATCCGGCTTCCTGCCCTCTTTGAAAGCAGCAATTGCTTCCAAATTAGCTGGCCCGCCCATAAGAGCGAACAGCTTTGCATTCTCGCGCTGGTAGGTTTCTCTCAATGCTTCCCGCCGCGGGTTCATCAAAAGTTCTTTGGTAGTAATCAAAGATATCAAGGGCTGCGTTGCGAGAATGCCCGCATGTGTGTAAACAACCTCCATTAGGCTGTCAGGATCCACTATTTCAAAAGCCAGTCCTGAATCCTTACATTCTTCAGCACTGATCCACTCCGAACTGAGCAAAGCCCAAAAAGCTTTTTGATATCCGATTAGTTGAGGAAATGTAACTGTGCTGCTAGCTTCAGCCGTCAAACCAAGGGACGAAAAGGGCGCGCGCAAACGTGAGTTGTTTGCCATAAAGACCACATCGGCTAAGCCGGCAATCGTGCAACCAAACCCTACTCCAACCCCGTTGATTGCTACGATAATTGGCTTTGGAAAGTCTAGAAATGCGTCGAACATATCAGCCAGACTGTAACGCGATTTGTAGGCATCATCGCCCGGATTTAAATCCATACCGGCCGAAAAGGCGCGTCCAGCTCCGGTAATGACAAGAACTTTTATGGTGTCGTCTGTCGCAGTATCTAAAATGGCGGACGTCACCTCGTCGCGCATCAGGTCGTTGAAAGCGTTCAAGGCCTCAGGACGATTAAAAGTTAAAGTTCGTACGGAGTTATTATCATCTGTTGTTACTACCATCTTTTCTTCCTTCCGTTGTTTCTGTCTTACCTGTTTCGATCCGACTGTATTTTTAGTGCTGCAAGCGTACAAATAACAGTTTGAGGTCAGTGTTCTCACGCCAACCAAGCAGCACCTAGATAACCGCATACTGCGGTGGCTGTCATCAGAACCGCACCGGGCATCTTCCTTAATTCCTTGTGACTACCAACCGCTAATAAAATGAACAATAAAGCGCCCAATGCGTTAATGGCGATAAGTGGGTACAAAGCGATAGGCAACAACAGGCTGAAGCCAACTAAAAAAAACGAAACAGCACCAACAAGCAAAAATATAGTGAAAATATGCCAACTCACTAGACTAAGAGACTTGCCAAGCGGCTCTAAATCGGTGTTGTTGATGTTGTTCATATACATTCGGCCGCCAACCACACCATGGAAAAACGCTCCAAACAACGAAAGTGCAACTGCGGCCATCAATAACCAAAATCCAGTCATAATCTTTTTCTTAACTACAAAGTAGGAATAACCATGAATTAGTCACTTTCAAAACGCAAGTGTTTGGCCAACACATGAATACAGCAGCCAACCAGAGATTTACAGCTATGCCAGCGGAGATACACC
>QXZU01000135.1 GCA_009886205.1 K189A clade bacterium | reverse complement strand
GCCTTCTCTGAATTCGCTTAGGCTGTGGTTGCGAAAAGCGAGGCGGTAAAATAGAGGTCTTACCGCTTTGCGAGTATAGGGCGCTAACGCTTCTCTTTTTATGGCGCAAGCGCCTCTTTTTTTAGGGCGCTAACGCTTCTAGGCACTCCCAGTGTAGGTCGCCAAATACGCCATTTGGATTGACCGGCTGTATGCACACGTGGTCTGCGCCAGCGTCCATATGCTCGGCTATGCGTTCTTTGATGGCGTCTGCATCACCGTAGGCAAAGGTCGCGTCTATAAACTTGTCACTGAGGTTGTCTATATCGGCCTCGTTCAAACCCATGCGCAACCAGTTGTTACGGTAGTTGGGTAGCTTGTTGTAAATGGACGATACAGGTCGCGCTAGCTCTCGTGCCTTTGCAGTGTCTGTTTCCAAAATCACCTTTTGCTCTACGCACAACAGCGGCCCTTCACCCAAAATGTCTCTCGCCATCTTGGTGTGTACGGGGGACGTGAAGTAGGGGTGCGCACCGTCTGTATTGGTTTTTGCCAATTCGAGCATCTTTGGACCTAGGGCCGCGATGAGTGTTGGCGGTGTTTCAGCCGGGGGCAAGCCGTTATATGGCGCTGTGGCCATGCGCTCTAGATAGGTGCGCATGGTGGCTAGCGGTGGGCCGTACTCTAAGCCTCTAACACCTTCAACTAAGGGCTTGTGCGAAACGCCTATGGCTAAGGCGAAGCGACCACCGGATTGTTCTGCCAAAGTCTTTTGCGCGGCAACGGTAACGCCGGGTTCGCGGTTATAGATGTTCACAATGCCCGTAGCCAAGTTGAGCTTTTCGGTATTGGCCATTAACCATGAAGACAAGACTAAGGGGTCTTTGCCCACTGTCTCAGGTAGCCATAATGTCCCATAGCCCAGTGCTTCCATGCGTTTTGCAGCGGTTGCGCCGTCTGCTGCTGACATTCCGTCTAAGAAATACCAGACGCCAAGTTTGCCTAAATCCATATCCTCTCTCTCCATTGATTATGCGTTTGTGGTTGCTCATGTTGTGTTAATTTTACTGTGACTAACACTTTGCTGTTCGACTTATTTGTCTTTATCTATTTGTCTTTATCTATTTGTCGTTATCTACTTGCCTTTAAAGTGGCCGGGTCGCCGTTCACTGACAGCTCGAATGCCCTCGTAAGCATCTTCGGTGGCGCGCAGCCATTGTTGTTCGGCTAGTTCGTGGACTGTGGCATTCGCCACCGCGTCAGCCAAACCTTGGCGCATTGTTGCCCTGACCGACTGCATGGCGAGTGGTGCATTTTCTGCTAACTCCGCTGCGAGTTTTATTGCCGCGCTGTGCAATTCGCCCTCTGCCGCCACTTCATCTACAAGACCTAAGGACCGTGCTTCTTCAGCATTAATGCGTCGCCCAGAGAGTAACAGTCTGGCGGCATTTTGATGGCCGATTAAACGCGGAAGCGTAACGGAAATACCAAACCCTTGGTGCAGGCCAAGTTTTACAAAGTTGGCTGCAAAGCGTGCTTTGGGGCTGGCGATGCGAAAGTCGGCAACACAGGCTAGGCCAAATCCGCCGCCAATTGCCGGGCCGTGAATTGCAGCAATGATGGGTTTTTTGTTTCTAAATAGACGAATTGCTTCAGAATAGAGTTTTCCGGTGGTGTTCTGGAAGCCATCCTCTGTAAACTCCGGACTCTGGTCTCCATCTGTTTGTCCGCTGCCAAAGTTAGCGCCTGCACAAAACGCTGTGCCGGCCGACGTTAGGACAACTACTCGGCACTCTGGATTGTTATCCGCGTGGTCTAAAGCATCCGCTATTTGTTGTATTAGGCTGAGATCGAAAAAATTGTATGGAGGTCGCTGGATCTCTATAACGGCAACAAAGTCCTTTAATGTGACTTCTATATCGGCATATTTATTTTGAGCAGTTGTGCCGCTTTTTCCATTGGACATGGTATCTCTCTCCTAATTCGAGTCAGGATACTATCAAAGGTTTGCGACATCTGTGACAGGCGAAACTCCGATTAAGACGAATAAAACTAATAATGAAACCGAAGTAGACCTCTCTTCCGCCTTTTCTCCAGAAGAAACAGAAGATTCAGAAGCGTCGAAAGCATCAGGGCCGCCGGTTACCCTGAAATCTGCTGAATTTGAGCGCCCATCAATCTGGCAATTGGCGCTGCCGAGTATTCTTGGCAATTTGAGTTATACCATCGTCGGCATGGTGCAAACTAAATTTGTTGGTGAGTTGGGCCCCCAGGCTTTGGCGGCAGTGGGCGCTGGCCAGCGGGTGATGTTTGCTATGTTGGCCATCTTAATGGCGGTCAGCGCGGGCACCACAGCATTAGTCGCACGGGCTTGGGGCGCTGGAGATTATGAGGAAGCCAGTCGCGTAACGATGGCATCGCTGGTTTTAGGATGCGCCTTGTCCTTGGTGGTAGCCACACTGGGATTCTTCTTTGCTGGTTCTCTCGCAGGCGTTTTTGGCTTAGATGAACAAACACTCGCTATGGCCACGGAAAATATTCGGCTGCTGGCCTTTTTTAATGTGGCCTTTGCTGGAATGCTGATTTTGGGCGCGGCCCTGCGTGCCTCAGGAGATGCTTGGACCCCATTATGGATCAGTGGCGGGGTAAACCTGATCAACCTACCTTTGCTTTATGCCTTTATTTTTGGCCATTGGGGTATGCCTCAAATGGGGGTTGCGGGTGCCGCCGCCGCTGCTGGCATTGCATTTACCATTGGTTCTCTTGTGCAGCTTATTTTGTGGGTGAAACAAAAGTTCCGTGTACGCCATGTAGTCAACGGTTGGTGGCGCAAAGCTCGCCTGCGTCAGTTGCTGGATATTGGCTATCCCGCGGCCCTTGAGCAGGGTGTGTTTCAGCTGGGTTTTTTCATCTTCCTGATAGTCATTGGTAAAAACTACGGCACCGAGGCATTTGCCGCATACAACATTGGCGTGAATATTTTGGCCGTTTGCATGACCATTGGCTTTGGTTTTTCCATCGCGGGGTCAACTTTGGTGGGCCAGCATTTGGGCGCAAAAGACTTTGAAGGAGCCGCGCGCAGTGGCTGGCGCTCGCTCTGGCTAGCAGTGGTTTCTATGGGCTCAGTGGGCATGTTAGTGGTCGCCTTTGCACAGGAGTTAGCAGAATACTTCATTGGCGATGGCGCATTAACCGTTACCTACACTGTGCAATTTATTTACGTCTTGGGGGCGATGATGCCGCTGCTGGCGGTGGAATTTGCTATTGGTGGTTCCCTACGCGGAGCGGGCGATACGCGTTTCCCGTTGATCACAACGGTACTTGGGTTGCTGGTGATGCGTTGTGGATTAGCGGCAATTGCCGCCTATCTAGGCGCACCGGTGATTTGGGTCTACGCGGCGCTGATTGGCGACTATGTGCTAAAAAGCATTATGTTGATCTGGCGCTTCCGTCAGGGTCGTTGGAAGACCATTGTGCCAGAGTCATATAACGGCCAATAACCGGTTACCTCGCTTAGCGGTTGTCTCGGTCTGCGGCGCGAATCGCAGAAGACGTTGTGTCATTGCGGTATTGGCTCACAGGTACCCCTTGGCAAAGTTGTGCTAGGGTTGGCGGCAGGTTTAGGTCTTCTAAGGTGATGAAGTCCTCTCCATTAAGGCGCCCAAATACTAAAAATTTAGTCTCTAGATCAGCCAGTGCTTGTAGCGCCTGTTCACGCAATTTTTCATCGTTTGCATAAAATCTCAGTTCGCCAATGCGCGCCAGCGTGTCTGTCCCCAAGGCGAATGTTGTGCCGGGAAACGCCGTCGCCTTCGCTGAAAAGTTACTCAAGTTAGTTAGCCAAACATCGTGATCTTGGATTTTCTCCAGGCGTTCAGCGGTGCTTAAAAAGTCTATGTCGGGCTTGTCAGCGTTGCGCAGGGTTAACTCAAAAGCCCCTGTTAGTCCGGTAATAGACTCGGCCACTTTGAGCATGTCCTTGTGGCCTTGGTGTATGGGATTGAAGGATCCGGGCAGCAGTAGTTTGCCATCATGATCGCCGGTACACCAAGTATGTGGCGGGGCCTGAAGTAACGGCTGCCATTGTTTTTGGGCTGCATGAGTCTGTGTTTCTATACCCAAGTGAGCTAAACGATTGGTACTGCCGGCTGTCTCAGATGAATCCAATAAGGCCCAGGCAATGCTCTGCCAAAATGCGTCAGTGAGCTGAGTTTCCTGTTCTTGTCTGGCATGCTGGGCATCCAATAACAGACTAAATGAGTGGGTGAATTCTGCGGCTTGAATGGCCCAGTGGGCGCGGGTTTGACCCTTTTTTGCTCTATGGGTGACCAGACTCGCACTGGCGCCAAAACCAAAATTTTGGCCTTCTGCCAGCGCGTTGGCCTGCTTGTAGGCTGCCATGGCCAGCGCCCTAGCCGTCGCCGTTGCTACCGCTTGCTCTGGCGCTTTGCCCAGCAATTGAGCTAACGACTTTTCTGCATAGGGCACCAAGGCTTCCAAGACAGTGTTAGATGCACCGGGCACCTCCAGCAACTGGCTGATGAGTGAGGCACCGCCGCCTGTGATGTAGAACACCCCTTGCCAAGGTGAGGCATGTAGTTTGGGTGCTAGGGCAGTCATAGAATTTTGCCGCCGCTAGTCAGCTAAGAAAGTTTTCACGCGTTTTACAAAGCCGTCTAACTGGTCGTGATGGACCCAGTGCCCAGCATCAGCAAAGGCTTCTACCTCAAGCTTACAGTTGAAGCTCTTTGTGCGACCGTCTGCAATTGGGTCAGATGCCCATGACTCTAAGCCGCGCACTAAGAGCGTGGGACAGGTGATGTCGCCATACAGTGTGGCCATCTCGTCGAATGGCACGCCTATGGGCGCAAAATTCCGGACATAGTTGTCAAACTTCCAGCTGAACGTGCCGTCTTCGTTTTGATTGCTGCCGTGAATGGTCAGGTGTCTTGCCTGATCCTCTGATAGATGAGGGTTTTCTGTTTGCATGCGCTGGAAGGCTTCTTCCAAAGTCTGATAGCGGCGCGGCAGGCGTCCTGAAGATTTACGCAGATCATTCATCCAGTTGTGTAAGCGTTTGCTTATGGGTTGATTGATGCGCTCTTCGATCATCTTCGGAGGTGGCCCCATACCCTCAATGGCAACAAGTTTGTTGACCTTTTCTGGATGCAGGGCGGTATACAGCGTGGAAATAGATCCACCCAATGAGTGGCCAATAACGGTCACCGGCGACATTTGCTTTTGTTGCAGCAATTGCGCAATGTCATAAACGTAGTCAATTTGGTTGTAAGAACCACCCTCCATCCATTGGCTGTCGCCGTGACCGCGCAGATCTGGGGCAATGATGTGGTAGTCGTGCCTAAAGTGCTCTGCCACCCAGTCCCAATTACGGCAATGGTCTCGGCCACCGTGAATTAAAATCATCGGCGGCGCATCGGGGTTTCCCCAATCTACATAATGCAGGCGTAGTCTTTGTGAGAAGTAAGTATGTGAGGTTGGCCCAAGCATGGAGGTCATCTGAATTCCGTATTCCTAACTATTCATGGCGCTAGTATAAAACACGTTGGCTTGATCTGCCTCACGCTTTCAACAACTAGATCGCCTCTATTCCTTCAGCGCCTGCTCGATGGCAAGCACTTTCATACTGGACTGCCGTGCTATGACCGCCTCGATAATAAATCCTAGGATCAGGATGAAGGTTGCGGTTATGTGATTGAGCAAATCTAAGCTAAAGCAAATTTGTGCGGCTAGGTAAATGCCAATGACGCGAATAATACTGCCGTAGGCCATACCGCCAGTTTTTCGGCTCATCATGAGGCGGCCATGGAAGAAATTGCGATAGATAATAATTGCTGGCATGAGACACATAATTAGTGAAACGTCTTTAGCAATGCTGACCAAATCGCTAGGTAGCCCCATGAGGTCTGCCCAGAGAATATTTGATAGTGGTGTAATAGCAAATATAAGCATCATGGCAGTGAGGCCCACAGTGATTAAGGTAAGGAACTTTTTCTTTTGTTGAATGTCATCAAAGCCGAAAGTAATGAAAAAGTGACGAAATTGATTAGCCGCCTGTTGGAAAATCATACTGAAATCAAAGGCAACCCTCAGCGCTGCAATAGCCAATATGCCGTCGGGTGCGCGCGCTACGAAAGCAAAGAGGATGGGTCGGCTCAGCGCAAACATAACCCCGGTTGTAGACACCGGAATAAAGAATTGCAGCAGTTCTTTATAGGTCACATTTTCGTGTTCTTGTTTCTCCGGCGGGACATACAGGTTGTAGCGCGCGTACAGTAAAAGGGCGATAAATAGGATGACACCTATGGTTTCTGCGCCTACAACCACGTACACCGGTTGTGCGCCCGCGGCAAAACCCAGTAACAGCGCGACAATCACAGTAGCCAAATAAATGAAGTTAAAAATCGTCATCCAGCCGGTTAGACGCGACTGCACAAGCAACCCAGAGTAATAGTGACGTTGACCGTTAAGTACGATCAGCGGACACAACAGCGCAAGGTAATGGGTTACGCGCGCGACAATGGGCGCTTCGATACTGAAGATATAGGCGATGAGCTGTGCGCCGACGTTCGTGAATGCAATGAACGCCAGCGGCAGCATGATGCAAAAACTGATGACGAGAACAAATAACCATGAGCGTTGGGTGGCAACTTTGCTGCGGGCGTAGACATTGGACAACTGGGCGATGAATTGCATACCAGCATTGAAGGTACCGAATACACCATAAGCCAATGCAAGCACGGCAAGTTCAGTTACCGCCTCGGGGTAGCGCGCTAACGTGGCATTTTGGAATTGCAGTGACAGCACCATGCCCACGCCGGTTAATGCCAGCGGCCAATAGAATTTCCAGTAGGTATACATGTATGCGCCGTTGCAGAAGAGGGGGCAGTATAAAGTGATTCGGCTAGCGTGTATTAACCGCTTGAGCCTGCTTTGAATAAAAGCTTTAACGTAAGCCTGTTGCGGTGAACAGGCTTGGCTTAAGTGTTTAAAGCAAAAGCGAGGGCGTTTACTGCTGGAATATCAAACTGAAAGTGACCGGCACGCTGTGACTGATAGACGGTAGGCCAGCGACACTGCGCAATTTTTCTATGCCCCCAACAACGCTCAAGGAATTGGCGTTGAGTATGGCCGGTGTAAGGGTTTGGACCTGTACCCGATTACCATCTAGCTTAATGACTCGCACGTTAGCATTGAGCGGCAGTGTGGTGCTGCGCAGCGACAGCTCGCCGTTTAGCGCCATATCTTTCATTGCACCGACACTGAGTTGGTTGAACGTCTCAAGATCAACTTGGGCGGTAAATTTTGCTGTGGGGAAGGAGGCGATTTCAAACAACATTGTGCCCATGCGTTCATTGCGAATAGGGATCATTGTTTCAACGCTGGCTAGATCTATCGTCAGGTTGGCTTGCCCTGCATCACTGACGCTGCCTTGCAGCTTTGTGAATGTATGTGACTCCGTAATATGCGTGGCCTTGGTAGAAATGAAGTTGAGCTGTGAGGCCTCGTTGACCAGCTGCCATTGTGCTTGAGCATTAGCTGTAAAACCTAAGCTGCTGATTAACAATGCGGCCATAGCGCGTAAGTGAAGCGGATTGAATCTGTTAAGGCTGTTTAAAAGGGTCATTGGTAGTTCCGTTTTAGGTAGTGTTGGTTAACTGGTGAGTAGCTGTTGTGCAGGCGCCCTATTGGCAGGGCACCTTGTCTGGTTGCTTGATCTTTTGTCGCTCAGACCGACTATTCGTCTGATCTTCTATCTTGCCAATTTTTTAGGCATCTAGTGTGCGACTAATCAGCTCTTTCATGATCTCATTGGTGCCACCGTAAATAGACTGCACTCGCGCATCTTTATACATGCCAGAGATAGGGTACTCCTCCATATAACCAGCGCCACCATGCAATTGCAGGCAAGTGTCGATAATTTGATTTTGCTTATCTGTACACCAGTACTTGGCCATTGATGCGGTGGAGGCATCTAACTCTCCGGACATGTGCTTAACCAGGCATTGGTCAACGAAGTTCCGAGCGATGAGCGCCTCGGTCTTACATTCAGCCAATTTGAATTTGGTGTTTTGGAAGTCGAGGACGCGCTGACCAAATGCCTTGCGCTCTTTGACAAAGTCAATGGTCATAGCGATTGCGCGTTCCATTTCCACCACCGCCGCTTGAGCAATGTTTAGCCGTTCCTGGGGTAATTGCTGCATAAGTTGCACAAAACCTTTGCCTTCGTCGCCGAGGCAGTTACCGACGGGTACGCGGCAGTCTGCAAAGAACAGTTCTGATGTATCCGCTGCTGCTTGGCCCATTTTCTTCAGGTTGCGGCCACGTTGAAAGCCCGGTGTATTTGCTTCAACAACTATTAGGCTAATGCCTTTTGCGCCCTGAGTAGGGTCAGTTTTTGCCACCACAATAACCAGGTCGCAATGCTGGCCATTACTGATGTAGGTTTTTGAACCATTGATCACGTAATCGTCGCCGTCGCGGATGGCCGTGGTGCGCACGCCTTGTAAGTCTGAGCCCGTATTAGGTTCGGTCATGGCTATGGCGCCGACACACTCGCCGGTTGCCATTTTTGGCAGCCACTTTTGTTTTTGTTCTTCCGTGCCGTAGTGCAAAAAATATGGGGCCACAATTTGGCTGTGGACCTGGCTGCCTAAACCCGATGCGCCTGCGCGCAGTTGTTCTTCCATAATTACGGTTTCGTGGCGGTAGTCGCCGCCGCTGCCGCCGTATTCTACTGGCATCTCTGCGAGCAAAAATCCGGCTGCGCCAGTTTTTGTCCAGGCATCTCTGTCGACCATTCCTTGTTCTTCCCAGCGCGCTTGGTGTGGCCCAAGTTCCGTGGTGAAGAATTTTCTCGCGGCGTCGCGTAACACCAATAGCTCTTCGTTTAACCAAGGTGAGGAATAGTTTTCAAAAATATCAGTCATGTCTTCTCTCGATTTATTATTTTATGTCTGCGTGATTCATCACGTAAAAAAGTGATAAACGTTTAAGGTAATCCGGCTGCAGGAAAGGGCGCTGGATACACTTCTATTCGCGCATCTTGAGTGGCTCGGCACTCGGTTGGCGTAGAAACTGTGGAGGTGAGTATATAGAGGTTATCGCCGCCAATCATGCAGGCAAATGCCCCTCGCTCAAGTTCTATGTTGTGGGTGACTTCGCCGCCTTCAATTTGCCTGATGCAATTATTCGAGGTGGGAGAGGCGCTCCATATGCCGCCACCTGCGTCAAGACATATGCCGTCAGGCACAGCGCCTTGGGGCAGTTCAGCCCAGGTTCTTTTGTTGGTTAAGTCACCATTCGCCAAAATATCAAAGGCAGTGAGTCTGCCGGCAAAAGTTTCCGCAACGATGAGTGTTTTATTATCAGGGGTGATCACCGCGCCATTTGGAAATATCAGCTCATTGTCTACACAGCGGGCGCTGCCATCTATTTCTACGCAGATCAGTTCGGCGGCAGTTTGCTCTGCGCCATTGTGCAAGTCGAAACCGAAGTTACCCACGTAGGCGCGGCCAACGTGGTCGACCACCATGTCATTACAGTAGTGGCTGGCTAAAGAGGAAAGATCAGCGTGGACAGTTAGTGCATTACCATCAAAGCGCAGTACCTGTTTTTTGGTCATAGCAACGATCAGCAGGTCGCCGTTGGGCAGCCAGCCAAGGCCGGAAGGTTGGTCATCTGCCAATTCGACAACCGTTTCCACCGTGCCGTTAGGATCTACTTTCTGCACTTTCTGTGCGTGCATGTCCGAGAACCATAGCTTGCCGTCGCGCCAGCGTGGGCCTTCACCAAAAAATAGTTTGTCGACTAAAATTGTCATTGTTGTACGCCCCTAATTAACAATGCAGTGAGTGTAAGAGTTTTTTTCTAAAAGTTCTTCACTCGCATCTTACGCAATGGGTCTTTTGCGGCGGCGTAGCAATGGTCGATGTTAGCCTAGATCATTTTGGGAGCAGGTTTAATGCGGTTGTGGGGTGAGGTGCGCACCCGGCCAATAGAGCTCGGGTTGCGATAAAAGACTATTGAGTTTTGCTGAAGCCGAATTTGGCTTGATGGATACAGCTCTGATTACAAGCCGCTATTTCCCCAACACGGATTTATAACCTTGGGTAGAAACCCAGTCATTGGCTTTAACCGGTATATGGCAACCAAAGCAATTGTTTAAACCTTCGCCTTTCCAAGTGGTGGTTTGGCTTTTCGGATCACCCGGGTTGAACAATGCCCAGCCCCAGCCTTCGTCCCATGCTGCGTTGCCAGCGAATCGGCTTTTGGTGTCTTTCACCATTGCGAATATCACTTTGGGTGCGTCCTGATAGCTGGCCAGGCCGGTGGTTAGCGGCTCGGTTTTAGTGGCGTTCACCTCTTTGATTAACACCGCGCCGTCTGGAAAATTACCGTGCTTGCGATAATGGGTCACAGCATAAGGCTGCGTGTATACCGTATGCATATCGTGGCTGGTCTCGCCGGTTGGAGTGGGTGCAGATTGCACAAAGTATGAACCCAAAAACGTCCAGTTTTGGCGGTATTCTTTGGGCAAAGAAATGTTGCCCGTGTTGTCCACCAGGACGTTATAGGTGTCTTTTACATCAGTTTGGCTGACTACATTGGCACTGATAAGCAGTGACAAAACTACAATTGTAAACTTTCGCATGGCGTATCTTTTTCGCATTGTTAAAAACTAATGCGCAGGCTACAGCGTGTACTTGGACAGTTCTGTCAACTGGCTGACAGTTTTGCTAGTTAACTCTCGCCTCGTTGGGTTCTTGACGCAGCTGCTGTAATTGACCTGCATCAATGAGGCAGATATAGCTGCGGGTATAGTCAATAATGTTGTGTTGTCTCCAGCTTGCTAAAAGTTGACTGACACTTTGACGGCTGCCGCCGACCATGCTCGCAATCTCCTGTTGCGTAAGGCTTAAGTCGCGCTTATGACCGTGCCCACAATGTTGGCCTTGATAATCAAACAGGTGGGAAAGCAGCCAAGCCAGACGCACCGCCAGCGACGCGGTTTGCTGTAAAAACAAACGCTGTTGCAACTGATGCTCGCGCTGACTTACTTGTTGAATCAGCTGCAGGGTAAGTGCTGGGCGGCTAGCCAAATATGTGGGTAACGCCTGCTGCTTAATACGTTCCATCACGCATCCAGCCTTGGCAACAGCATTCTGCCCCGCAATACCATCGTTCAATCCGGGGCCAAACCAACTGTCGGGTCCATAAATATCTGTTAGACCTTGTTTGCCGTCGGGGCTGATGCCGTAAACGATGACGAACCCTGTTTGAATATGATACACCCACGGGTGTAGATCTTGTTGGAGAAACAAAGTTGTTGTTGCTAAATAGGCTTTAGTTTTGGTGTCAGACATATATCTTTGTGCGCACTTATTAGACGAGTTAGCAGAGTAAGAGAAATTTTTGTCACCAGAGTCGTCATGCGGTGATGGTCAGCATCATAGCTTACATCTGCAACCATCAGTTACGGCCAAGTCGTAAACTGATGTTTTGCTGTGCGGTGGCTGTCTTGATCAGCCGCTGATCAGAAGTTTGCGGTGACTAAAATTCTAAAAGACCAGAATACAAGAAGCCGCGGGAAAAGAGGTCCAACTATGACAGATGCACAATTACTTGAGCTCATGGCGCGCTACCGCCTTGCCTATGGGGCGGCGGATGAGAAAACTTTAGCCGCCGTTGTTAGCGATGATTTCCAGTGGCATATGCACTATAGCGATGCGGGTGAAATGAATGCCACTGGGAAAATATTGTTCGGTGTAGAGGCAATGGTGCAGGAGATTAGGCGCAGGCAAGCCAGTTGGCGAAATCTAAAATACGAAAATCTGGTTGAAAGAGCTGCGGGGGATTTTATTTTGCAGTGTTCACGGCCAGTGGAATTGATGAGAAGGATAGGCCCTTCCATGTCAATGTGGTGGATGTGTATTGCGTGAGTTAGGGCTTGATTACAAAGAAAGATACATACTGGAAAGGCACGTGGGGGCGGTTTGATAAAGACAATTAAAAGGGCAGCTAAAAGAGCAGATTCAACCTATGCCAATCCTG
>QXZU01000134.1 GCA_009886205.1 K189A clade bacterium | reverse complement strand
GCACGCGTCGCGGGGATCAAGGAGACAGGCGGGCGCGGATCTAATGCACCGGTCGCCTATTGTGGTTGTATGTCCAAAGCAGCCAAACAATTTCAGGGTGATGCCTCTGGTTTATTGGCTGTCATGCGGTCCCCGGTTGCGGCAAAAATGACTGCATTTCAGTCTCAAAGCGAGACCAACAAAAAGATCATTAGCGCTTGTGTGACGCGTATAGAGGAAGTCTATGGTCTTGTAGCTGAGCGGCCCGCTATTGAAACAAGGGCGCCCAGCGGTATTTGGGCAGACCCTAGTGTGATTGAAGCCATTCGGTCCATTAATTTCAGCAGTTCTCAAGCAAAAGTGTTTAAAGGAGCTGCGACTGACTTCAGCAACGATTTGAGGAAAGCTACAGCGAAAATATTGCGAGATGACTCTGATACTAGGCGTAGAGTGAAAAAGACTCAGCGTAAATTACTCAACCGGATGGATAAGAAAGTGTCAGTTGTTTTGGAGAGTGATCAATTATCGCGCTATCAAGTGTTCAGCGCATTACTGCTGGAAAAAATCAGGGCATCAACGCGGTCTGGCTCAGGGGACTTTCTCGATACAAGCGGTATCCCAGGAGGCCATGCTCATTAGGGCTAGGTGTAGTTCGCGCCAGAGTAGTTATACGGTTGGCTACTATGTCCAAAAGCTGTTTAGAAGCAGGCAGCGCCAGCTTTTACTCGGTTTTTACGCAGCCTTGTATTATGAAAATTGATCCACCTGATCTCTAGCCAACGATAAATGTCTCCTTGCTTGGTCGCGGTCGCCGCCGCGTCACTAGATTTGTTTGGTGTGGAAAGGTATAAGTTAGAAAAATAAAAAAAGGGAGAGGTTTGATGAGCCACTTATCACCTCAATTGTCGGCGCTGTCCGGTGGCTATCTCGCCAAAAGATTTAGCAGGTATACGGCTTTCGTAACACTATTATTGCTATTCCTAGTCACCGCTGCGCCAGTTTATGCTGGTGCAGATAACCAATGGACCAACTCATGTGTTGCTGGTTTAGAGACAAATGGGGGCAGAGGGTCTAATGCCGCTGCTGCTTACTGTGCTTGTATGTCACAGGCCGCAGTTCAGTTTAACGGCGACCTAGCCGGGTTGCTCGCCGTTATGCAGGCACCTGTTGCGGAAAAAATGCCTGTATACAGTGCGCAAAGTGTCACCAATAAAAGAATCATCAGCGCATGTGGTGCGAAATTAGAGGAAGCCTTTGGTGTTGCTGATACTAAGACGGCCGCGCCCCAAGGCAAAGCTGGCGGGGTGTGGGCAGATCCAGAGGTGGTTGCGGCGGTTCGCGAGATTAATTTGAATGCCGCCCAAGCGCAGGTGTTTAAGGCGGCTGTTACGAAATACAGCAACGATCTTAGGGCTGCCACAGCTAAAATTTTTCGTGACAAATTAGACATCAAGCGCAAGTTGAAAAAGAAGCAGCGCGTGCTTGCCAAGCGCATGGACGAAGAGGTTATAGAGGTGTTAGAGCCCAACCAAATAGCGCCCTACAATGCATTTGTTGAAACGTTTAATGAGGCGGTAAGGGCGTCATTCCGTCGTCGTTAGGTTCAGCAAATGCCAGCTATAGCAGCGGTGCATGGGCTTTGCAGACGCCTAGATTGGATATTTTCTAGGTGGGTGCGTTAGCCCGGTACCAATGCCTCTTTTTTTGCATTTGCTTCCGCCTCTGTCTTTTCTGTCGGCAGCACACGTCGATTAAAATCTTCTCTAATGACGACGAGTGCGGGTATTAAGAACAAAATAATAACGCTGGCGAATACGATGCCGGTGGCCAAACTCACTGCCATGGGGACCAAAAACTGCGCCTGAGTACTCGACTCAAAGAGCATAGGCGTTAGGCCCAGAGCAGTGGTGGCTGTGGTCAAAAAGATTGCACGAAAGCGCCTTTGTGATGCGGCAACAATGGCCTCAGTGACGCTGGCGTTAGTTTCTCGCCGGTTACGGTTGTACTGATCAACCAACACCAGCGAGTCGTTTACCACCACGCCACTCAACGCAACAATACCAAATATCGAAATAAACGAGATATTGTAGCCAAGTAAGTAGTGTCCAATAATTGCACCTGCGGCGCCGAAAGGTACCCCAGCAAGCACAACAAACGGCTGGGTATAGCTGCGCAACTGCGATGCAAGCAAAACAAAAATGGTCATCATGGCAATAACCATCATCTTACCCAATGACGCCATATCCTCGGATTCGTCGCGACCTTGCCCCGCAATGTTGATCTGTAGCCCCGGAAATTGCTCGGCCAACTCTGGAATAATATCTTTCAAAACCGCCGCGTTGACCTTGCTCGGTGTTTCGATGGCATTATCTACCTCAGCCGTGACCGAGACGATGCGCAAACCATCCACTCTATCAATGGATGAAAACGCACGGGACTCGGTGAGGCTGGCAACCGTAAACAGCGGCACTTGAGTGCCATCGGCTAAGTGAATACGAACGTCTTCCAGGTTACTGGCACTGCGTCTTTGGCTTTCCGGGTAGCGCACCATGACCTTAAGCTCATCTCGACCGCGTTGAATCCGTTGTACTTCTTGCCCAAAGAAATTATTTCTAAGTTGTCTGGCGACATCTGTGGGTAACAAACCGGCGGCCTCTCCGGCGGCAGTGAGGGTGATATCGTACTGGCGCTTACCTATGCTGAAAGAGTCTTGAATGTCGTAGACACTGGGGATGCTTGCATACCCAGTTTTCAGCAATTCTACAGCGGCAAAAAGCGATTCATCATCTTGGTGGGCCAACTCGAACTCAACATCTGGCCCATTGCTAAAGAAACTCGCGGCAAAGGACAGCGCTTCAACGCCGGAAATTTCCCCCACCTCTTTGCGCCATAAGCGCTCCAATTCTACCGCCGAAAGTGTCCTGGCAGGTTCGCCAGCCAACTGTATTCTCACCGACGCAAGGTGACTGGCGGTCTTCATACTGCGTTGCCCGCCTGGCCCGCCACCAGCACTGTCTCTACCCCCAATTGTGGCGCTGACCGCATCGAAGGAGGTGCCGCCAACATCTTCATTAACCTTGTAGGCAGCATTGACTATGCGCCTTGCTGCGGTTTCGGTGGTTTCAAATGGGGTGCCAACAGGAAAGGTTAGTGTGGCGCGAATGCTGTCGGATTCAAGATCCGGGAAAAATATGAATCTTACCGCGCCGCTTGAAAGTAACGAGCCGGCTAGGAGCAAAAAACCTATCCCTGCGGTCAGCGTCAGGTAACGACGTTTGATGCAGACTTTTACCGCAGGCACCATTACTTGGTCCCGGAAGTTTAAAACCCTCTTGCCTACAGCTGCTTGAATTGATGCCAGAGGGCCTCGGCTCCATGGCCTGCCGTGGGCTAAGTGAGAGGGCAGGATGAAGAATACCTCTATTAACGAAATGGTCAGTACCACAATCACTACAATAGGGACGGCGCCAAGAATTTGACCAAAGGTGCCAGTGACAAAAAGCAGCGGGGCAAAGGCGGCCATAGTGGTGAGTACGCCAATAGTAACCGGGCTGAAAACGCCGAGGACACCCTTTATCGTGGCAGCAGTGCCGGGCCCCATAGACTCTTGTTCAGTAATAATATTTTCACCAACGACCACGGCGTCATCGACAACAACGCCCAGCACGATGATGAGACCGAACAGCGAAATCATGTTGATATTGACGCCGAATGGTTCAAAGAATAGAAATGCACCAAGGAAAGAAATAGGTACGCCCATAGCCACCCATAGGGCTAGCCGAAGATCTAACATGACGACCAAGAATAAAAATACGAGCGCAAATCCCAGAACGCCGTTGCGCACCAACAGGTTTAGTCGTTGCTGAAGGATTTCGCTTTGATCCTCCCATATACCCACGTCTAGCCCGGCCCTTGGCGTATAGTCAGCGAGAAAAGTCTTAACGGCGGCGGCTATCTCTAACGCGTCTTCCGCTTCAGATTTTTCCACTTTAACGAATAAGCTGGTTCTGCCGTTGTATTCTTGCAGCAGGTCTACATTGGCAAATTCATCGCGGATCACAGCGACGTCTTTTAGGCGCAGTATGCTGCCGTCGTTAGACGCGCGGAGAACGATGTTGGCAAAATCTTCGCCACGTTTGCCTTTGCTGTTGGTGCGCAGGAGCAGATCGCCAGCGTCGGTGCGCAGCTCTCCAGAAGACAAGTTGATAGAAGATCGTCGAATGGCTGTCGCAATTTCGTTAATGGAAATATCGAACTGCCGCGATGCCTCTTCACTGACTTCGATTGATATTTCGTAATCTCTGGCACCCACTAATGAAACTAGCGTCACAGAGGGCAAGGACAAAAGTGCCTCCGATAATTCTTCCGCACCGGTGCGTAAACTTCTTTCACCCAACTCTGAGGCAATGAACAAAGTAATGACTTCGCTCATGGTGTCAGCGCGTTTGATTTCTGGTTCTTCTGCTTCCTCAGGCGGAAAGTCAGCCAACCGTTCAACGGCGGCTTCCACATCATCGCGTACCTGAGCGTCGTCGACGAAGTCTTTCAATTCAATGGTGATCACACCGGAGTTTTCCGATGCCTTTGAAACTACTTTTTCAACGCCGTCTATGCCAAATACTGCTTCTTCTACCCGCCGGGTAATACTCTCTTCCACCTCACTGGGGGTAGCTCCTGGGTAAGGTACTGTCACGGTTACGACGCCCGGATCTATGGTCGGAAAAACCTGCGCCGTTAGGCCAAGGCCTGCAATGAAGCCACCGATCAACAGCAGCCCCATAATCAGATTGGCGGCCACAGAGTTGTTGATGAAATAGCCTATAAGGCCATTGCCGCGTGTCGAATCATCACTTTTTGGGGTCACTTCAGTTTGCATCAGTTGGTGCTCATTAAGCCGCGTAAACGCACGAGTTGATTCTCTTCTGCACCCGGAATAGCACCTAAGACAATACCGTCTGCGTAGTCGAAGCCGTCAACAATCAGTCCAGCGGCGCTCCTGCCTCGGACCACTGGCGTGTATTTCTCCAGAAGCCCCTCGCGTACTAACCAGACAGCGCCGTTAGCCTGGCTTGCAGATTCTGGCAATGCCAAAGTATTGGGTATCGCCGGGCCGGCTAATTCAACGTCCAGAAAAACCCCAGGCTGAATGTCGGCGCTGATCGTAACTGGAATAAAAGCCCGAGCGAAACGGCTGCGCGGATCTAGTTCGGCGCTTACCCGTTCTACTTGGCTTTCTAGCGTTTTGCCCAATATCGAAAGCGTGGCTAACCGGCCTTCGATCGGCGAGAGCGCGGCAATATCAGATGCTGCCAGTGGTACAACTAACTCTATGGCTGACAGTGCAAATGCACGGGCAAAGGTTTTGCCGCTGGTCAAAAGCTGACCAATTTCAGCCGACGACTGGGTTACTTTGCCGTTGAAGGGTAATGAGATTTTTGTTCTAGCTAGGTCTAGTTTTGCAATGTCTGCACGGGCGATGGCGCCTGCGAGTTGGGCTCTAGCTTGGGAAATTTGTGGTTGCAGTGCGACAAGGGGGGGCACGGCTTTTTTGGGGTGTAGCAAGGCATAGTTACGTTTTGCGTTGTCACTCTTTGCCTGTTGCAGCTGTAAGTTAGATCTAGCCGATGCCACTTCAGCAAGTGCCTGTTTAAGGCGTAACTCGAAGTCCTTAGCGTCTATGCTCACCAGCACTTCATTGGCTTTGAACGTTCCGCCGGCGCGTAGCGCTGGTGAGATACTCGCGATCACCCCGGACACCTGGGGAGCTAAATCTACATAAGCTCTAATCGCCACAGAGCCATTGCCCGCAACGGAAACATTGTGCGTGCCGAGTTGGGGTTTAACTACGGTGACTAATGGCGCGGGTGAGGCAGCCGCGCCTCCCTGGGCATAGGCAGGCTTTTTCT
>QXZU01000133.1:10264-28763 GCA_009886205.1 K189A clade bacterium | reverse complement strand
CCGTTCAAGACTCTGAAACGGTTGCAGGCGCCAATGCCGACGCGCCAACTAACAATGTTCGTCCGGCCAGTGGCGCATCGGATTATATTATGAACTTTATGTTGGGGTATGACTCCGTAAGCGGTATTCATGCCGCCTCGATAGTCTACAACATATTTGGTGAACGCTTATATGTTGCTGGCAGGAATGAGAGCTTTGATTTGTACGAGCAACCATTTCAGTCTTTGGATGTAACCTACACTTGGTACCCGGCAGAGCAGTTTGTAGTGAAATTAAAGGTGCAGAATTTACTCGATGAACACATAGAAATAACTAGGGCAGATGTGCCGGTATTTTCGGAGAAACCGGGTATGGCTTTGGCTGCTTCGGTTAAGTATGACTTTTGAAAGGCAGTAAGTTTCCGCTAGGGTCTAGTTGGGTAGGGGGTGCTAACCTGAAAGGCTGATCGCAAAACCGTAAAGCCGGCTTCGTGAGCCGGCTTTTTTTGCCAAATACACCGTAGCAATGCAGAAAGGTGCGCTCGTTAGGTTTATAAGCCCAATACGCCTTTGGCAATCACGCCTCGCTGAATTTCATTAGAGCCGCCATAAATGGAAGCTGCACGACCGAAGTTCATGTCTGATACCGCGCTTTCGGCATATTTAGGGCCAATTGAAGGCTCGTTGATCTCGCCTCTGATTAAGGCGACATCAAAGGGTAGGGCGTAATAGGCCACGGCCTCCACAGTTAGCGCCTGTAGCGCTTGCTGAATTTCACTGCCGATGATTTTCAGCATAGAAGCCGAGTCTCCGGGCGCACCGGTTGCCTCCATGTTGGCAATAACCCTCGCTTCTACAGCCTCTAGCGAGCTCAGTCTTACCTCAATTTCATTGAGCGCGCTCATGAATTCGTGAGAGTCAGCCAATTTTTGGCCATTGTTGTCGTGCTCAACGGCAGCTACGTCCTTGATGGCTTGCACTTTGCGTTGGGACGCGGCTACGCCGGCAATGCCAGTTCTTTCGTGCCCGAGTAAAAATTTCGCATAGGTCCAGCCAGAATTTTCCTCGCCCACTCTGTTGCTCACAGGTACTCGAACGTCTGTAAAGTACACCTCGTTCAAGTGATGCATGCCATCAATAGAGACGATGGGTTTTACCTCTAGCCCTGGTGTGTTCATGTCTATGAGTAAAAAACTAATGCCCTGTTGGGGTTTACCTTTAGTTTGAGTCCGTACTAAGGCAAAAATCCAATCTGCTTTGTGTGCGTTGGTGGTCCAGATCTTTTGGCCGTTGACAATGTAGTCGTCGCCATCGCGCACTGCTGAAGTCTTTAATGAGGCAAGGTCCGAGCCGCTACCTGGCTCTGAATAGCCTTGGCACCACCAAGTGCTGCCGTCCAAAATACTCGGCAGGTGTTGGTCTTTTTGAGCTTGGGTGCCGTAGGTATAAATCACCGGACCGACCATGCCAATACCAAAAGGCATCACCATAGGCGCGCCAGCAAAAGCCGTTGCTTGGGAAAAGATGTGTTTTTGCCGCAGTGACCAATCGCAGCCACCGTACTCGGTGGGCCAGTCTGGGGCAATCCAGCCCTTATTAAAAAGTGCTTTGTGCCATCGGGTACCTTCCTCACGGCCAATACCAAAGCCTAAAGATGCGGATTTGACGAGATCAGGTGTGAGGTTTGCGGCCAAGAATTCATTAACTTCTTGCTCAAACGCTTCGGTATTAGTGGGTGTGGGCACTGCTGGCTCCTATGGGACATTTTTAAGAAATTCTGTTGCAATGGAATTTAAGAAATTTGTCGGGAAATTGCCAGCGCGGATTGACGGTATTGGGCTGTTATTGCCCTGTTTAGCTGCGTGGCTAAGTAATTTTTAAGAAGAAAGTGTCGGTTGGAACAAGACGTCGCCTCAGCGCTGCCCTGAGAGTTCAAAAAGTGCCGTATTTAGGGCTGTGCTTGGGGAAGGGGTCGCGAGGGTAGAATGGGTGAAAGCTGACCAAGAACTGACCCAGAATCCAGGTCGAAATCAGGCGTGGGCATCCTGCTGGATACCCACTCCCAATAACCAAGCGTGGTTAACGTTATTGTGCGTTAACTTACAATAACTCTCCGCCACACGCTGAAGCCGTAGTGCCATGTTCTTCAAATGCCTTAATGACATTTGCCCCAGTACGCCAGCGGTGCACTTCGTCCGGACCGTCTACCAATCGCTGACTGCGAATGCCCGTGTACCAGCGCGCCAGTGGCGTGTCGTGGCTGTAGCCTAGTGCGCCATGAAGCTGTAACGCGGTGTCGACCACTTGATGCACCATGTGCGCAAGGAAAACCTTGGCGATGCCATTCTCTTGGCGTAAGTCTTCGCCACGCTCTGCTTTGTAGGCAATGTGCAACAACATGAGTCGTGCTTTGTAGATTTCAGCAGCACAGTCCGCCAGCATCCAGCGCACGCCTTGGCGGTCTGCCAAGCGCTTACCAAAGGTGTTACGGCTGACCACGTGGCCTGCTGCCAAATCCAAGGCGCGTTGGGCAATGGCCACGTTGTGCATGCCGTGGCGTAGGCGTCCATAAGCCAGGCGGTGCTGACCCATAGAAAAGCCTTGGCCACGCCCGCCCAAAATGTTCTCTCGCGGGACCACAAGGTTTTCAATTTTGATTTCTGAGTGGGAGCCACCGAGTTTTAATCCAAGGTCGGTGTGCGGTTGCATAGTTTCTATGTTGCGCAAAATCTCATAACCGGGATTGGGCAATTCAACAATAAAAGTGCTGTATTGCTCGTGGCGGGGGGCATCTGGATCGGTTTTAGCCATCACCACAGCAATATCCGCCACCGAGGCAGATGAGCTGAACCACTTCTCGCCGTTAAGTACCCAGTTGTCGCCTTCCAAAACCGCACTGGTTTGCATGCCTGTGGCGTCTGCGCCAGCAGCTTTTTCCGTCATGGAATAGCAAATACGTTTTTCACCGTTCAATAGCGGCTTGAGGAACTTTTCTTTTTGGAAGTCAGTACCGTGCTCTAGCAGTGTCAGCATGGTGGCATCATCTGGACCTTGGGTGTTCATAGACAAAGCGCCAAGGTGACTCTCACCCAACTCCATTTGCACAAGCGCATTAGCCAATGGCTTTAGCCCCATGCCGCCGTGTTCAGTGGGTATGAACGGGCACCAAAGTCCTTCTGCCCGGGCCTTTTGCCTCAGTTCTGCGAGCACTTCGTCAAAGTTCTCTGCGGTGCAGATTTCCTCGGCAGGTAAACAGACGTTCTGTACAAAGGTTCTTACCTTGGCTCGAATTGCTTTGGTTTCTTCTGGTATTTCAAAATCGATCATCTTCCCACTCCTACTAAATGAGCCTCTATTTATTAGTGATTATGGGCTGCGAGTCAATGGCTACAGGTTGTCAGCGGTCGCGGTCATGGCTTACGAGAGAGTGGGTTGTGTGGATATCTTTAAAGCAGTTGTCGAACAGTAGCCTAATAAACTTATACAAACAGTTGGAGTCTATGTAAAATTTATTGATGGCAATAGTTGGCTTGTTCGGTGTGGATTGCAACGATCGTCAACTTTTGGTGGTTTTTGTTGGCTTTTTGGCAGATATAGAATGGACGCATATTCGGCAAATAATGATTGTTTTATATGCTAGCCTGTCTGCTGCTTGTGATGTTTCTTTGTTTGGTTTTGTGTGGCTTCGTAAATAATTTATGACCTAGCGAGTAAATGAATATGACAGTACTAAGACATTATTTTATCAGCGACGATTTAGACGATTTGACGCTGCTTGAGCAGCAGTTAGAAGAGGGCGGTGTCGATGCCTCTCAAACCCATGTTTTGAGTTTAGATGATCAAAATTTGGACGGCTACGAACATCTTCGTGATGTTAGTTCGATAATGAAAAAGGATGTGATCAGGTCTGGGGTGATTGGTACTATCATTGGGCTGGCATTGTCCGGATCATTATTGTTAGTAGTCGCGCTATTTGGCTGGGCCGAGACCAAAGCCGGTTGGATGCCCTTTATACTTCTTGCCATTATTATTTTTGGTTTCAGCGCTTGGGAAGGTGGCTTGTTTGGCATTCAAACACCAAACAAAAAGTTTGCCCGATTTGAAGAGGTGTTGAATGCAGGCAGCCATGTGTTTTTTGTTGATCTGACTGATGACCAAGAGGAAGTGTTGGCCAGACTAATATCCGCGCATCCAAAGCTGCAGGCAGCGGGTACTGATAAAGGCACACCTAGGTGGATAACCAAGAGTCAAAAAAATATACCAACCTTGCTGCAAGAAACTTTGCCCTAGCGACAACTTTTAAGAAACCTTCTCCAGACTTGAGCGGTCTTATTCGAGCGCTCTAGTCTTCTCGGTTTGACAAGCCTATTTCCGACCTTTTTGAGGGCAGAGAATCGTCATTGGTGGCAACATCGGCGTTTTGTTGCTCGCCGTCTCTCACCATTTATTAAAATCTGTAATAGGCCAGTAGGTTATTTTCCGATAGGGTTCGGTTTTTCTATCGGATCACGCAAATGAGCAACTCTATGGATCAAGGTTCTTCAAGCATTTTGGGAGAAATAGCCGCCGAGGACTTCCTTCAGCACTACTGGCAAAAGCAGCCGCTGCTCATTCGTGATGCCTTGCCTGACTATGAGTCGCCCGTAAGTCCAGATGAATTGGCAGGACTCTCGTTAGAGTCAGAAGTGGAATCAAGAATTGTTGAAGAGAACGGTGCAGACGGTCCGTGGTCTGTTAGGCATGGTCCATTTGAAGAGGAAGACTACCAAGGCATGCCCGAAAAAGATTGGACGCTATTGGTTCAAGGCGTAGACCTGTGGGTGCCCCAGGTTAAAGAATTACTAAAGCAGTTTGACTTTTTACCAGCGTGGCGTCTGGACGACATAATGATCAGTTACGCCTGTGAGGGCGGCAGTGTCGGTCCGCATTTTGATCAATACGACGTGTTTTTACTGCAAGTTGAAGGTCAGCGTTGTTGGCAGGTTGGTGAAGAATGTGGCACCGGTACGCCATTGTTAGAGGGCACTGAGCTGCGAATTATTGCTGACTTTCAGCCTGTGCAAGAGTGGCTGCTGAATCCCGGCGATATGCTCTATTTGCCTCCCGGAGTGGGGCATTGGGGCGTTGCTGAAAGCGAATGTCTAACCTTCTCAATTGGTTTTAGGTCGCCAACCTTGGCTGATATGTTGGGTGACCTAGCCGTAGAAATGATCACTCAAGGTCATACCGAACATTACCGGGACCCCGAACTCACCCCTGCCATGGCGTCTCAAGAAATTCACCCAGCTTTTATAGACCAGGCTAAAAAGCAATTATTTGACTTACTCAATGATGATGAGTTGATAGAGGATTGGTTTGCGCGCTTTATGACCGCCCCTAAGTATCCTGAGCTAGAGGAGCAAACGGAAGAGCAGCGCCACGCAAGTATCCGTGGGCGCAGATATTTTAATGGCGATGCGGTTGACTAAATGTCTCCGGCGTTTGCTGATTTTTTTTGTTAAATGTGAATTGCTTCTTGTTCCATAGCCGGAAGTTAGTTTGAGTCAGTAGAAATTGAGAAAGTTAGAATGAAAACGATAGGCATGATTGGTGGGATGAGCTGGGAGTCAACAGTAAGTTACTACAAGGCGTTAAATCGCGGCGTAAAAGAAGCGCTGGGTGAATCGCATTCAGCAAAGATTTGGCTTTATAGTTTAGATTTTGAAGAGATCAAAACCCTACAACATCAGGGCGAGTGGCAGAAAGCTGCGAAAATTCTATCGGATGCTGCGCAAAAGGTTGAAGCTGCGGGTGCAGATTTTCTCATGATTTGTGCAAATACGATGCACAAAGTAGCCGCTGAAGTTCAGGCTGAAATTTCCATTCCCTTGCTGCACATCGCTGACGTGACTGCCGATGCGCTTGTTGCTGACGGTGTGACAAAGGTGGGGCTGTTGGGCACACAATTCACAATGGGCGAAGCGTTTTATAAAGATAGGGTCAGCGAAAAATATGGCATTGAGGTTATTGTTCCGGAAAAATCGCAACAAGAAATTGTGCATAACATCATTTATGCCGAGCTCATTATGGGTGAAATCAAAGATGAGTCTAGGCAACGCTATCTAGAAGTTATAGAGCAGTTGCAGGCCCAAGGTGCGCAAGCAGTGATTCTAGGCTGCACTGAAATAGCGCTTTTAGTTCAACAACATCACACCAAGGTTCCCCTATACGATACAACTGACATTCACGCCGCGCACGCCGTTAAGCTTGCTTTGTCTAGCTAGAGTTTGGAGTGAGCTGTAACTCGACTAAGTGGGATACACCACTGCACTAAAATGGACATAAGGCCGAGAAAATTGGACAGTTTTGGCGCCTTTTATTCAACTACCCAACCCCAGAAGCAGGAGGTATTATCTCAATCTATTTTGCATAATTAGAATAAGGAAGTATCCCAAATGCTGAGCGTAAACGCCTATTTTGAAGATCAGGTTATGTCTATTGCCTTTCAAGGAGCGTCGTTGGCCACCACGGTGGGCGTGATGTCCGTTGGTGAATTTACCTTTGGTACTAGTCAGTACGAGCGAATGACGGTGATTGATGGCGCGCTAGAAGTGAAGTTACCTGGCCACGATAATTTTCAAAGCTTTGAAAGCGGCGAAAAATTTGAGGTCGCCGCAAATACCAGCTTTGATGTGCGGGTACTACGACCAACTGCCTATCACTGTACTTACGAATAACTTTACGCGCAGCTTTTCGAGAATTTGGCGAGTCATTCCGCTGCTCGGTGTTGGTGTGAGCAGCGTTACCTGAGTTTCGCTTTTCTGATTGCGCTTATTATATTGCTTAAATTTTTGTTGGGGGGGATATGAAAAAATCATTAGTCGCAACGGTTGGCGTTTTGGCGCTAACAAGTGTGTTGTTTGTTCAAGCCGAGATTAAACGCACGGCTTCCGGTAAGCCGGATTTGTCTGGGGTTTATGATACCGGCACGCTGACGCCCCTCGAGCGCCCGGAGTTCCTCGGTGAAACAGAATACTTATATCCGTGGTTCGCAGATTTGCTCAACTGGGCCGCTGGAATTGCCATTGAGTGGGCTTCTGAAAATGAAAGCGACCCCGATCGCGAAGCGCCACCACAGGGCGGTGATGGCGACAATACCGCTGGGTCTGGCGGCGTTGGCGGGTACAACGCGTTTTGGATCGACCCCGGTAGCGAAGTGTTTGAAATGGATGGCAAGGTGCGAACCTCAGTTATTTACGATCCCCCAAATGGCCGCCAACCTGAAATGGTGCCGGCTGCTCAGGCAAGTATTGCCGCGCGCTATAAAAGCTTTCTTTATGAAAACGATGGTAAAGCCTCTTGGCTGGCCAATGAGGGTCCTGGTCCGTTCGACGGCCCCGAGAGTTTGGCGCCTTCAGAGCGCTGCCTAATCAGTTTCGGTTCTACTGTGCCGACTATTTCTAGCCTGTATAACAACTACAAGCGAATTGTGCAGACGGAAGATCATGTGATGATTTTGCAGGAAATGGTCCACGACGCACGGATTATTCGCATCGACTCCGAACATACACCGGATCTCAACCGAAAGTGGTTGGGTGATTCCATCGGTTATTGGGAAGGCGATGTTTTAGTGGTGAAAACTAAGAACTTTAAGAGGGTTAACGGACTTGTTGGGGCGGATGAAAATTTGCATGTAGAAGAACGTTTCAGCATGGCTGAGACAGGCAACCTGATTTACGACTTCACCGTGGTTGATGAAACGGCTTGGACGCAGCCGTGGAGTGGTAAGTATGTTTGGCAAGCCAGCGAGGGCAAGGTTTACGAGTACGCTTGTCATGAGGGCAACTATGCCATGGGCAATATCTTGCGTGGCGCTCGTTTACTCGAAAGCGAGTGGCAGGGTCCAGGCGAGTAGCTCAAAAGCCTGAAAGTTTTTTACTGTTCGGGTAGGTACCATATGGGCGATGTCCAAGCGCGTTCTTGGATCATGACATCTGCACCAGGAAACTCTTCGCATCTGCCCGCTTTCTGACATAAGGTCGCTGACCATCTTGGGGTTGGCGTCTCTTTGATGCGGGCATACCAAAATGCCGGTGCCTCTGGCTCAAAGTTTTGGTCCTGCCATATCTGACAGATATCACTACCCGCGCTTGAGCGTTGCCATATTGTCATTACTGATTCCTCATATTTGCCGTTTTTGTACTGGCCTTTGATGAGTTCCATTTCCTGCAATGGCGTTTGGTCTGCTTGAGCGTGGATCTTAAAAGTAGGTGCGCCTAGTGCCTTATTGAAATCGCCACCCATGCTGACTGTCGCTAATGAATTTTTCTCTGTTGCGCAGCTCAAGTTTTCACCTTGGGTGTTGGCGCTCAGCCTGACACTGATTCTTGGTCCGCTTGTGGCATAAACTTCGCGGCGTTTGAGTGCGGCAAAAATGCTCTCTCGTGTATTTTCCTCAGCCCAAACAGCCACTAGACCGCCAGGGTTGAATACGCTGCGCGCCATTGTGCGATCTAAATTCCCAAGGCCGAAAACGGCCCCTTGCCAAGCTGCCTCGTTGACATGGCCCGGTGTACCTGCGTGATTGTCGGTAGAGCCGATAATGCCCATTTGCAGTGGGTTCAGTTGCGCTTCGTCAGAGTTTTGATAGGCGGCCAAGCCTCTCATCAATAAACCGCGTACATAGGTACCGCGCATTTTTGTCCATGCTTCATCGGTGAATTGGTCTTTGGCTTTTGGCCTAGAATGATTGGTGATGTAGTTCTCAAAACTGCAATCTCCAGACTCATCTGATTTCAGTGGCGACAAACATTCACTGTTGCCTTTTTCTTGGTGTATCTCTACCAACCGTTCGTACTTGCTGCGCAGCTGCAGTGTTCTGTCGTCTTCGGTTTCCACATCGAAAGTCATGCCGTCGCCCATATTGGTATTGTGCGGAATGGCTAGCACATCGCAGCCGTCCTCAGCGCGACATTGTTTTTCTAACTGCTGCCATAGGTCACTTAAAGTCGGGTGCCTGATGTAATCAATGGCGTCTTGGGTGACTTTGTCGTTGGCAAAAATAATATTTCTATGGGAGTGGCTGAAGGATTTGGTGTAAGACCATTCGTAGCCAATTTGCGCGGTGAAATTACACGGGTCATTTGCGGCATTGGCTTGGTCTTGTACGCGCCGCCACTGAGACTTTTTGGCTTCAATACATTTGGCTGGGTCAGCAATACATATGGGAGTGGCGTGGGGTGTTTCTTGAGTAATGGTGGGTATGACGTAATCGACAAATAGGCTAGAGCCGTTTTCCATGGAGCTGTCTTTTCTTAAACGCTCGCAATAGGGGTCATCAAAATTCTGCGGGTCCGTGCAGATGTGCAGTAAATCAAACCATTCCGCATGGTCGGTTACAGCGGCGAAGTCCAGTGGGCGATCAAGCTGAGCGGTGGAGCCATCTTGCAGGGTCATTGCTTCGCCCCGGGCAAATGCGTAGGCCTGTGCGGGTGTTTTCAGAGTGCCAAATGCATAGGCGTCTAAGGAGTAGGCCGTGTGCACGTGGAGGTCGCCCCAATACAAATGCTTTTGTCCAACTTGGTGGTAGTCGCATTTACCGCTCTTTGCCTCGGTACTGATGTTCGCCTTGCTGTCGGCGTATGCCGGTTGTCCAAATTGCACAATCAAGAGCAAAAACGTTGCAGTAACAGCAGCGATCTTATTGAGGCGCGATATGTTCATAGACTATCTTCCAGTTGTGTCAGCGAGCTTCTCGGCGGCATGTTGGCCGCATTGCGGTTTAATACATTACCCAGGAAACTACTACAAATAGGCGGTTTACGCCTATTTATCTGCGCCTGTTCCGCGTCGATACAGCTCGCAGAGTTTTGGCTTGCAGCCGTTTATGTTTCGGCTATGCTGGCGCTAAGGGAGTAAGCAATGAACGTACATCCAATGGACCATATTCCGGTCCGACCAATGAAATTCGATTTTTCACAAAACCAAGTAGCAGATCCGCTGTGGAGTCGCACCAATCCAGAATTTTCAATGTTCATCAACGCTTTGGGCATTCATGTTCCGCACTTCGAACGTTTTTTAGTGAAAACTATGCGAGCCTATAGAAGTGAGGTTAAGGATGAGAAGCTGCTTGGCGAGGTGCAGGCTTTGATCGGTCAGGAGGCGCATCACGCCTTTAACTTTGTTAAGTGGACCGCGAAGATGGCTGAGAAGTACCCTGGGCTCTCTGCGTTAGATGCGGGGGCGCAAAATTACTTCGCCAACGCCTTTGCCAAAAAAGACAAAAAATTTCACATCGGATTTACTGCTGGCTACGAAACTTTTACCTTTCTTGGCGGCATGATTATTCTTAACCGATACGAAGAACTCATGCAGGAAGCAGATCCTACCATTCGCGCTCTGTGGGTTTGGCACCAAGTCGAAGAGGTGGAGCACGGTGGCGTAGCATTTGATTTTTTTAAGGCCAATTACCCAGATTCTGAGGGCTATCGCCGCTACATGGTGCTCTATGCTTTTTTGCATATATGCTGGGAAACGTTCAAAGCTTATCGACTAATGCTTAAAGGTGAGAGCCGGTATCTGCGATTTAAAAATAAAGTGCGCGCTTGGAAATTTTTTGCTTCCTTTGCGTGGGATCTGGCACATGCTGCGTTGCCGGTATTTTCTCGTTCTTATCACCCGCGCAATCATCCAATATGCAACGCTGAGCAAAATCCCATTGCAGTGGCATGGCGGGAATTTTATCGCCAAGACAATGACGTTTTGACGTTAGATGACAATAAGATGGCGGGTATTCTTAAAGTTTAAGGCTGACAATGCACCAAGATGAAAGGTTGAGATATCTCGTTATAGGCAACGCAATGGTTGTGCTACTCATAGGTCTGGTAGCTGGCGTAATGCTCATATTCTCCTTATTAGACGCAGTGACCTTATGGCCGCTACCAGAGTGGAAGGTTGTAATTCCTGGGTCCACTAGGGGCTGGCAGGCGGCTCACGTGGGTGGCATTCTCAATGGCGTGATGATTGCCGGCGCCGCCTACTTAATGCAAACCTTAGCGTTGTCAGGGCGGCGTGAGCAGTGGGCGGGCTGGGGTATGATTATTACGGGTTGGGCGAATACGGTTTTCTATTGGGCCGGTAACTTTGCAGCCAACAGGGGGTTGTCGGTTTCTACAACGCCCTATGGCGAAGGAGACTTGGCGGGAGCGCTTGCATTTTTAGGGGGTGGCGCCGGCATGATCTTTACATTTATCGCGGTGTCAATATTTGCTCTATCGGCCTTCGAGCAAGCCAAAATCAAGCAAAGTTAAGACAAGTTAAATGGAAGGCAAACTAACGGCCTTCGTTGGTTGAATCAGCATTAGAGCTGGCGTGAAGAAAAACAAAAAAGATTAAACAGATCAAAAAACCAGAACAAGATCAGCTAAAAAGAACGATTAAAAAGAACGTCTAAAAAGAACAGGGGAGTCTTATGTATCCAGGACAATATGCGTTAACCAATCCAGATCGGCCAGCATTTATAATGGCCGGCAGCGGTTTGACCGTGAGCTATGCGCAATTCGAGGCGCGCTCGAACCAGCTTGCACATTTTTTACGTTCGCAGGATCTACAGTTCCAGGATCATTATTCTATTTTTATGGAAAATAACGAACGGTATATGGAGTCTTGTGCTGCTGGAGAGCGAGCGGGTCTTTATTACACGTGCATCAACTCCTACCTGACTGGCGATGAGCTGGCCTACATAGTTAACAATTCGGAATCAAAAGTGCTGATTACTTCGAAGTCCAAAATTGACGTCGTAGTAGATGCCTTAGCGAGTTGTCCAAATATTCAAATGGTCCTCGTCACCGATGGCGGCGACGTTGATTTGCCTAAAGGCATGATGGACTTTGCCGCAGCGGTAGAGGTTTGCTCAACTGCGCCCTTGGCAGAGGAATTCTTGGGTACCTCAATGCTTTATTCATCTGGCACGACGGGGCAGCCTAAAGGCATTATTCGCCCGTTGCCTAAGCAGCCACCGTCTGAGCCGTTGCCCATTTTTCAGTTTTTAGGGGCCTTGTGGGGCTATCGCGAGGATATGATTTATCTCTCCCCAGCCCCGTTGTATCACTCGGCACCTCAGGCCGCGGTCAGCTTGACACTGCGGATTGGCGGCACTGTGGTGATCATGGAACGCTTTGACCCGCTTGAGTACCTGGATTTGATTGAGCGTTATCAGATCAGTCACACACAATTGGTGCCGACTATGTTTAGCCGCATGTTGAAACTTACCGAAGCTGAGCGGACCCGCGCAGATCTATCTTCGCTTGAAATCGCCGTGCATGCAGCAGCACCTTGTCCAGTGATGGTCAAACAACAGATGATCGCGTGGTGGGGGCCTATTATTCATGAATATTACGGCGCTACAGAGGGCCTAGGGTTTGCTGCATGTAATTCTCAAGAGTGGTTAGCGCATCAGGGCACTGTCGGCAAAGTGGTGTTAGGAGACCTAACGATTTTAGACGACGAGATGCAGCCGTTACCCAATGGTGAGCCGGGCACTCTTTGGTTTAAAACAGCAACAGAATTTAGCTATCACAATGACGCGGCTAAGACCGCCGAGTCAACGTCCGCCGATGGGTCTATGACCACGGTCGGTGATGTGGGCTATGTAGATGACGACGGTTTTTTGTACCTCACTGATCGTAAGACTTTTATGATTATTTCTGGTGGGGTGAATATCTACCCTCAAGAGTGTGAAGACTTGTTGATCGCACACCCTAAAGTCGCGGATGCTGCGGTATTTGGCGTGCCTAACGTAGATTTAGGTGAAGAGGTAAAGGCGGTTATTCAAACCATTCCTGGGGTAGCAGGGGATGAGAGTCTCACGGATGAGTTGCTTGGCTATCTTTCAGAACACCTCTCACGTCAGAAAGTGCCTCGTTCTATTGACTACGAAGCTGAGCTACCTCGTTTGCCCACTGGCAAGCTCTATAAGCGATTGTTGCGAGACCGCTATTGGGGTGAGAGTAAATCCCGAATTGTTCAATAAAGTGCTGTTTTTTAGCACTGCTAATTGAGCGAAACATGATTTAGGTGAAGGTCAGGTGCCCCGATGGTTGTGGGGCAATTTGCCCGCGGTGAGAGAAAAAATGCAAAAAGACATTTTGAAAGTGGATGTGTTCGACGGTGAATATGACAATCGCCTTTTCTGGTTGCTGCATATAAGCGGTTGGATGGGCATATCGCTTGTCAGCTATTTCAGTTTGAACCTCTGGTACAACCAGCCTGAAATCACTTATCTAGCGCATAACGTGCTTCAATCAGTGCTCGGTGTGATTATTTCTTGGCCGCTGCGGCAAATATTTAGAGCGGTGTGGGGCAAAAGTAATTTTTCCAGAATAGCGGTGATTATTGTAGCAACACTACTCTTTTCGGCGTTGTGGTCGGCTTCGCGCCTTTCGCTTTTTCTCATGATGACCAACGAATCTGATCTTTGGTCAGATTTTGGTGGTTGGTTGTTTTCGTCAATTTTTATTTTCGGCTGCTGGACTGCTTTTTATCATGGCATTAAGTATTACCGGCTGTTGCAGCAAGAAACCAAAAATCTGCAAGAACTGGCCTCAGCGCAAAAAGAGGAAATACTCAAGCGCACACAAGCGGAGTCTGCGGCTCAAGAGGCGCAGCTGAAGTTGCTGCGCTACCAACTCAATCCACACTTTCTTTTTAACACGTTGAACGCGATCTCCTCGTTGGTTAATTCGGCAGAATCTGTTCGCGCCAACGATATGATTGTGCAATTGAGCCGCTTTCTGCGTTATTCCTTGGACAATGGTGGTGTGGGTGAGGTGCCACTAAGTAAAGAAATCGAAGCTGTGAATTTGTATTTGAAAATTGAGCAGGCGCGATTTGAAGATCGACTGAAAGTGATTTTCGAAATTTCTGAAGAGGCTCAAACGTCTCTAGTGCCAAGTCTTCTTCTGCAGCCGCTCATCGAGAATGCGATTAAATATGCCATTGCGCGCTCTGAGACGGGCGGCGTTATCAGAATTGCAGCGGCCGTTGAACGCGGAAGTTTAAGTATTTCTGTAGCTGATTCTGGAGCGGATGAAGAGGTGGTCACTGTGCTTGCTCCCCAAGGTGTTGGTGTTGGGTTAACCAATATTCGTCAGCGTCTGAAGACGCTGTATGGCGAGGAGTCGTTCCTGGATATTGGCGCCGCAGATTTAGGCGGCCTTCAGGCGAATCTGTTACTGCCACTGCGTTTAGCAGGCTCATAGCATGGGTGCATTGACAGCAATACTGGTTGATGACGAACCCTTAGCATTAAAACTGCTGGGTTCTATGCTGGCGCAGTACAACGGTATTGAGGTGGTTGCTGAGTGTCGCAGCAGCAAAGATGCAGTGAAACAAATCCAGCTGCTACAGCCGGATCTGGTTTTTTTAGACATTCATATGCCGGTGCTCAGCGGCTTCGATGTGGTCAAGAAACTGCAGGCAGATGTTCTTCCAATGGTTGTGTTTGTCACCGCTTTTGACCAATACGCGCTGCGTGCGTTCGACATGCATGCAGTGGATTACATTTTGAAACCCATTGACCCGAGTCGCCTTGGCTTAGCCATTAATAGGGCGATGGAGCGCTATCAGCTAAAAGACGTTGGTGTGGATAAATCTACGGTCCTTAGCGCCTTGGCTACTATCAACGATACGAACAGCGATAGGAACAGAGATACGAACAGCGATATCAACAGCGATAGCGCAGAGAAAAAAAGCTACGAGGTGGAACTTGATGGCACTTCCGGTCAGCCTGACAGACTAGCGATTCGCGACGGCGTGCATACTGTGCTGGTGCGCTTTGAAGACATCGACTGGATCGACGCAGCTGGCGACTATATGTGCGTTCATGTCGGCGCTGTGACCCACGTTATGCGCAGTACTATGAAAGATTTGGTGGGTAAGTTGCCGCCAAGCATGTTTGCTCGTATCCACCGCTCGACCATGGTCAACGTGAAAAAGGTGATCGGCTTAGAGTCCCTGCCGAGGGGTGAAAGCTTACTGCTGCTCTCAAATGACGTCACTTTAAAGGTCAGCCGCAATTTCCGTAAAGTGATCGCAAAAATCCGCCGTTGAACCATCTTGTCTTGTCTTTAAGCCCTCTCACCGCATATGGGATGAAGTCTCGAGCTTTTTGTTTGAGTCTACGCTCTGGAGAAGAAGTTATTTGTGGGACCGCGCTTGGTTTGCAGTGAGGCCCCATGAAAGTCCATTAAGAATGTCCAAAAATAAAAAAGTACACTCAGATTGAATTGGCCGTTGAGCCAAAAGATCGATGTCGTACATGCGTCTTGGGAGAAGTATGAAAGTTATTAAGTTTAGAAAAGCACCGCTTGCGGCTGGCATTTCATTAGCCCTAGGTTTGCCGTTTTCCGGTGGATTTGTGGTCGCTGATGAAGCTAACGTCGTAGAGGAGCAGATTGTTTACGGTATTCGAGAAAGTTTAAAGAAATCAGCTGACATTAAACGCTCAAGTGCGGGTGTTGTTGATGCGATTTCAGCTGAGGATATCGGCGATTTCCCGGATAGTAACCTAGCTGAGTCTCTTCAGCGTATTACCGGTGTAGCCATTGATCGTGATCGAGGCGAGGGTTCAAAAGTAACCGTTCGTGGCTTCGGTCCAGATTTTAACCTCGTGTTACTTAATGGTCGTCAAATGCCCACAGCCAGTGGTCTAGGACGCTCATTTGATTTTGGTAACTTAGCATCCGAAGGTATCAGTTCAGTACGCGTACTCAAAAGTGGTAAAGCAGATGTACCTTCAGGTGGTATCGGTTCTACCTTAGACATTCGTACTGCCCGTCCTTTAGAGTCTCCTGGTCTCAAGGCCACAGTGAGCGTTTCTGGCGCACACGATGAGTCAACTTCTACTGGTAAAAATTTAACGCCAGAAGTTTCAGCACTTTTCTCAAACACATTCGAAGACGATACTTTTGGTGTTGCATTGAGCGCAGTTCGCCAAGAGCGCGACAACGGCGCAAATACAGCCAGCGTTGGCGGGTGGAGAACTTTCAACGGTAATGTGAGTAACTGTTGGTGTGCGGCTGGACCATCTGAGTGGGGTGGCATTCCTTATGGCGACGACCAAGCCAATCGCCCAACTGAAGAAACCGAGCGTTACTCAGTACCGCAGAATACCGGTTATGAATTAGCGGAATGGAGTTCTACTCGTACTAATGGTCAATTGACTATGCAGTGGAAGCCCATGGAACGTGTTACCACAACATTGGACTACACCTACTCAGAGTTAGAACTTGAGCGTACGTTTAACAACTATTCTGCGTGGTTCAACTTTGGCGGACAAGAAAGTGCATGGACAGACGGTCCTAACGCTTCGCCTGTATTCTATGCAGAAAACAATGGCGGCGCTGGCGACTATGCTATGGCGGCAGGTGCTGACGGTACAGTGTCGGAAAATAGATCTACTGGTCTAAATATTGTTTGGGATGCGACCGATAGCTTGACCTTGGCTTTAGACCATCACAACTCTAGCGCGATAAAATCACCAAACAGTCCTTTTGGTAGTGCATCACAGTTGGCGATTTCAGCATTTAGCAGAAACAAGACCACCACACACTTTGGCGGTGAGTTACCCATTCTTGAATTAGATTTGTCTGATCCGTTGTCTGCAGACGATATGATTGTTACTGGTAGTGTATTTGCTAACGATTTCTCAAGAATGGATCTAGATCAAACTAAGTTGTCCGGTACTTTTGAGTTTGCTGGCGATCGCTTTATTGACAGCATTGACTTCGGTGTTCAAGTCACTGAAGTAAACAACCGCTCTGCGGGTTCTGTTGTGCAACGTGATGCATGGGGTGGCGTATCCGAACGCGGCGCTATTGCTGACTTGTTGACACCAGCTTCCTCAGCCGGTGCGTTTGACGAATTCTCTGGTGGCAATGATCCTCGTCTGATCACTGACTACTTTAAGTTCGACATGCCAGCATTGATTGCTCGTACAGAAGCGCTTCAGGCATCTGGCGACGCAACAACCTTCAGCACAGCAGGCGACAGTGGCACAGGGCTTAGCGCATCAAGCGTCTATACTTCTGACCGCTACACCGACGAAGAATCTACCTCAGCATATTTTCAATTGAATATGTCTGGTGAGTTGTTTGGCAAGCCGGTTGGTGTTCGCTTTGGTACTCGATACGAAGATACTGATGTGGACTCGCGTGCGTTAGCGCCTAACTACAGTCGCATAGACTGGGTGGGTGGTAATGAATTCAGCGCGGTTCAAGGTAGCGGAGACTTTACTCAACTATCCGGTAGTTATGATAACTGGTTGCCTAACTTAGACTTTAAGATGGACATTACAGATAACATAGTGGGTCGTGCGTCTTTCAGTAAGACGATGACACGCCCGAATTATGGCGATATCCAAGGCGGCATAACCATTGACCAACTCGTTCGCGTAGACGGTGGTACAGGTAGCCGAGGTAATCCAGGGTTGTTGCCTTTCGAATCTGAAAATATCGACTTATCTTTTGAATATTATTATGGCGAAGGCAGCTATGTTTCAGCGGGTTACTTCCACAAAGATGTGAAGAACTTCATTGGTTCATCGTCTGTAAGCGAGCCTCTGTTTAATCTACCTCACCCAGCTCAGGGTGCTTTGTACCAGGAAGCGGTTACCGCCATTGGTGGAAGTCCTACAACTGGTGAGGTGCGCGAATGGATATTGGCCAATAGAGCGACCTCACCAGGTGTAGACGCAGCTGCGGGCACCATTACTGGTGTTGCAGGTCGTGATACTGTGGCAGAGTTCAATCTAACGGTGCCGGTGAATATTCAAGAGGCAACAATGGACGGTTGGGAACTTAACGTTCAGCACAACTTTGGTACCAGCGGCTTCGGTGTAATTGCCAACGCGACATTGGTTGATGCGGATGTAGGTTACGACAACATGAACCTAGCGCAGCAGTTTGTACTGAACGGCTTTGGTGATTCTGCCAACCTAATTGGTTTCTACGACAAGAACGGTATCCAAGCGAGAATCGCCTATAACTGGCGTGATGATTTCTTGGCCGGAACAGGTCAAGCCAATGTAGGCGCTGGGCCACCAACTTATGTTGCGGCTTATGGTCAGTGGGATATTAGCGCGAGCTATGACCTCAATGATCAGGCAGTGGTTTACATGGACGTGATCAACCTGACCAATGAAACGACTCATGTATATGGTCGTACAAAGCAGCAAACTCTGTTTGCTGGACAGTCTGGAACACGATACAAGTTAGGTCTTAGATATACTTTCTAGGCTTTTCGGTATCGGGTTAGATTAACTTTGACTTAGGTCAAAGTGAAAAGAGGCTGCCATTTTGGTGGCCTTTTTTTGTTCAAGGAAAAGCGTTTGAAATGACTAACGAGGGCAGTGATTATTGCCCAATGAAAAAGAGTCGAGATGACAGACAGAGACAGAGACAGAGACAGAGCCAGAGACAGAGACAGAGAAAGAGAAAGATAACGATGGATCAAGGCGTAAAGCGTGTAGTGATAGTAGGGGGTGG
>QXZU01000133.1:0-10164 GCA_009886205.1 K189A clade bacterium | reverse complement strand
AGAGAAAGATAACGATGGATCAAGGCGTAAAGCGTGTAGTGATAGTAGGGGGTGGTAGTGCCGGTTGGATTACCGCCGGGTTGCTGGCTGCCGAACACGGTCAGGGCACAAATGCCGGTTTACACATCACGTTACTAGAGTCTGCGAATATCCCGATCATAGGTGTGGGCGAAGGCACTTGGCCATCGATGCGCACAACGTTGCAAAAAATTGGCGTTGCAGAGACAGATTTTTTACGTGAGTGCGATGCAAGTTTTAAGCAAGGTACTCAGTTTGACGGTTGGCGCAACGCCAGCAAGGACGACCGCTACTTCCACCCATTTAGTCTGCCAGCTGAATATTCCAGTATTAACCTAGCAAATTATTGGTTGAGTCACGGTAGAAACGCCAGTTTTGCGGATTTCGTAACGCCTCAAGCAGCCATTGCTTCAGCGGGTAAAGGGCCAAAACAAACAGGCACACCGGAGTTCGCATTTAATGTTAACTACGGCTATCACTTTGACGCCGGAAAATTCGCAACATTTTTACAGCGCCACGTAACAACCCGGTTGGGTGTTATGCATCAAATTGGCGATCTGAGCTGCGTGGAGCGCGCTGAGAACGGCGATATTGCAGAGCTGATTTTGGCGGATGGTGCCCGCATTGCTGGCGACCTATTTGTCGACTGTACGGGGCAAAAAGGACTGCTGATTTCAGGAGAGTTCGGCGTTGATCTGGTGAGCGTAAAGGACACGTTGTTTAACGACAGAGCCATTGCGGTTCAAGTACCTTACGAGGAAAAGTCCTCCCCCATTGCCTCGACAACCAGAGCTACTGCGCAATCAGCGGGTTGGGTGTGGGACATTGGATTGCAAACCAGGCGCGGCATAGGCTATGTCCACTCATCAGCGCACGTAGATTCAGCCGCAGCCCATGAAACCCTGTATGCCTACCTTAAAGACGCAGCGCCTCATGCAGATAGGGCATCTTTAACCTTTCGCGAAATAGATTTCGTGCCAGGATACCGGGAAAATTTTTGGGTCAATAACTGCTTAGCCGTGGGTTTGTCCGCTGGTTTTATCGAGCCACTGGAAGCCTCTGCGTTGGCGCTTGTTGAGCAGTCAGCAAATATTTTGTGTGAGCACTTTCCGCGCAACGCCGAGGTGATGAATGTCGTCGCTAAGCGTTTTAACGAAAAGTTAAGTTACCATTGGCAGAGTATAATTGAGTTTTTGAAACTGCATTACGTCATTAGCCAGCGCGACGACAGCGACTACTGGCGCGAGGCTCGTAGCATGCAAGGGTGTCCGCAAAGGCTGCAGGAAAAAATCCAACTGTGGCAGCAGCAACCACCTTGGCATGATGACGCGCCGCGGATTGATGAACTCTTTCCTTCAGCGAGTTATCAGTACGTGTTGTACGGCATGGGTTTTTCGCCCAAATACACAGAATCTAATCGCGCAAGCTACGCGCAGATGAAAGGGCGTGCGGAGCAGTTGTTGTCGGTGAATCGAGACAAAATTGAGCAAATGAGTGCACTGTTACCCACCAATAGAGCGCTAATAACGTCTATGCTCAGCGCGGCTCAATAACTTTACTTTAAAGGGACTTAGTATTTTGAAAAATTACGCCTTACTGAATAATGTCGATCACCAAGATATGCGCGTGATTACTGATCATTCCGCAGAGCTTGGCGACGACTTAATGTACGCAGTAACGTTTCCTGCGGAGTTTCGTAATGTCCAAGCGCATTACCCTATTTTATTTTTTGCAGATCAGAACAACGAAGAAATATACCCCGTTGCGTTATTTGGCTTTCAGCAAAAAGAGAATTTGTTTCTTACTGACCGTGGTTGGGACGCAAGCTATATTCCCGCAAGCGTCCAGCGCGAGCCTTTTTTAATAGGCACGCAGAAAAAGAAGGACGACCCTAACGGTGAGCATCAACGGATGGTGTCCATTGATACGCAAAGTCCTAAGTTGAGTACGGAGCGGGGCGAGCGCCTGTTTGAGCCGTTGGGTGGCACAACCCCTTACCTTGAAAGAATGGCCAATCTGCTTGAAAGCATGCACGAAGGCTATGCGCACGGCATCGATTTCGTCCGCGCGTTACAAGCGCATGAGTTACTTGAAACCGTTACCTTGGAGATAGAGCTGAAAGACGGCTCGCAAAATCAGTTGCTTGGCTTTCAAACCGTCAACGAAGATAAGTTGAAAGATTTAGCAGGAGAAACTTTGAAAATGTTCAGCGAAAAGGGCTTTCTCGCGCCGTTGTTTATGGTGATCGCTTCGATGGCAAGTATGGAAAAACTTGTTGATCGCAAAAATTTGTCGCTAGACTAAGCTATGACTGACGTCGCAAAATCAGTCAAGCGCATAGCAAACTGCACACCTAGCACAATACCCCCTGAGGTATTTGACGCCAGTGAACCGGTACTGCTTGAGGGATTGGTGGGCGACTGGCCCGCAGTGCGCGGTTGTGGCGGGCTTGCTGAGGCGGGCCAATACCTACAGCCCTATTTTACCGAGCACCCTGTTACGGCGTACATCGGGCCGCCATCAATTGGCGGGCGCTTTTTTTATAACGATGAATTCACTGGTTTCAATTTTCGCAGCGGTTCAGCGCCTCTTGAGCAGGTGTTACTGCGGCTTGCTGAGCAGCAAGTAGCGCCAGACAAGGCACAGGCTATCTACGTTGGCTCAACCATGATTGATCGCTGGTTGCCTGGGTTTCGTGACAACAACGACATACCCATTCCATTTCCAGATCCGTTGGTGAGTTTTTGGTTGGGCAATCAGACCAGTATTTCTGCTCATTATGATTTTCCAGACAACATGGCCTGCGTGGTGTCTGGTGAACGCAGATTTACGCTTTTTCCGCCAGAACAGGTGAGCAACCTGTATGTGGGGCCTGTAGATCAGACTCCGTCGGGTCAGGCCATCAGCATGGTAGATTTCCGTAACCCAGATTTGCACAAGTTCCCAAAATTTGCGCAAGCGTTAGAGCACGCCCAGATTGCTGAAATGAAGGCTGGCGATGCGCTGTTTATACCCAGTATGTGGTGGCATCAGGTGGAGGCTTTTAGCCAGTTTAACCTGCTCGTTAACTACTGGTGGTGCAACTCTCTACCTGCACTGGGGTCGCCGTCGGCGGCCTTGATGAATGCCATGCTGTCTATCCGCGATTTACCTAAGCGGCAGCGCGAGGGGTGGAAGCACATGTTTGAGCATTATGTTTTTTCTGCTGATGAAGAAACTTACGCGCACATCCCCGAAGTGGGCCGGGGCAGCCTTAGTCCATTGGACGACACCGCAGCGAGACGCTTGCGGGCAAATCTACTGAATAAATTGAATCAATAACAAATTGCAAAAATAAAGGTGAACAATATGGAAACTCCTAAAATCCATAAGGTTGTGGTTGCAGGTGGCGGCACCGCTGGTTGGATGGCAGCCGCAGCACTTTCTAAGTTACTGGGTAAAACCCTAGACATAACGCTGATTGAGTCCGATGAAATCGGCACAGTGGGTGTAGGCGAGGCGACTATTCCAACACTCATTACGCTGCATGAGTTGCTGCAAATTAAAGAGCAGGATTTTGTTTCTGCAGTGCAGGGTACCTTCAAGCTGGGCATTTCATTTGAGAATTGGCGTGATGTTGGCGAGGACTACATTCACTCCTTTGGCTACACAGGCAAAGATTGTTGGGCGGCGGGCTTTCAGCATTTCTGGCTGAAAGGGCACAAAATGGGCATCAGCGAAGAGTATGGTGAATACTGCACCGAGTGGGCCGCAGCTAAAGATAACCGTTTTGCTGTGCTGCCAAATAGCGCACTGAACTATGCCTATCATTTTGATGCCAGCTTATACGCTAAGTTTTTACGCGGTATTGCGGAAGACAATGGGGCGGTGCGTCAGGAAGGCAAAATTAAGGCCGTTGAGCAACACCCAGAAACAGGTTTCATCACAGGGGTGACGCTTGAATCGGGTCAGTTGATTGAAGGGGACTTTTTTGTTGATTGCACAGGTTTCCGCGGGCTGCTGATAGAACAAACACTGCACACCGGCTATGACGACTGGAGTCACTGGTTGCCAGCCGACAGCGCAGTGGCTGTACAGACAGAAAGTGTCGCGCCGCCAATTCCTTATACTCGATCAATAGCTCACGAGGCGGGCTGGCAGTGGCGCATTCCACTACAGCACAGAGTGGGTAACGGAATGGTTTTTTGCAGCAAGTTTTGGTCTGACGATGAGGCCACAAGCAAGTTGCTGGGTAATGTGGAAGGCCCCACCGTAACTGACCCTCGGGTCATTAAGTTCACAACCGGATCTAGGCGCAAGCATTGGAATAAAAACGTTGTAGCCATGGGCTTGGCCAGTGGGTTCATGGAGCCATTAGAGTCCACCAGTATTCATTTGGCGCAACGCGCGATTATTCGCCTAATGCAAATGTTCCCTTATGATGGCGTGAGACAGCCGGACGTAGAAGAGTTCAACAACCAAATGAAGTTTGAAATTGAAAATATTCGCGACTTCATTGTGTTGCACTACCACGTGACCAACCGTCGAGACACGGCCTTTTGGCGTCACTGTAGTTCCATGCCCATTCCAGATTCGCTGCAACATCGTATTGAGTTGTTTAAGCAAGCGGGTCGCGTCTTTAAGGTGCCCACAGAGTTGTTTGGCGAAAACTCATGGACGCAAGTCATGTTGGGTCAGGGTTTGATGCCAGAGCAGTATCACCCAATTGTTAATATGATGAGTGACGACGAGCTGAAAGTGTTCTTGTCAGGCATTCATGGTTCGGTGGGTAACTTGGTTCGACAGTTGCCCAGCCATCAGCGCTTCATTGATCACTACTGCAAAGCAATGCCAACCTAAACGCGGCTCAATTACGCCTACATAACATCCGCTTTGGCGCGTGCCAAAGCCTACTCGTCTCATTCGGGATTCTGTATTGGGTGCCCATTGCCTACAGTTAAGGGTGAGGGAGTAGGCGGTTTAGTTCGCCTCTATTTTGGCTTTTGTAAGCCCAATTCGTTTCGGATAACAGATGACTTTGCAGATTTCTTATAGATGTTTTTTTGCTGGATGGTTGGTTTTGCTCGGGACATTGCTGGGCGCATGTAGTGCCAATGAGGACATACCTATGAGCGGCGATACGCAAGGTCAAGAGGCAGCCCAAAACATCAGTTCAGACACCAGTCTATATAACGCAGAAGACACAGCGGCTGTTGAACAATTGCTGCAATCAATGACACTACAGCAGAAAGTAGCCCAGATGATTCAGGGCGAAATAAAGCATGTTACCCCTGATGACATGCGCACCTACGGGCTTGGCAGTGTTTTAAATGGCGGCGGGTCGTTTCCCAATAACGAAAAATATGCCTCTATTCAGGCGTGGGTTGATTTGGCCGATGCCTATTACGATGCGTCGCGAGAGGTTTCTGCCGCAAATGCAGGCATCCCCACCATTTGGGGCACTGATGCCGTACATGGACACAATAACGTTATCGGCGCGACGCTGTTTCCACACAACATTGGGCTAGGCGCTGCTAATGACCCTAAACTCATCGGGCGTATTGGCGCAGCGACAGCGGTAGAAGTAAAAGCCACAGGCATAGATTGGATTTTTGCGCCCACTTTAGCGGTCGCGGAAGACGATCGCTGGGGCCGTACCTACGAAGCGTACAGCGACCGACCGGCCATTGTTGCCGATTATGCTTATGAAGTGGTGGCGGCCATCCAAGAGCAGGGCATGGCGGCGACGGCAAAACACTTTATTGGTGATGGCGGTACTTACCGGGGCGTTGACCAAGGGGATACGCGACTAGACCTAGAAACGTTGCTTAAAGTTCATGGTCAGGGCTATTACCGCGCATTGGATGCCGGTGTCTTGTCGGTCATGGCTTCGTTCAATAGTTGGAATGGCGACAAAATCCACGGCAACAAAGCGCTCATCACCGATGTGTTGAAAGGTCGATTGGGGTTCCAAGGTTTCGTTGTGAGTGATTGGAACGGCGTAGGACAAGTGGAAGGCTGTACTGTTGATCGCTGTGCTCAGGCCATTAACGCTGGCATTGACATGATTATGGTGCCAGAAGATTGGAAAGCCTTGCTCTTTAACACCGTTGAGCAAGTGAATAGCGGCGAGATTGCCATGGCTCGGATTGACGATGCCGTGCGCCGCATTTTGTTGGTGAAATACAAGATCGGTTTGTTTGATGGTGTTAAACCTTCAATCCGTGCGCTCGACCACAGGGTCGAAATAGGTTCAGATGCGCACCGTCAAATTTCTCAGGAAGCTGTGCGAAAGTCCCTCGTGATGCTGAAAAATAATGCCGGGGTTCTGCCGGTGAAAGCGGATAGCAAAATTTTAGTCGCTGGATCTGGCGCTGACAGTATTCAGATGCAAACCGGTGGTTGGACCATTTCTTGGCAGGGCACGGGTAACGCAAATTCCGATTTCCCCGGTGCAACATCAGTTTATGCAGGGATCAAAGCCGCGGCTGACGCTGCGGGTGGCAATGTCGAGTTAGCAGCCTCTGCTGATTATAAAGCACGCCCAGATGTGGCTATTGTCGTGTTTGGAGAGTCGCCCTATGCCGAAGGTCAAGGTGATGTTGGCTCGCTCTCTTGGCAGCAAGGTTATGACCGCGACTTAAGTGTTTTGCAAAAGTTGCAAGCAGACGGAATTCCGGTGGTCAGTGTATTACTGACAGGGCGACCTTTATGGGTGAACGCACACATAAATGCTTCTGATGCGTTTGTAGTGGCTTGGTTACCCGGCTCGGAAGGCGGCGGCGTTGCCGATGTATTGCTGTCTGATGCCAGTGGTAATGCGCGCTATGACTTTACTGGCCGTTTATCTTTTGACTGGCCTAACCGCGACATCAACGAGGCTGACGCTGGCCTGCCAGTGACCGATGTTCTTTTTCCGTACGGGTATGGTTTAGATTATCAGCAAGCGCAGAATTTGGCCGCAGACCTAATTGAAGAGCCCTTAGGGGAAGTGGTTGGGTTGGATCGAATTATTTTTTCTGGCAACACCAAAGCGCCATGGCAGCTGTTTCTTGGCGACGCAGAAAATTGGAGCGTGCCAGTTACTGGCGCTAACGCCGCAACGCGCAAAGGTGGCTTAGCGCTATCGTCGATTGACCGCTTTGTGCAAGAGGACGCTCGATTGCTGCAATGGCGTGAAAGTGCAGAAGGTGCAGACGATGCAAGCCAAGTTTACTGGCAGTCCGATTCGCCAGTAGATTTTACCGAACTGCGCGAACTAGGGGGTGTGCTCTCGTTAACTTATCAAGTGGCTACAGCTCCCAAGTCTGCGGTTGCTATGCGCATGGATTGTGGTTTTCCGTGTACCGGCGAACTAGATATGACCGCAGCGTTCTCTCAAGTTTCGGCTCAAGGCTGGCAGCAAGTGGCTGTTCCCTTAGCTTGTTTTGAAGCTGCCGGTGCGGACCTTGGCAAGGTGATAACGCCATTGGTGATTTCTGCATCATCCACATTTGGATTGAAAATCGCTGAGGTGGCTGTTTTGCAGACAGCGCCCAGTGGTGCCTTATTGATCTGTCCCGAATAGAGCGCTTAGAGCTAAACCTCGGCGAATTAAATCTAGGAATACAAAATGCTTTCATCAATTGATTTCACCATAGTTGCCGTTTACGCGGTGGCCCTATTTTTGTTGGCTCAGTGGATTTCCAGAGAAAGCGCAGGTCAAGCCAAAAATTCCAACGACTACTTTCTTGCGGGTAATGCGCTGCCGTGGTGGGCCATTGGTGCGTCGCTGATTGCCGCAAACATTTCGGCTGAACAGATTATTGGTATGTCTGGGTCTGGTTACGCCATAGGGCTGGCGATTGCATCCTACGAATGGATGGCCGCCATTACGCTCATTCTAGTGGGCAAGTATTTGCTGCCGGTGTTTCTTAAGTCAGGCATTTACACCATGCCGCAGTTTCTTGAACAGCGCTTCGACGGCAGAGTGCGAACCGTTATGGCGTTCTTTTGGCTGGGTGTGTACGTATTTGTAAACTTGACCGCAATTCTCTGGCTAGGTGCGCTGGCCATTAATACGGTCGCTGGCGTAGATTTAATTTATGGCTTGATCTTCCTTGGTGTATTTTCAATAGCCTATTCGCTTTACGGTGGCCTGAAAGCAGTGGCGTTTACCGACATTATTCAGGTGACGCTGTTGGTGTTTGGCGGCTTGCTAATTGCGTGGATCTTGTTGCAGGAGGTCTCCGGCGGAGAGGGCATAATCAGCGGCATGAGCATTTTGATGGATCGCGCGCCTGAAAAATTCGACATGATTTTGAGCACAGACAGCCCGCATTATGCCAGTCTGCCAGGACTCTCAGTGCTGATAGGCGGCATGTGGGTTATGAACCTTTCCTATTGGGGGTTCAACCAATACATAATCCAGCGAGCCTTGGCGGCTAAGAGCCTAGACGAGGCACAAAAGGGCATCGCTTTCGCCGCATTTTTAAAGCTGCTTATGCCGGTTATCGTGGTACTGCCAGGTATCGCCATGTTCGTCTTAGATGGCGGTGGATCGTCTCCAGACCAAGCCTATCCCAATGCCATGACATTGCTGCCTGAAGGCATAAAAGGACTGGTATTCGCCGCACTGCTTGCTGCAATTGTCTCTAGCCTTGCGTCTATGACGAATAGTATTTCGACAATCTTTACCCTAGACGTGTACCCGCATTTTGGCGGTAACCCTGATACCAACCCTGTCCTTGTCGGGCGTTGGGTTGCTGCAATCGCTATGGTTATAGCAATGATCACCGCGCAACCATTGCTGGGTAACTTCGACCAGGCCTTCCAATACATACAAGAGTTCACCGGCTTCTTCACGCCGGGCATTGTGGTGATCTTCGTGCTTGGTATTTTTTACAAAAAGACGACTGCTGACGCGGCCCTAACAGCGGCAATTGGCTCTGCCGTGTTCTCGTTCTTGTTTAAGATTCTGTGGCCAGAATTACCCTTTATTGACAGAGTTGGCTTGGTCTTTGTGATTTGCGCAGCGCTCGCGTTGGTGGTCTCCGCGCTTCGCCCTCAACCACAAAGCGGTGCAGTGGAATTATCGGAAGTCAACTTTGCTACTTCTACCGGGTTTAATTTCGCATCAGTTTTAGTGGCACTTATTTTGGCGGCCTTCTATGTCACTTGGTGGTAGCGCTTTGAATAAGGGGCTTGCCGCATTATTGCTGGGTTGGGTGGTGTCTATTGCGCCTGGCTCGGCGCTGGCAGGTATTTGTGATACGCCAGTCTGGCAGGATGAGTTTTCCGGCGCTGAATTAGACGGTACTCGCTGGTCACATGCTCAAGGCGATGGCTGCGCCCAAGGAATCTGTGGCTGGGGCAATGACGAGGAACAGTGGTACTCGCCTGACAATGCGTTTGTTAAAGACGGTGTGCTGCATATTGTGGCCAAGCAACAGCGTAAGGGGGAGCGTGCCTATACCTCCGCGAAGATCACTACTGAAAATCATTTTGCGCAAAAATACGGTCGCTTCGAAGCCCGTATGCAACTTCCCTTAGGCAAAGGTTATTGGCCTGCGTTTTGGCTAATGCCCGCAGATGCGCGTAAGAAATGGCCTTTGGAAGGGGAGATAGATATCCTCGAAAATAGCGGCCACGAGCCCCACAGAGTATTGGGCGCAATTCATTTTGGCGATACTTGGCCAGACAATGTCCATTACAGTGAATCAATTTTGACCCCTGTGATTTGGGGCGAAGATTTTCACACATACGCGGTTGAGTGGGTGCCTGGTGAAATTCGCTGGTATGTTGACGACAAGCAATATGGCTCAGTAACCCCAGAAGAAATATTACCTCACCCTTGGGTGTTCGAAGATAAAGCATTTTTTCTGATCTTGAATCTTGCCCTGGGCGGCACTTTGGGCAAAGAAATAGATAAGAAGGCGCTGCCTGGAGAACTGCTGGTTGACTACGTAAGAGTTTACGCAGGCAACTGTACTGACTAGGTTGCAGATACTTTGCTGTGTCTTTCGACCAAATACCCTCTGAACTTTGTAAACTTATCGTTGCGGGTATGTCACAGTTCAGCGCTAGTGCGAACGCACTCAGTGTCCTCTCATTTCACCAATACCTTTCTCTCGGAGCTCTTGCGCTTCAATTAGACAGTGTTTGATTGAAGCGTATCTCTCCTGGGTG
>QXZU01000132.1:1867-3218 GCA_009886205.1 K189A clade bacterium | reverse complement strand
TTTGCTTAAGCAGCCACTCGGCGTCGTTAATGGTTTGTTGGGTATCGCTCTCACTATTTAGGTTTTCACCTGACGTTGCCGCCAAAGCGTTTGCGCCATGTAGCAACAGCAATACAACCGCCACACTTAATACCTTCCGTGCATAGCGAGTAAATCTGCTTTTTTTCGGTCGGTTCAGGATTAACAAAATTCTGCCAACGTTTTTTCTAGGGCTACAATGCTCACATCTGCGGCCACTCGCACTGCGCCCATCTGATCCGCAACAATAAATCTCAACGCACCATCTACCACTTTTTTGTCCATACCCATGGCTTCGATCATGTCTCCGGATTTTAACGCTAGACCTTCCAAAGATACTGGTAGGTTGAGTTGCTGTAGGAGTTTTTCAATGCGCTGGCTGTCTTCTAACGGTAATCCACTGAACTCGACCGACAGCCGGGCCGCCATGACCATGCCTATTGAAACGGCTTCGCCGTGTAGCAATTTGCCGTAGCCAAGTAGCTTTTCGATGGCGTGACCAAACGTGTGTCCGTAATTAAGGATAGCTCGGCGTCCGCCTTCGCGTTCGTCTTCGCTTACAACGGCTGCTTTGACTTCACACGATCGTGTGATGATATGAGTGAGCGCTGACTTGTCCCGTTGCACTAACGCTTGAGCGTTGTCTTCCATCCAAGTAAAGAAATCTGCGTCGTAGATAATGCCGTACTTTACAACTTCGGCTAAGCCTGCCGCGTACTCTCTGTCTGGCAGAGTGGTAAGCACTGAAATATCTGCAAACACCGCTAAGGGCTGGTAGAACGCGCCGATCATATTTTTACCAGCGGGGTGGTTTACCGCTGTTTTACCGCCAACGGATGAATCTACTTGTGAGAGTAGTGTTGTGGGTACTTGAATAAAATCTACACCGCGCTGAAAGGTCGCCGCGACAAAGCCACAGAGATCGCCCACTACTCCACCGCCTAGGGCGATTAAGCAGGTACTGCGGTTGTGTTTCTTCTCTAGGAGAAAATCCATTACCTGGGTGTAGGTGTCTAGGCTCTTGTAGCGCTCGCCATCCTGCATTTGAAAAACGTCTACTTGTCGGTTGCCTAATGCAGCGAGCACTTGCTGAAGATAAAGTGGCGCAATAGTTTCGTTAGTGATCACGGCAACCTGATTGCCCTTGATAAACGGTACTATGCCGTTTGCTAACTTTGCTGGATCCGAAAACCCGACATCGCCCACAAAGATGGGATAACTGCGCTCGCCCAAAGACACCATGAGCTTTTGATCGCCGGAAGTTGTCGTTTTCGCTGTATTACTCATTAATTCTTTAGAGACCTTTTAATTGTCAGGACAAGGAAGCATTGTT
>QXZU01000132.1:0-1767 GCA_009886205.1 K189A clade bacterium | reverse complement strand
TTTTCTACTTGCGCTTTTCTAGGTGGCGCATAATTTGGCGGACCACCGCTGTCGCATTTTGGCGATCTGTAGATATGCGGTAATCCTCTACTTCTTGATATAGCGGCGCGCGTTTTTCCTTTAGATCTTTGAGTACCTTGCGGGGATCTGCCGATTGCAGTAATGGTCGCTTCTTATCTTTGTGCGTGCGTGCGTAGAGTTTTTCTAAGGAACTGTCTAAATGAAAAACTGCACCGCGAGACGCCAAGTTTTTTCGGTTTGTTTCACGCAACACTGCGCCGCCACCAGTGGCCATAACAATGCCCTGCATCTGTGACAGATCATCAATGACTTGTTCTTCACGGTCGCGAAAGCCCACCTCGCCTTCAACATCAAAGATCCAGGCAATTTCTGCGCCCGCCCGCTTTTCTATCTCATGATCTGAGTCAAAAAACGGCCGGTCTAATGCTTCCGCTAATTGACGGCCAACTGTGCTCTTACCCACAGCCATCAATCCGACTAAAAATATATTTTGCTCACTCATAGACTGTCAGCGTTTACGTGGCCGCAAAAAGCCCCTATTTATTTTTACGATGTGCAGACGAGTGGCGTAATGTCATTTGCTTGGGAACCCACCAACCCATTGGGAAGGTCATTCCGGGGCCAAGCGTAGCCCTCGTCTTGAATACGAGAATTGTAATCTAAAACGGTACCCCAGGTATGCAAATCCGCGAGGGCAAATTGCGCCCGATGAGGCATTAGCTTTGTGCTGGGTCAGCGACCTTGGAATGCGAGTGGGAGCTAGCTTTCAAGGCCCGTTGCTAGCGCTCCCCAAGAGGGTACTATTTTTTTGCGTCGGTGCGCTTGTAGGTCCGGCGATAATAGTGGGGGTAATGAATATCAGTAGCTCTTGTTTGTCTTCGCGGCGCACCGTGCGGCGAAATAGTCGACCTATTAACGGAATGGCTGCAAGTAAGGGCGTTTTCGTTTCGGCGTTGTTTTTATCCTCTTGAAAAATACCGCCCAATACCAAGGTTTGTCCATTATCCACCAGCACTTGGGTTTCTATGGCATTAGTGTTTATAGAGGGGATGCCGTCAAAAATTTGCCCCACGGTATCTTGCTTCACATTCAACTGCATAATAATGCGCTGATCTGGGGTGATCTGCGGCACTACGCGCAAACTCAGCACCGCGTCCTTAAATGCGGTAGACGTCGCCCCGCTACTACTGGCCTCCTGAAACGGAATCTCTACCCCCGACTCTATAAGCGCCGGAGACTTATCAGTTGTGACAATGCGAGGACGCGCTAGAACTTCTGCGTCGCCTTGTGCGGCTAACGCCGAAAGCTCGACATCTATCGCGTAGTTGGGCCTAGAAAGCCCTAGAGAAAAAGTAGTACTCCCCGCCTGAGCCACGGGCAATGACAAACCCGCTGCAACGGTTCCCGTGGTCTGATTATTGAGCAAGGGATCAATGCTGGCATCACTGGACGAACCCAAAATTTGCCTTTGAGCACCCCAGCTAACACCGAGTTGTTCGCTGAAGGTCTTATTTGCTGTGACTATGCGCGCTTCTATCACCACCTGCTGTAGCGGAATATCTAGCTGCTCAATCACCTGGGCAATAGCCACCAACCTAGGCGCAATATCCACAACAATTAGCGCGTTAGTACGCTCGTCCACCACACCATGACCACGTTTAGAGAGCATGCTGTTTTTGCCTAGGTTAATCAGCGCCAACATGCGTTTGGCGTCTCCATAACGAACCCGGAATAATTGAGTTTGCA
>QXZU01000131.1:28084-35499 GCA_009886205.1 K189A clade bacterium | reverse complement strand
AGAATGTGAATCCATTGGTCCCAGGTTCGAGTCCTGGTGGGCCCACCATATCAAAAGACGAAAGACGAAAGACGAAAGACGAAAGACGAAAGACGAAAGACGAAAGACGAAAGCCCAAAGCCAAGAGGCTGAAAAGCTTCTAAAAGAAGTCAGAAAGAAGCGCTCAAGCAATCAGACAAAGCAAAATGAGCCAAATCGTTTACCTAGGTAGATGGTTTTTTGTTGCTTTGAAGATCTGCAAAGCATCTGACGAAGGTAGAGGCGAATTCATTTTCGCCGCTCCTTTTTCACACTACCTCTAAAAAACTGTTAAGCATTCTACTGCTAGCAAATCTATCTAACTTGGCGAATGCTACGGAATGCAGAGAAGCCTATTTCGATGCTTTCTTACTGGATCATTTTACAGGTTGGAAAGAAACCGCAACTCGAATAGATCATGAAGGTGTCTTCGTACGTCTATTTGATCCAAATTTAGTGACCAAGAGTTTCAATTCCAAAATCAGTGCTAGTTATTGTGTATCGTTTCATTGTGATGAATTAGTGGCAGTGTTTGGGAAATATTCTTTTTCCACTCTAAGCATAGAATGGGGCACAGCAGAGTTTCCGTCTGTAGAGCGGTCAATTATATTTGAAGACTCTCGCGGGGTTTCTTGTGTAGTTTTCCATGCAGGAGGAGAGGAATTTAGGGAAGCCGCAGAGAATCGAGCTGATGGTCTCTTGAAGCGAGCAGAGGATTTTGTAGAAAAATAGAACGCTAAAGGAGACACATAGAGCCTTGATAAAAGGTTTATGGCCCAAAAACTGTAGATTCGCTGTGCGGCAGTGAACTCCATTGCTGGGCTTACCCCAGAGTGACGTCACTCTCAGGTAAGCGTGCCTTGCGAATATTAGCCCTGCATAAACGCTGTTACGTAAGCTGGCAATTCAGAAACCGCAATTCTTTCTTGCGCCATGGTATCGCGGTTGCGAATGGTTACGGTGTCATCCTCTTCAACGGTCTGAAAATCCACTGTAACGCAAAGTGGTGTGCCCACTTCGTCGTGACGTCGATAACCTTTACCAATATTACCCGTGTCCTCATAAAAGATTCGGCCTAAGCCAAGCTTCATTAGATCTTTCTTGATCGCCTTCGCTTTGTTGACTATGCCCTCGTGATTTCGCTTCAGAGGCAAAATTGCCACCTTGATCGGTGCCAAGTGTGGCTTGAATGACATGACCGTTCGTTCAGAACCGTTCTCCAAAGTCTCCACTTTGTATGCCTCATTCATAATTGCTAACACGCCGCGATCTACGCCAGCTGACGGTTCGATAACATAAGGAATATGCCATCGTTTGTTCTCCAGATCTTGCATCACCAGTTTGGCATTTGAATCTGTATTCGGCTCAACCTTAGACGTGATGTCGTAGTCACCTTGATTCTTCGTATGTGAACCTAGGTCGAAGTCTGTTCTGTTGGCTATGCCCTCTAATTCCTCAACGCCATGTGGAAATCGGTACATCACATCTATTGTGGCTTTACTGTAGTGCGCCAGCTCATCTGCGGGCACGTGGTACAACTCTAAGTTGTCTGAATCTACGCCTTGCTCAGCCCACCAAGCCAGTCGTGTTTCCACCCAAGTTTTGTGCCACTCCTCGTCCTCTCCCGCCATGACGAAGAATTCGAGTTCCATTTGTTCAAACTCTCTTACCCTGAAGATAAAATTGCGCGGTGTGATTTCGTTACGAAATGCTTTACCTATTTGCGCTATGCCAAAGGGTAATTTGGGCGATGTTGAGTCCACTACATTTTTGAAGTTGGTGAAGATCGCTTGGGCAGTTTCTGGACGTAGGTAGGCAAAATTACCCTCATCATCCTGCACAGGACCCACCTGGGTCTTAAACATTAAGTTAAAAGGTCGTGGCTCAGTTAAATCTTCTGAATTGCAGCCTGGGCAAGTGTTGCCCTCTAAGTGATCTGCGCGCCAGCGGCTTTTACAGGTTCGGCAATCTACTAACGGATCAGTAAATGTGGCTTCGTGACCAGAGTGCCGCAGGGTGGTTGGGTTGGTCAAAATTGCCGCGTCTAACCCTTCAATATCGTCGCGCTCGTAAACCATAGCCCGCCACCAAGCAGCTTTAAGGTTGTTTTTCAGCTCCACACCCAGGGGGCCGTAGTCGTAAACGCCTTGCAGTCCGCCGTAAATATCACTGGATTGAAAAATAAAGCCTCGGCGTTTCGCCAAAGACACCAACTCTTCCATAGATTGTGCGGTCACGATTCTTTCCTATCGAAATAATTTATTAGGTTGCTAGCTCACAATAATACTCGCTCGCTGAGCGCGGCACTATAAACCAAATCAAGCAAAACGTATCTAATCAAGGGATTAGGTCAGTAAAAAAGTGGAAATTGTGGGCGTATTTTGTTTTGCTCCCCCATCGTAAATTCAATCTCCGTAAATATAGGCCATGCGTATGACCAGTAACCTTTTCGACCTCTCCAATAAAGTCGCTCTCATAACCGGTTCCAGTAAAGGTATTGGGCGTGCTATCGCCGAAGAAATGGCGCGACACGGCGCCAAAGTGGTGATCAGCAGTCGTAAATCGGATATCTGTGAAGAGGTCGCCAATGCCATTAATAGTGAGGTAGCCGGGGACGACAGCAATACCACTGGTGGCGCCGTAGCCATACCTGCAAACATCAGCCACAAAGAAGAGCTGCAGCGCTTGGTAGATACCACGCGCGAAAAGCTGGGCAAAATCGATATTCTAATTTGCAACGCTGCGGTGAATCCTTACTACGGTTCAATGCAAGACCTGCCCGATGAAGCTTTTGACAAAATTTTGGGCGTTAACATCAAATCTAACCATTGGCTGGTGAATATGGTGCTGCCGGAAATGCGCGAGCGCAAAGACGGTTCAATTATTATTGTTTCCAGTATTGGTGGTTTGCGCGGTAGTCCCGTGCTTGGCGCTTATTGCATATCTAAAGCGGCGGATCTGCAACTGGTACGCAACCTTGCGACAGAGTATGGTCGCGACAACGTGCGGGTGAACGCTATATCTCCAGGGTTGGTGCGTACAGATTTCGCCAGAGCGCTATGGGAAGATCCAGAAGTTTTAAAGGTGCGCACAGCGGGCGATCCGCTTAAGCGTATTGGTGAACCTCGTGAAATTGCCGGGGCTGCGGTTTATTTGGCGTCGTCGGCGGGTTCTTTTACCACTGGGCAAAATTTTGTCGTTGATGGTGGTGCCACCATCAGCTAAAGCCGCTTGCTACTTTTTGCAACTATTTGAAACGACAACAAAGACATAGAAGCCGCATAGGCTTGTGCACTGTTAAAGGAAATTAGATATGACTGACTCGATGATTGATGAGCGCCGTTGGTGGGCTAAAGCAATACTGGTAGGGGGCGTTGTGGCGGTCTGTTGTGTTTTGGTGGGTGCAATAGGCGTGCGCATTGGCTTATGGCCCTACGGCACGGGCTTTACGTTTCTGACTGGCGCTGCGGTTTTGTCAGTAATGGGCTTGTTTTTGGGCATCATTGCTTACGCGGTATGTTTGTCTAAAGGTCTGAAGGCCGAGCGTTCAGGCATCTTAATTGGCATTTTGTTGAGTGCAGTGATCCTTGCCCAGTTGGGTGTTCAGTATTCGGCAGTTACTTCTCATCCGGTCATTCATAATATTTCTACGGACACTGTAGAGCCGCCAGTTTTTAATAAGTTGGTGGCTATTCGCGAAGCGGAAGGTGCAAACCCACTGGCCTATGACGCAGAGGTCTTAGCTGAGCAACAACAGACCGCGTATCCAGAAGTTAAAACTTTGGTTAGCTCGCAACCAACAAATGTCTTGTTCAATCAAGCGATGGTTGTTCTGCAAGATTTAGGTCTAGAGATTGTTAACGAAGATACCGCCGCCGGCATGATTGAAGCAACCGCGACAACATTCTGGTTTGGTTTTAAAGATGACGTTGTTGTGCGAATTCGTTCAACGGCCAATGGTTCCATTGTCGATGTTCGCAGCGTATCCCGGGTTGGAAGGTCCGATTTAGGGGTAAACGCTAAGCGCATTCGCGCTATTTTGAACGGCATAGAAAGCTAGCTTAGCGGCTGATTTTTAGGCTTCGTAGGTTCCATACTGCGTAAGTTTGATCAGAATCTCGGCGGCTCCAACAAGTGTTGCTGAGACTCTGAAGTTGAAACGACCGTATTCCACCCTCTGGAATGCGGTAGCGCCCTCGCAAGTGCGCACTTGCGAAAAAACTGTCTTCCAACCCCTCGATCTATAGCCCTCTGGCCGCTCCGCGCCATGGGTCGGTATCTAAGTTAACGCACAAGTGGTAATCATTTCCTGCGCATTGGTCGCTCTCTAGTCGCTATCTATTTCTGGGCGTGGTAACAAAGCTGAACCCGCTTACTTGATAGAGAAAGTACAGGGTGAAATTTTATTGCGCTACAGGGTCGTGCGGCGGGTCTTAGGCATCGGCAGAGCGTCTTTTGGAGCAATGAATAATAGACATTAGGATGCGCAAGTTTTTTATTGCGCTTGCTATGGAGCGCTTTATGAGGATAGGAGAACGTTGATATGAAATCACTTAAAGTGAAGGATTGTATGGCTGCAGATTTGGTAACGTTTACCTTAACGACCAATGTTGTAGACGCAATGGACCTGCTGCTTAAGCATGGCATTTCTGGCGCGCCGGTAGTTGATGAAGAGGGCACATTGGTAGGCATTGTGTCGGAGGTAGATCTGATACAGGTAGTTGTGCAAGACAGCTACTATAATGAGCCGGTGGGTATTGTCGCTGACTTTATGCGCTCTAATGTTGAAACGGTGACATCAGATACCGACATATTTACCCTCGCTGAAAAATTTATCAGAGAACATAGACGTCGATATCCGGTGGTGGATGGGGGGGTTCTAGTGGGTCAAATTTCGCGCAGAGACGTACTGCGCGCGGCCTCTGACTTTCGTCCAAAAGCCGCAATTTAGGATCAGGTGTCGCAGCTTGGTAGGCCAGCTATAGATTCATCTAATGCTATCTATAGCTTTGCTCTGATGATTTCATTGACCTGTTGCGGGTTGGCTTTACCTTGAGTCATTTTCATAACTTGGCCGACAAAAAATCCGAGCATTTTATCTTTGCCATTACGTAACTCTTCAAATTGCGCAGGATTATCTTCAATGAGTTTTTCGATAATGCGAGTCAATTCTCCATCATCGCTGACTTGGGCCAGATTCATTTCTTTGATCAGCGCATCAACATCCTGACTGCTATCGGCTTTATTCCATAAGCCATCAAACAATGTCTTGGCTGTTTTCGAGGACAGTGTTTGATCGTCCAAACGGGTAATGAGTACTGCTAATTGGGCAGCTGAAACTGGGCTTGCGCTGATCTCAAGGCTATTACGATTTAGGTAGGCTGACAGATCGCCCATGATCCAATTGGTCGCTTGCTTTGCATTATTGCAGGCGTTAACCGCCACTTCAAAAAATTCCGAGCGGTCTAGGTCGCTACTTAAAGCGCGGGCATCGTATTCAGAAAGGCCTAGTTGCTCTACGTACCGCGTACGTTTTGCGTCAGGTAACTCCGGCAGCGTCAGTGCAATTTTATCAACAAGTGCTTGGCTGAAGGTTAAAGGCAATAGGTCAGGGTCTGGGAAGTAGCGGTAGTCTTCGCTGAATTCCTTACTGCGCATAGAGCGTGTTTCATCTTTGTCTGGATCGAAGAGGCGGGTTTCTCTTTCAATGATTCCGCCGCTTTCTAAAACGTCGATCTGCCGACCAATTTCATAGTCAATTGCGCGTTCTACGAAGCGAAAGGAATTAATGTTTTTGATTTCCGTGCGTTCGCCAAATTCTTCCTGCCCATACGGACGAACAGATACGTTGGCGTCACAACGCATGCTGCCCTCGGCTAGGTTGCCGTCGCAGATTTGTAAGTAGCGTACTAACGTGTGCATTTGGCGGAAGTAAGCAGAAGCTTCTTTCGCTGTGCGGAAGTCGGGTTCAGAAACAATTTCTAATAGGGGTGTGCCGGTACGATTAAGGTCTACGCCCGTTTGCCCCGGAAACAAATCATGAATGGATTTGCCTGCGTCTTCCTCAAGGTGTGCTCGGGTAACACCAACAGTGCGCTCTGTCCCATCTTCTAAGGCGATGACAATAGAGCCTTCACCAACAATGGGGGTTTCGAATTGGCTGATTTGATACCCCTTAGGAAGGTCGGGGTAAAAATAATTTTTCCTGTCGAAAACAGAATGCAGATTAATTTTGGCGCCAATGGCTAAGCCAAACTTGATCGCCATTTCTACAGCGCGTTCATTGAGTACGGGTAGCACGCCGGGTAAACCCAAATCTACAGCGCACGCCTGAGCGTTCGGTTCGGCGCCATAGTGGGTGCTGGCACCGGAAAAAATTTTACTATTGGTGGCTAGCTGAACGTGGATTTCTAGCCCAATCACACTTTCCCAATTCACGCTGTTTCTCCTGGGTGACGTTGATGCCAATCCGTAATCTGTTGGAACTGCGCGGCTACAGAAAGAATTGTATCTTCGCGAAATGCCGGGCCTATGAGTTGCATGCCGATCGGTAGATTGTTTACAAAACCGCATGGCATCGATAACGCCGGCAGTCCGGCGAGGCTGGTAGGTACCGTGTATAGATCTTGCTGATACATGGCCACCGGATCTTGGGCATGTTCGTTCAGCCCAAATGCGGGTGTCGGGCTGGTTGGCGTCATTAGCAGGTCTACTTCTTCAAAAACTTTATTGAAGTCGTTGGAAATCAATCTGCGGATTTTTTGCGCCTTAATGTAGTAGGCATCAAAATAGCCCACCGAAAGAGTATAGGTGCCGGTTAAAATTCTACGCTTAACTTCCTCGCCAAAGCCCTCGCTTCTGGAGCGCTCGTATAAATCTTGTAGTGACGTAGGATTTTCGCAGCGGTGTCCATAGCGTACGCCATCGTAACGTGACAAGTTCGTTGAAGCTTCAGCGGACGCCAATACATAGTAGGTAGGTATTGCCGCTTGAGTGTGGGGCAGGCTTACCTCTTTAAATGTGTGGCCGTTTTTTGCGAGCTCGGCTTGGGCCGCCGCAATGACGTCAGCATTGGCTAAATCGGCGAAGTACTCTTTGGGCAAGCCGATGGTTAGCGGACGATCTAACTTGGGTATGCCGTTGTGGGCAATGGCTTTTAGCCAATCGTCTTCGCGATTCGCGCTGGTTGAATCACGCGGATCAAAGCCAGACATGTAGCTCAACATTAGGCCTGCGTCTTCTGCAGTTCTGGTCATTGGGCCGGCTTGGTCAAGACTAGAGGCGAAGGCAATCATGCCGTACCGAGAAATTCTTCCGTAGGTGGGTTTTAAACCTGTGATGCCGCAGAACGCTGCGGGCTGACGAATGGACCCGCCGGTGTCTGTGCCTGTTGCGCA
>QXZU01000131.1:5326-28074 GCA_009886205.1 K189A clade bacterium | reverse complement strand
GCCGTCGGCTCCTGCTGCCGCAGAACCACCTGAGGACCCACCGGGCACTTTGGATCGATCCCATGGGTTGGTCACAGGACCAAAAAAACTGTTTTCATTGGAAGAGCCCATAGCGAACTCGTCCATATTGGTTTTACCTACAGTGACAATTCCCGCAGCGTTGAGTCGCTCAACCATAGTTGAGTTGTAAGGTGCGCTGAAATTACTGAGCATTTTTGACCCGCATGTGGTCAACAGGCCTTCGGTACAAAAAATATCTTTGTGGGCAATTGGAATGCCTGTGAGCGGTGTGGCGTCGCCGTTGGCTCGCTGCGCGTCTGCGGCTTTTGCCTGCGCTAGTGCATGTTCGCGAGCAATTGTGATGAAGCTATTGCTCTGCGTGTTTCGCTGTTCAATATCGTCTAGATGGGCGTTGGTGAGTTCTACGCTGGTATATGTGCCGGCTTCTAAGCCAGCGCTCATGTCTCTTAACGATGCAAATTTTTCTATAGTCACGATTTAATCTACCACCCGAGGCACTAAGTAGTAGCCGTCTTCAGTTTTTGGGGCATTGTTCTGGAAGGCTTCTCGCGAATCAGTTTCTGAAACCACATCAGCGCGCAAGAGTTGCTCAGAATCCAGTGGGTGCGAGAGGGGTTCAATGCCATCTGTATCAACACTCTGCATGGCATCAATCATGGCAATGATATTTTGCAACTCTTGCGCGGTACTTGCATGGCTGGATGATGGAATGGCTAACCTGCCTAAGCGTGCAAGGTGAGTTACGTTGATTTCTGTATTGTCTTGATCGGTCATATGCGATTCATTCACTGCGGTTTGTGAGCGTCATTATTGGGTCGGTGCATAGTGTAAACCAGGACCTAGAAAAATGCTGAATTGTTGTCAATTGCAACCTCAACCCCGCCTGAGCATAGAGCGCATTTGCCCGGACATTGATCAGCTTATTTAGCAGGCTAATCTGTTTTTTTGGATTGTTTGGGGAGTTTTACGGTTTGGACCGTTCTCAGCCACGTTAGGCCGGTATTTTTGATATCAAAATAACCGGGTATTTGTTCACCGATTCCGTGCTTTTGTCCGTCGTAATGCATATTATGGTCGTTTATCTCTAGCTAGAGGCCGTAATGCTGAAGAATTTCCGTGGGCTGTTTTCTCGCGACTTGTCGATTGATTTAGGCACCGCAAATACGCTGATTTATGTGCGCGATCAGGGCATCGTTTTGAACGAGCCTTCCGTGGTTGCGCTGCGCATTAGCGGCAACCAAAAGAGCGTCGCCGCCGTTGGCTTAGATGCTAAGCGCATGTTGGGTAGAACCCCCGGCAACATCACCGCAATCCGTCCATTGAAAGATGGCGTTATCGCCGATTTCTTGGTGACGGAAAAAATGCTCAAGTACTTTATTGCCAAGGTACATGAAAATTCTTGGATTAACCCTAGCCCCAGAGTATTGATTTGCGTGCCGTGCAAATCCACAGAAGTGGAGCGACGTGCCATTCGTGAAAGCGCGCTCTCCGCAGGTGCCCGGGATGTCCGTCTAGTGGAAGAGCCTATGGCTGCAGCAATAGGCGCGGGTCTACCGGTTCACGAAGCCGTGGGCACCATGGTTGTAGATATCGGCGGTGGTACTACGGAGATTGCCATTATCTCGCTGAACGGCGTTGTGTTTTCTGAGTCTGTTCGCGTGGGCGGTGACCGTTTTGATGAGTCTATTGTTTCATTTGTGCGACGCACACAAGGCAGTTTGATAGGTGAAGCAACAGCAGAAAGAATTAAGCAGGAAGTAGGCGCGGCATATCCGCAAAAAGACATCAGAGAAATTGATGTGCGGGGCCGTAACCTAGCGGAAGGTATTCCGCGGAGCTTTACTCTGAACAGCAACGAAATTTTAGAATCCTTGCAAGAACCCTTGTCCATGATTGTTCAGGCAGTGAAAGGGGCGTTGGAGCAATGTCCGCCAGAACTGGCCTCGGATATTGCTGAGACGGGGATGGTCCTCACTGGCGGCGGCGCGCTATTGCGAGACCTAGACGTTCTACTTGCTGAGGAAACAGGTTTGCCAGTGATTATTGCGGAAGATCCATTGACCTGTGTTGCCCGAGGTGGCGGTAAGGCATTGGAACTGATGGATCAGACTGGAAATGCCGACTTGCTCTCAACGTCCTAGTGGCGCTGAAAATACCATCTATCACATAGTTGGTAACGTTCGGGGTGTTGAAATGCACTGTAATGGCGCGTGCAGAATTAAATGGTGTTGTGCAAAAGCGATACCCTGATTTGGCTCAGGTGTCGGTGCTTACAGCGCTAATGTTGTAGAGATTCGAGATTGAACCCGCGGTAATGCCAGAGGATGTGGCACCTATGTTTTGTCACTGATACAAGTGGTCGTGTTAACCGTGATAAGCCCTAACAAGCCGTAAGATGAGGGAGCTCTAAAATTAAGACTCTGTTTGCGAAGCAGTCCGGTGCAGGCTTTATTCTGCTAAGCCTGCTTGGGCTATCTTGTGCTCTTATTTATTTAGACTCTTTTTGGAAGCAATCTTTCGACACACAAAACCCCACCTCCGTAACCGCAGCGCAAACCTTGAAAGAGACCCGCGCGACACTCTCAACGCCAGCTTCCTTTATTTACATGATCGCGGAAGCGCCGTATTTGGCTACTGATAATGTGCAAGATTTGGCGTCTGACCGCTCATTTTTGCAAGAACAAAACCGGCAAATGAAAGAAATGTTGGCGAAGCAGTCGCTACAGGTTCAACGCTATGAAGCTTTGAAGTCTGAAAATGATCGACTGCGTGAATTGCTTGGATCACGTAAGAAACTACCTGGCAATGCGGTGATTGCAGAAATTATTGGCTCGGTACCCAACCCCTATACCCACCAGGTTTTTATCGACAAAGGCAGTGCTGATGGCATTGTTGATGGGTTGGGCGTGGTAGATGCTCAGGGTTTATTTGGTCAGGTGGTTAGTGTGGGGGAATACACGAGCCGGGTGCTTTTACTGATAGATCGTGACCATGCAGTACCGGCTCGCATAAATCGCACGGGTGCTCGATTGATAGCAGGTGGTACCGGCGAAGAGGAAACACTTTTGTTGGAGAACGTGCCCATATCCACAGATGTTGTAATTGGTGACCTTATTGAAACGTCCGGCTTTGGTGGTCGATTTCCTGACGGTTACCCTTTGGGGTTAGTCTACTCTGTTTCCAATGGCTCTGGTTTGACCTATGCACAGGTCGAAGTCAGACCGAGTGCTCGACTGAACAGCACCGGTCACGTCCTAGTGATCATGCCAGATATAGAGCGCAACTATTCTCTGGAACGCAGCGCTAATCTCACGACCAACGAGCTATTCGCGCAATGAGTTCTCCGGCCTTAAGTATAGTGCTGACATTCAGCGTGTTGTTGAGTTTTGTATTGGCTGTAGCCCGATTGCCGGGTGAATCCGTCACCTGGCTTTCCTATGCCCGCCCTCAATGGATTTTGTTGATTTGCTTTTTTTGGGCGCAGCAACTGCCCTATCGCAAAGGACTGCTTTTCGCCCTGTTGTTCGGCGCATCTCGGCAATCGGATGATCAAACCACCTATCGTCGGGGTATCATTTTAAGTTGGGTATCGGGCCTCTTTGTCGATGCGCTATTGAATGAACCTTTTGGTCTAAATGGCGCTATCTTTGCCTCATTAACGTTCTTCGTTTGGCGATTCCATCAACGTCACCAAATGCATTCGGTTGTGCAACAAACAATGATGATATTCCTAATTGTTTTCTTTGCTGAGGTGTTTCGCGCCTTTGTGATGCATCTAGTTGCTGATCAACCCTGGGATATTTTGCCGCTCACCGCTGCCCTCTCCAGCGCAGTGTTGTGGCCGTTTCTAAGCCGATTCTTATTACGCCTGATCGGCCCCGGATACAATTAGTGGGTGACTATTCGCCTATGCAACTAATACTTTCGTCAAGTTCTCCGCGTAGAGCGGACTTGCTTAGGCAGATGGGTCTAGAATTTTCAGTTAGCACTCCTGATGTAGATGAAACCCCTGTGCAGGGTGAGGCGCCTGAAACGTATGTCGCAAGGCTGGCGCTGAGTAAATCTAAAGCTGGATGGACTAGAGGCGCTGTTGCGCTGGGTGCGGACACCATAGTAGTGCACGAGGGAAGGCTGATGGGTAAGCCCGCTGATGCTGAAGAGGGGGCGTGGATGTTGCGCTGCCTTTCTGCACAGACCCATCAGGTAATGACTGGCGTTGCACTCTATGATGGCAAGCGTAGTGAGTCTGTGGTGGTTGTCAGTGAAGTATCATTTCGAAAAATTACGTCAGCTGAAGCTCATGCTTATTGGCAGTCAGGTGAACCAAAGGATAAGGCTGGCGGCTATGGTATTCAGGGTCTGGGTGGGGTCTTTTGTGAAAAAATAGCGGGCAGCTATACCGCGATAGTTGGTCTGCCTGTGCATGAAACGGAAAATCTGCTGCGCAGTTTTGACTTTGATACTTGGGCCATGCGCGCTAATGTCTGAAGAATTACTGATTAACGTTAACTCCTTCGAGACGAGAGTCGCGTTGATCGCCGGTGGTGCGCTGCAAGAGATTCATATGGCCCGCTCAAGTGGATATAGTGCCACCGGCAACATATATCTTGGTAAGGTAGTTCGCATTGTGCCCGGCATGCAGGCGGCCTTTGTAGATGTGGGCCTTGAACGCCCCGGATTTCTCCACGTATCAGATATCCAATCCTCTTTGCTGATATCCGCTAACGACGCAGCTCACGATACCCCGAACAAAAATAGGCCAACTATCCGCAGTCTTCTGCACGACGGACAAACTGTTCTCGTTCAGGTGGTTAAAGATCCGCTGGGCACTAAAGGACCGCGACTAACAACTCGGATCGCCATTGCAGCCAAGTTTCTGGTGCTAACGCCCTATGAAAATCATGTAGGGATATCTCAGCGCATTGAGGACGAGGGCCAGCGGGCCCGCCTCTACAAATCGTTGCGGCCACTGGTAGAAACAACAAATACGGGTGTTATCGCTAGAACGCTCAGCGAGGGCGCAGAAGAACGTGTGCTACTTGAAGACTTCGAATTACTGCAGCGTGTTTGGTCGAATATTCAACTTGATCTAAAAACGCTGCAAGCGCCCAACGCGGTTTACACAGAACTGCCTATTCAAAATCGGCTTATTCGTGATTTAGTGGGCAAGGCAACCACGCGTATCGCTGTAGATGATCAAGTAACATTCCAGCGTATCCAGGAATATATGCAGACCTATGCGCCTGAATATTTACCCCGATTGTTTTCTTATCAGGACGACGTACCGATATTTGAGCGCTATGCCGTTGATGGAGAAATTGCCAGAGCCTTAGCGCCTACTGTGCGTTTGCAGAGCGGCGGGTCTTTGGTGATTGAGCAGACGGAGGCCCTGGTCAGCATAGATGTCAATACCAGCGGATTTGTTAGCGGTATAGATCTTGAAGAAACTGTTTTTAAAACTAACTTAGAGGCGGCTCAAAGTATTCCTAGACAACTTCGGTTGCGTAATTTGGGCGGCATAATTGTTATTGATTTTATCGACATGCTTGAAGCAAAACACAGGCAACAAGTTTTACAGGCTTTACAGCAAGGACTAGAGCTTGATCCGTGCAAAACCTTTTGCGATGACTTCTCGCAATTAGGTCTTGTACTCATGAGCCGCAAGCGAACGCGAAAAAGTTTGGAGCAAACGGTTTGCGAGCCTTGTGACAAATGTTTGGGAACGGGGAGCCTTGTATCTGCTGAATCAACATGTATGGAAATACTGCGCGAAATTTTTGCACGCTACTCTTTGAGCGATAAGCAAGTGGCCGGCCCTGGCGAGTATGTGGTCACCGCGTCCGAGGCGGTGATTGAGCGATTTTTAGATGAGGATGCAAAGTTTCTGGCTCAAGTTTCCGCAACCCTGAATTGTTCAATTAAGTTTCAAACAGACCCTGCCGTGGTTTCGGGAAACTTTGATATTCGATTTTCTGATAATTCGTCTCTTTGAGCGCGACAAGCAAAATCGATATGAATCTAATCCAAGCCAAATTAGTAGGAATGCACGCAGCCGCATTGGTTACTTTACAAGTGTTGTTTTGTCACAACCTTCGGACTGCTCCTTGTCTAAATTCCCCATTTGGTTATTGTTTGAGTTCGCGATCATGTTTCTTGCGAAGGTGTGGTAAGTGAGTAAGCAGCCCGCCAAAAGCGTCCTAGGTGCGCCGGTTGTGCTACAAAAATTTGTATTCCGCCCGTTAGCCATACTTGTTACTTCTATAGTACTGATCTTAGCGTTAGTTCAGAGTGTGGGTAGAATCAGTGTAGGGTTTGTATCGGACTTCACACCCGAAATTAATACAGCGCTTCAGCCGCTTAATGTAAAAGTTACTGGTGTCTCAACCTCGTGGCGAGGGCTTAACCCTGTAGTGGCAATAGCCAAGCTAGAATTTGGCGCTGGTCATATTGACGCGCTAGAAATCGAAGTGGCTCTAATTGAAAGTATGCGTCAGGCCACTTGGATTCCGGCCCTACTTACGTGGGATCAATTTCACCTTTACGTAGATCAAACAGAAAAAGGTTGGCGGCTACGCAATCAGGGTGACGTTGAGTTGCCATTTGACCTAGAAAGGATCGCCCAAAAAGGTAATCGGATCTTTGGCAGTGTTGAGGTCTATCTGTCTCCGCTTGAAGCTGAGTTACAAAACTATTCCTTAGACTTAGATTTGGCGAACCATGGCAGTGTGCGCTCTGGTCATATGAGTGTGGGGCTAGTAGATAAAGATCTGCAACCGTTAACAATAGGTTATCTTCACAACAGCAATTGGCTGTTTCCGAGTGAGCGGTCGGAAAAATATTTTGCGCAAGGCAGTCTGACTGTTCCAGCTGGACTGATTGCGGATAGCGAGTTTTTGTTATCGCTGAGTAGTGGCTACCTAAACACTTCAGGCGACGTCAAAGCCATTGGACAAACTAATGTGCGTGTTGTGGCTTCCAAGTCGCCGCTGTTAGCTGATAATTTTTCTATAGATTTTGTTCTGCGGCTGCAGAGTTTAGATCATCACTTTGTGGGCGCTTTATCCCAGATTGTATTCGCCAATCCATCCCAGTCCATTGAGTTAACGGAACTTCTTATTCGTCTTAATTTGGACAACGATAATTCACCCTTCGGTGGCGTGAAATCCAAACCTACCCTTGAGGTTTGGTCAGAAACTCAGAACATCGGTAGCGTTAGCGATTTCCTAATAGATACGACAAAAGGGTCACACGTATTGTCGGAATGGTTGGTTGCGCTTAGAGCGTCTGGGGTAGCGCAAAATCTACATCTATTTGTAGACTCTGAATTAGGTTTTGGTTACGCAACTGAGGTAGCCGCGGTGGGATTTCAAGGTTATCGCGGTGTGCCTTCGCTCAGCAATGCTAGCGCAAAGATCTGGGGCGACCCAGGGAATATTGCCATGACAGTGCAGGGTGAAGATATGACTATGCTCTTCCCTGACCTGTTTTACGATGCGTGGCAGTTAGACCGCGCTGTTGGTGAACTTGCGCTTATAGTTCGGCCCGGATATGTAGCGCTGCGCGGTGAAAATATTGTCGCCCAAAGAGGTGACTCTACAATAGCAGGCGAATTTGCAACCAGCAGGCCTCAAGCCAAATATGAACAAAGAGTAGCCGTTAGGGTGAAAGTGGATACAGCTGGGTTAGATGACGCGCAAAGCTATGTGCCCTATAAGTTGAGTCCCGGTTTATACAACTGGTTGAAAACAGCGCCGGAAAAGGGGCGTTTTGATAATGTTGAATTGGCTCTGCAAAGCCAGATTCATGTTAAACCCGAGCGCAAGTTCGACCGACGATTTGAGATGTCTGGAGATTTTAACTCGGTTCAGGTGAGCTATTTGCAAGACTGGCCGCGCATCTCAAATGCTCGCGGCAGACTTCGAGTGTTAGGGTTAGAAACTGTTTTGGAAGATCTGCAAGGCGAATCATTCGGTATTGAATTTAGTCAAGCGCAGGCGCGGATTGATAAAGCCGGTATTATCTCGATAGATTTCACCGCGGCCCCAACGGGGCAGCGCGTACTAGATTTTATTCGGTCTTCGCCGCTGAAAAAAACCATGGCTTTTATTGAAGACGACTGGCGTGTGATAAGCGAGGGCATTGTTAAAACCACCGCTCATTTGGAAGTGCCGTTAACGCAAAATGGCCCTCTGATTAACAGTGAATTGACTGACGCAACGCCTAATTTGTCAGCGGCCAATTTGGTTGCGAATCTGAGCTTAGACATATTCGATGTTTCATTAGATCTACCTGGCTATAAGTTAACGGTGCAGGATATTAGCGGCCCCGCCAGTTTCTCTCTCCCTCACCATTTCCATAGCCAGTTAAGTGCTTCAATGTTTGAGCGCCCGGCGGTTATCGCTTCAAGCAGTGATGAGCGATGGTTGAAAATTGATATAGATGGACAGATTGGCGCGGAAAAAGTGTTGTACCTTCTTAGCCTTGATGCGCCGACTGTCTTGCAGGGTGAAACTGCATTTTCCTCGCGCTTAAATTTGTCTATGCAAGGTGACGTATCTAATTTGGTTGTCCAAACAGATCTTTTAGGGATGAACGTAGATTTGCCAGCGGAATTTGGCAAAGCGATAGATGAGCCTGAGCAGAGTGAATTTACCTTAAAATTCCTGCCAGAAGGTAGGCAGGTCGGTTGGCAATATAAGAGCACCGAGGGTTGGTTGGTGGTCAATCCAGAGGAAGCCGATAACCCATTGAGTGGCAAATTATTTGGGGCGGTGGGTATTGCCACTGCTGCTCCTGCTTATCAATTGGAGGATCAAACGGAACGTACTGGGCTAAAAGTTGTTGGCCTAATGCCGCGATTAGACCTTGTTGATTGGGTTTCCGAAGAGGGAGAACCTGCTGTTGTTTTACCCTTTGATTGGCAGATTGAAAGTCTTGCTGTGGGCGAATTGATCATTGGGGATTTTGCTTTTGAGGATGTTAGTTTAGATGGGTTGCGCCGGGCAGATAAACTAACCTTTGATCTAAGAGGTGATGCTATTATCGGTCGCCTAGACTTGTCGGATTTGGATGTGCTCGGCATTGATCTAGCATTTTTAAGACTACCGGAAAATGATCAATATGCTGAGGATGGCGTCACTTTAGTTGACCCAATGTCGATAGAAGTTGGCCGTGCATTGCCCCGGGCGAATGTGCGTGTAGGCTCGTTACATCTTGGTGATGAATCATTTGGTGCTTGGGTGTTTAACATAAACCCTGAAGAGGGTGGTGTCCGCTTTGATGTTAAGGCGGTAGACGTCAAAGGGGTGCACATACAAGACAGTGTCGCTTTTTGGGATTTAGATAGCGGTACGTCCTCTTTTTCTGGGGCGGTGCAACTTGATAACTTATTTACTACGCTGCCTGCATGGGGCTACGTGCCGGTTGTGGAAACCGATTTCGCGCGGCTTTCAGGAAATCTTTCTTGGCCGGGCTCGCCTGCTAATCTGAATATCGTTGACAGTGAAGGCGGTGTGACCATCTTGGCGAAAGAGGGCCGGTTTCTTGATGTGGAAGCAGGCCAGGGCGGTCTGCGGCTAGTCAGCCTATTTAATGTGTCGGCTTTAGCAAAGCGCATCAGTCTCGATTTTTCGGATGTGGTAGATGAAGGCATAAGTTTCAGCCGGTTGGCCGCAGAAATCCAAATGGAGGATAAGCAGTTGTCCTTCAATAAAAACCTAATAGTTAAAAGTACCTCTTCCACTTATGAATTAGGCGGCGCCGTCGATTTTCGTAAGGGTACGCTTGAAAACGAAATGATAGTGACGCTTCCCGTGAGTGATAGCTTGCCTTGGTATGCGGCTTATGTGGCAATAGCAAACCCTCTAGCGGGTATTGGTGTTGCTGTTGGAGAGCGTATTTTACGTAAGCCTATTCAGCGCATGAGCAGCGCAAAATTTTCAGTGGTTGGTAGCATAGACGATCCAGAAGTGAAATTTTTGACCCTCTGGGGGCAGTCTATTGACGCAATGCCTGAAGCGGGTGAGCGGCTTTCTCCCGATTTACTGGGCCAAGGCAACAAGGATCCGGCGGAAACCCAAGATAAGCTGGAGGCGCAAAAACCACCCAGTGAAGAAGGACCGTTGTTGGACACGGATGCTAAAAAGTGAGTCTTCGCGTTAAAGTAGTAGAGTACGAAATAAAAATGACACCGAGCAATAATTAGATATGAGCGATTTAGTCAACCAAGCAGAAGAAACACTGCTGAAGAGTAAAGGTATGGCCTTTGCTGAGATAGAAGAAACAGTATTCGACTTGCTGAGTCGAGAAATTGACTACGGTGAGGTTTTTGTCCAAAGCACGCGCTCAGAGTCTTTTGGCCTTGAAGACGGCATCGTTAAAGACGGCGCCTTTTCGGTAGATGCGGGTATTGGCGTGAGGGCCTTAGCTGGCGAGAAAACTGGCTTTGCCTATAGTGAAGACATTCGTCTTGATGGTTTGCAACAAGCGGCAAAAGCAGCGCGATCCATTGCCAAGAAAGGCGCTGGCAGAGGCGCGCCAGCTTTTAACGCAACTGCGTATCCAGCGCTGTATGAGGGTGTGGATCCAATCTCGAGTCTGTCTGATGCAGAAAAAGTAGTGCTACTGAGACAAGTAGACGGCATCGCCCGGGCTGAGGACGCCCGGGTTAAAGAGGTCAATGTGCGCATCTCAGCTAGCCATGAATCTATGTTGGTCATGGCCAGCGACGGCACCCTGGCAGCGGACATTCGACCTTTGGTGCGCTTGGACGTCTCTGTCATTGTGCAACAAGGCGAGCGGCGCGAACGCGGCAGTGCCGGCGGTGGCGGCAGGCGCAGTCTGTTCTCTTTAGGTGAAGGCGATTGGGCCGGTGACTTGGCCAAAGAAGCCGTGCGTATGGCGTTAATTAACCTAGAAGCCATTGATGCGCCTGCGGGGCCAATGCCAGTGGTGTTGGGTCCAGGATGGCCCGGCGTGTTACTTCATGAGGCCGTGGGCCATGGCTTAGAAGGCGATTTCAATCGCAAGGGCAGTTCCGCATTTTCTGGACGTGTCGGTGAGCAGGTGGCCTCCACGTTATGTACGATCGTTGACGATGGCACTATGCAGGGCCGGCGCGGATCCTTGTCCGTAGATGATGAAGGCACTCAAACGCAGTCTACTGTGTTGATAGAAAATGGGATCCTAAAAGGCTACATGCAGGACAAATTGAATGCCCGCTTAATGAACGTTGCCCCAACGGGGAATGGTCGTCGGCAGTCTTTTGCCCATGTGCCTATGCCGAGAATGACAAATACCTATATGCTGCCAGGGCAGGATTTACCCGAGGATATTCTACGCTCGGTGAAGAAAGGCGTTTACGCGGTGAATTTTGGTGGCGGTTCTGTAGACATCACCTCCGGGCGTTTTGTTTTTTCAGCCACAGAAGCTTATTTAATTGAAGACGGTAAAGTCACTGCACCTATTCGCGGTGCCACGCTAATTGGCAGTGGCCCCGAGGTCATGAACAAAGTGTCTATGGTGGGTAACGATCTCAGTTTAGATGGCGGTGTAGGGGTTTGCGGTAAAGACGGGCAATCGGTGCCCGTGGGTGTTGGTCAGCCGACCCTCAAGGTAGATGAAATAATTGTTGGTGGTACTCAGGCCGGCTAGTGCTTTTTAGTCACTGGCGCTGTCGCGAATAAATTTGAACAAAAGTTTCAGCGCGCGCTTGTGTGCATCATTGGCAGGTTCACCATTGTTGGGTTTAGAAGCTGCGGCTTTAACCACAACTTGGCGCAATTGTTGTCTATCAACTTGCGGGTACTGATCGATAAAGCCCTTCATGGTGTCGGGCTGTTTAACTAAGCGATCGCGCCATTGTTCAAGTTGGTGGAAGAAGGTGCGTGCGTCATTAGATTGGCCCTCAAGGTCGGCGAGTTGTTTTTCAAGCGCCTGGGTGTCGATCTTACGCATCAGTTTGCCAATAAATTGCAGTTGGCGACGACCGCCTTCGCGGCTAGAGATACGTTGGTGGGTAGCAATTGCTTCACGCAGTGCTGGCGACATTTGAATGGTTGCCAGTACATCGGGTTTCATTTCGGTCAGCTTTCGACCGACCAGTTGTAGGCGTTCAGCTTCACGTTTGCGTGCGGTTTTGGAGAGGTCTTCAGACATTTTTAACTTTTTTGGAATAGTTCATTGGATTTTATAGATCATCAAACAGAATTGACGGAACTTGTGCAAGATATTCTTACAGAAGCGAACCAGCAAGGTGCGGATCAAGCTGAGGTTTCGGTAAGTATGGATCAAGGACTCGGTGTTCGGGTACGCAAAGGCGAACTTGAAAACTTAGAATTTAATCAAGACCGAGGTTTTGGCATTACGCTTTATTTTGGTCAACGCAAAGGCTCAGCCAGTACGACTGACAGCAGTTTAGAGGCAATTCGCGATACGGTTAAAGCAGCAAAAAATATTGCCCAGCATACTCAGGAAGACGAGTGCAGTGGATTGGCAGATAAAGCCTTGATGCCGACCCAAGCTATGGACTTGGATCTGTATCACCCATGGAAGATTGAGCCTGAAGAGGCCACCCAACTTGCCATCGAGTGCGAAGCAGCAGGTTTGCGAGTGGACGAGAGGCTGGTTAACTCTGATGGGGCTGAGGTGAGCACACAACAAGGGCTAAGAGTTTATGGCAATAGCCATGGTTTTATCGGTAGCTACTCAGGTACTCGGCACAGCCTGAGCTGTGTGCTGATAGGTGAAGACAATAATGGTATGCAGCGCGACTATTGGTATTCCCTAGCGCGCCAGAGCAATGGTCTAGAAAGTGCTATAGCCGTAGGCGAAGAGGCAGGGCGTCGCACAGTCGCCCGGTTGTCACCGCAAAAAGCGCCCACAGGAAATTACCCAATTTTGTTATCACCGCAATTAGCCAGCGGACTCTTAGGTCACCTTCTTGGCGCTATTGGCGGCGGCGCACAATATCGCAAAGCTTCATTCTTGTTGGACAGCTTGGGTAGCCAGGTGCTGCCTAAGTGGATGAGTTTGAGAGAAGACCCGCATATTTTAGGCAGCTTAGGCAGCGCCTATTTCGACGGCGACGGCGTAGCGACTAGAATTAATGAGTTCGTATCTCAAGGCTCTGTGAGCAGTTACATATTGTCTAACTACTCTGCGCGCAAACTCGGCATGCAAACAACGGGTAATGCGGGTGGCGTACATAATTTGGATATTATTGCCCCCCAAACATCACATGCTGATTTGCTCAAGCAGATGAATACCGGTCTATTGGTCACTGAATTGATGGGTCAGGGTGTGAACGCTGTAACAGGTGATTACTCTAGGGGTGCTTCAGGGTTTTGGGTTGAGAACGGTGAAATTTTATATCCGGTAGATGAACTCACAATTGCCGGTAACCTTAAAGACATGCTGCTTAATATTGTCGCCATTGGCGACGATGTGGATATGCGTGGCAATATTCGAGCGCCCAGTATCTTGCTAGACGCAATGACCATAGCTGGGCAGTAAGCTTTGCGGCTAGCTGTACACCAGCGTCGCTAAGCCGAGAAAAACGAAAAACCCAGTGATGTCAGTAATGGTGGTCAGCACTACACCGCCGGCAATAGCTGGGTCGATGTTCATTCTGCGCAGCAGACTTGGTAGTAAGCTGCCGGCGATCGCTGCAACCAAAATGGTCACCATCATGGCTGCTGCGATAACGTAACCCAATAACATATCTGCGAAAACGATTGCGGCTGCAACCGCTACCAAAGTTGCCCACAACAATCCGTTTAATGCGGCGACAATAAACTCCCTGTTGAGCATCCAAAGAAGATTGTTTTTGCCGATCTGGCCTGTGGCCTGCCCTCTTATTACCAGAGTGAGGGTTTGGGTGCCCGCAATTCCGCCCATGCTCGCCACCACGGGCATAAGTACAGCAAGCGCTACAACTTTAACAATAGCGTCTTCGAATAAGTGAATTACGCCGGCGGCCATGAGCGCCGTGAGTAAGTTGATGCCCAACCATACGGCTCTTCGGCGTACGGCTTTATGCACCGGGGCGAAGGTGTCCTCGTCAACGTCTAAACCCGCCTGAGCCAAAACGGCCTCTTCTGCGTCCTCTATAATAACGTCAACCACATCATCAATTGTAATACGCCCAACAAGGCGTCCTTCGTCATCTATGACCGGAGCGGAAATTAAATCTCGTTCTGAGAATATTCTTGCCACGGCAGCATCCGTTTCCGATACGTGAATGGCGGGTATATCGCTGTCCATGATTTCTCTAACAATCACAGAGGGGTCTGAGGTGAGTAGTTTGGCTAGTGGCAGCATACCTACGTATTCGTCTGCGCTGTTCACGACGATAAGAGAGTCGGTGGATTTTGGGAGATCTTTGCGTAGACGTAAATATCGCAGCACTAATTCGATTGCATGACGTGGGCGCACGGTGATGGTGTCAGTGTTCATCAGCCCGCCGGCGCTGTCCTCTGGATAAGACAATACTGACTCTACCCGAGCACGATCGCGGGCATCCAAATTCTCTAAAACTTGGGTAGTTATTGTCGCTGGCAGTTGTTGCAGAATGTCAGCAAAGTCATCGGTGTCGAGATTTTCTGCAGCCGCGACCAGTTGCGCGGTGTCCATGGCTTCCAAAAATTCTGCGCGCACGTCCTCACGCAAATACTGCAGGCTTTGGTTGCGTGCGTCGTCGTCCAGTAATTGCCAGATTACCCTTCTGGTACCTGGTTGATTAGCCTCCATGGCCATGGCCACTTCGTTGGGGCGTAGGGAGGCGAGAAGTATTTTGGTTTCGTCTACGCTACTGCGGCCAAGGCCCCTTAGAATATCTTCTAGCTTTTGCTGGTCGCCGCTTATCATTAATCTTCGAGTTCACCAAAACCTGCGTTGATTAGTTCGCACACCTTGAGAAAGGCGTCCTCTTCATCTGCGCCGTCCACGCGCAGAGTAACTTCAGTGCCCATGGGCGCACCCAAAAGCAAGAGCTTCATTATGCTTTTGCCGTCCACTTCGTCACCGTCTGTCGCCAAAGTGATCGCCGCTTCAAAATGTTTGGCGCAATCAACAAGTTTGGACGCAGCTCGGGCGTGTAAGCCGAGAGGGTTAATAATGGTGAGGATGGTTTGCTGCATGGTATCTCGACTGTTTCTCGATGGTTTCTCGATGGTTTCTTTTGTCTCTAGCATTAGATTGCCCGCTGAGCATAGTAGCTGGAACAATGAAAAAGAACAGAAGCATTTTCTTGCCGTGTTCGCTGTAGGACAAAAGGCAGTTCAACAACCTCAATGCGGTAAGTCTGCTCACCAACACGCTAATGGTTAAATGAGGTTTAAGTCAGGATTCGCAAACAGACCCCAGCTCAGGCGCTATTTGATTTTAAGGCGTTCAAGCTCTCTATGTCTGACAAGTACATTCCCGAACTGTTCTTTAAAATAACGGGCGAGTTTTTCAGCCATATAAACACTGCGGTGTTGTCCACCGGTGCAGCCAATGCCAATTGTCATATAAATTCGCTCGTTGGCTTCGAAGCGAGGAATCCAGCGTTTGAGTAGCCCGGATAGTTCGTCGAACATCTCAATCACCATAGGCTGTTCGTCGAGATAATTTTCCACCTCTTGATTGAGGCCGGTGAGTGGCCTGAGCTTGGGTTCCCAGTGAGGATTAGGTAAACAGCGCAAATCGAAGACAAAGTCGGTATCTACCGGAACGCCGTGCTTAAATCCAAATGATCGAAACACCAAACTTATAGATGATTCTTCGCGTTGAATTATTCTTTCTTTGATTTGATCGCTAAGCTGTTTCGCGCCTAGGTGTGTTGTATCTATGATTAGGTTAGCAAGATCAGCGACGCTGCCCAGTATCCGCGCTTCCATATCAATGGCTTGGCGAAGATCAATGTCTTTGGTTGTTAGCGGGTGTTTGCGCCGTGTTTCACTGAACCTTTTTACCAGCGATGGACCTAGTGCATCTAGGTAAATGATTTGTCTTTCTATGGCAGCGTTTTCCAACTTCATTAGGATGTCGGGAAATTTTTCCAGCGATCTACTTCTGGCGTCAATGCAAACAGCAAGCTTAGTGCTAGCGGCGTCCTCTTTAAGGTACTCCATGATCAGCGCTTCGAGCAAACTGATGGGTAAATTATCAATACAGTTGTAACCCGAATCTTCTAAGGCTCTAACGGCGGTGGACTTGCCGGAGCCAGAACGGCCGCTGATGATGATTAATTTCATTAGCTGCTATTCGCCACTGCTGCGTTGGACTGCTGTGCTACCTCTTTTTCAATAGCTATCATGGTAGTACGTAATTCCTCGTTAGTGTTAGCTGCCCTAAGTCGTTGGCGAAAATCACTCTCGCCAAAAATATGTGCAAGAACAGAGAGCATTTCTAAGTGTGCTTTGTTTTCCAAAGTGGGGACTATGAGCACAAAAATCAGATCTACTGGTTCTCCATCTATGGATTCGTAGTCGATGGCTTCACTAAGTGAAACAAACGCGCAACGCATTTTCTCACAGTTCATACGGCAGTGAGGAATGGCCACACCGTCTCCTAAGCCAGTGCTGCCAAGCCGCTCTCGTTCGGTCAGTCCATCATAAATCTCGTTTAAAGAACTTTCCTCATCGTTTGCTTCCTCGGCTAGGGATTCCGCCACCAATTGCAGAATTTTTTTGCGGCTGTGTCCAGCAAAGTTACAGTGTACTTGCGCTGGTTCTAGAAGTTCTGCTATTGATGGCATATGTGCAACGGCTCGTTTTGTTCTACGTAATTGTATGGTTAGGTGATCTGTCATTGCGGCCATTGTGACGCGCTACGGTTTTCTCTTTGTGCTTTATTAATTGTCTATCGAGCTTGTCTAAGAGTTGATCTATTGCCGCATACATATCGGATGCTTCGGCATTTGCAAATAACTCAGCGCCTGGTACATGGGCAGTTGCTTCTGCCTGATGAGACAATTTCTCTATGTTTAGGACAACATGGGTTTGTGTGATTTGATCGGAGTGTCTTTCCAGTTTTTGAAACTTTTCCCGAATGTAGCTTTGTAGCGAGTCAGTGAGGTCAATTTGGTGGCCGGTGATATTTAGCTGCATGGCTAATCTCCTTATTTTCCAATGAATCCTTTAGTTTAGTTGCCAGTTGCCAGTTGCCAGTTGCCAGTTGCCTTTGCCAGAATGCTGTCATTGTCTGCCGGATTGCAGGCCAATGCTAGACAAGTTGTTTCCGCTCGTTAGACGGAGGTATCGACAAAGACTCCCGATATTTTGCAACTGTACGTCTTGCAACAGTAATGTTCTGCGCCTTTAATATTACGGCGATTTTGCTATCACTCAATGGTTTTCTTGGATTTTCTTCTGCAGTGAGTTTTTTGATAATAGCGCGTATCGCGGTGCTTGAAACTTCTCCGCCACTGGCTGTGCCGACATGGGATGAGAAAAAATATTTTAACTCAAAAAGCCCTCGAGGCGTCGCCAAGTACTTGCGGTTGGTTACGCGAGAAATAGTCGATTCGTGCAATTCCACTTGCTCAGCAATATCGGCAAGGATCAGTGGCTTCATGGCCTCTGGGCCGTGTTCCAAGAAGCCTTGTTGAACTTCAACAATTTTTGTCGCCACTTTGAGTAAAGTGTCATGTCTGGTTTGCAGGCTCTTCAAAAACCAGCGGGCCTCCTGCAAGTTGTCTTTAATGAAATCTTTATCTGCACCTGAACTTAAGTTTTTAACATAGCCTGCGTAAGTGTCGTTGATGCGCACCTTGGGCAGTGTTTCCGGGTTTAGCTCCACCAGCCATCGATTGTTTTGTTTTCGCACCACTACATCGGGTAGTACAAAATCTGAATCCGCTGAGTCAAATGCGGCACCCGGTCTGGGCTGCAGTGTTCTTATTAGCGCCACAATTTCGCTGAGTTGAGATTCTTGTAGGCGAGTCCGCTTTATCAGGTTGACGAAGTCCTTTGCGCCCAGCAAGTCCAGGTGCTGATCAACAACACTGATGGCCTCTTCTAGCCACTCGGTTGCTGGATCTAATTGCATGAGTTGTAAGAGTAAGCACTCGCGCAGGTCCCGAGCGCCTACCCCAATGGGGTCAAACTGCTGTACGCGGCCAAGTATTTGGATAATGTCTTCGTCGTTGATTTGGTCATCTGCGGTCAGGTTTGGATCAAATAGCGTGGTCCGAATTTCCTCAATGCTAGCACTGAGCATTCCGTCGGTATCAATGGCATCAATTATGGCCATTGCAACCACGCGATCCGAGGGTGCCATGGGTGTGAGATTTAACTGCCATTCAAGATGATCAATGAGGCTAGGCGCGGTGACATTATTGGCGCCTGGATCTAGGTCGAACTCGCCGCTGGCCGGTGCCGCTGCGGGTGCTTGGGGGTAAACGTCATCCCAAGAGGAGTCTACTTCTAATGTTTCGCTCAGTGGTTCAGAGAGTTGTGCACCGACATCCTGTTCTAGATCTTGGGCATCTGGGAAGTCGTCAATTGGCGCTGGTTCTGCATCAAAGTTGTCGTAATTATCTGTACTGTCGTCAACTTCTGGTAAGTTGTCACTCCAATCATCCTCAACTTCTAGCAGCGGATTACTGTCCAGTGTCGTCTGAATTTCTTGGCTGAGCTCCATGGCCGATAGCTGTAAAAGTTTTATGGCCTGTTGCAATTGAGGCGTCATCTTCAATTGCTGGCCAAGCTTCATGGAGAGAGACTGCTTCATAAATTAAGGCAGACCCCGGGTATGGCTAGCTGTGCGTGGCTGCTGCCCAGCGGCTCAGTCTTTTCTGTGACCTTTCCGGTGTGCTCTTCTATCATCAGAGGCGTGTGTAGGCCGTCGTCAGTGGCGAATGTTTGTTCTTTTAGCTGCATGTTCGCGTACGATCCATGATACTTTTTTAGATCCCTTATGCTATTCCCCAAAGCCCTCACCAAGATAGACCTTTTGTACAATTTTGTTTGACAAAATTTCTGCGGGTTGGCCTTCTGCAATTATGCGTCCTTGGTGCACAATATAGGCACGGTCACAAATATCCAGCGTGTCTTTGACATTATGATCAGTGATCAAAACGCCGATACCCCGTTTAGCTAGGTCGATGATTTCCTCTTTAATGTCGTTAACGGAGATTGGGTCAACACCGGCAAAAGGCTCGTCTAGTAGAATAAACTGCGGGTTACTGGCCAGTGCTCTCGCTATTTCCAAGCGCCTCCGCTCACCGCCACTGAGACTTTGCCCAAGGCTGTCGCGTACCGGGCCTAGGTTGAATTCGGCGATCAACTCTTCAAGGCGGGCGTTGCGCTGCTGTTTATCCAGTTCATCATTTAACTCCAGAATGGCCAAAATATTGTCCTGGGTAGAAAGCGTTTTGAAAACGCTGGCTTCTTGCGGAAGGTAGCCTATCCCTGCTCTTGCTCTTTCGTGCACCGGGGCTGCGGTGAGGTCTAATGAGGCTAAGTTGATGTTTCCGGAATCTGGTTTGATCAGGCCCACCAACATATAAAAGCAGGTTGTCTTTCCCGCGCCATTCGGCCCGAGCAAGCCCACAATCTCGCCTCTGTTTACGGCCAAGGAAACATCCTCCAACACCAAAGTGCTGCCATAGGATTTACGTAAATGTTGGGCTGATAAGCTCTCCATTATTTTTCGATGGCGTCAGCTGGCGGTTTTGCGTTGACATCGACCTGGGGTAATAGCAACTGCATCTGTACTCTTTCTGTACCTGAGTTATCCCCAGCTTCCACTTCTCCGCCCAGAATGTCGTAGCGAATTGAGGGACTGCTGACTACATTGCTGCCCTGAATTAGTCGGGCCTCGCCGGTCAGTTCCAATTTATTTTCTTCCGGGTAATAAACAATTTTTTCTGCTGAGGCGGACGTTTCATCAGGGCGTCCAGTACTGGGGCTGGCCGCTTGACTGAATCTTGCTGGCGTACCAGAAGTGGTAATGAGTTGTACACGGTCCTGGGCAAGATTGACTAAAAGTATCTCGCCATTGATCGCAACGCTGTCCATTTTCGCCTCTACATTGCCCGTGTAGGTAATGGTGTTGTTGGTCTTATCGAATTCTGCGCTGGCGCCCTCAATAACAATTTCACCTGCTGCACTGGCAGATGCGGCGAAGCCGATACTCGGCAAAACTGCCATCGCCAAAACCGATGCTGTGGTCAACTGCGCCCACCTGATCATGTTGTTAAGCATCGGCGCTCCCATGAAGTTGCTTTAGGCCACTATATTCTGATTTTTGTGCGAGGGGGGCAGAAAGTACCGATTGTGTAGATAGATCTGGCGTTGGCATAATCGTGCTTCTTACCCTTTGGTGAGGGTTCTTTGGAAATTCAATACGGCCACTGGAGAGATCAATGAGCACCCCTAAAGCCTGTGTTCTAAAGGCCGAGGTCTCAACAATAACAGTGTGTTCTGTGCGCGCAGTTTGCGAGTCTGGGTAAACTGTTAGTGCTTCGCTGCGTAAACGTACAAAGTCGTTGCCGCTTAGATTCTGGGTGACTGAGACAGCACCGTTAAGAATCAGCACTTTTTCGCTCGCAGCCAAACCGTCGTTACTCGGCTTAATGAGTCCATCATTCGCTTTGATGATCCAAGGCGAACTGCCTTCATTGTTTAAGGTGATGAGTGGCGTTTGTAGATTTGTGGATTTGTCACCTAGGTATTGCTGCATGGATGCAGCTTGCACTTGATACTGAACGTTGCCAGTTGCAGAAAAAGTCTGCAGCAACATATTTTTGCCGTAGCTATCTGGCGCTCGCTGGGCCTCTATGGAAGCTTGGTCTTGATCGACAAAGGGCGCAGTGGCTTGTTGCAGGTTTTGAAAATAGTTGGGCATAAAAATGGCCAACAAAATCAGTGCGCACAAAATTATGGCAGCAAAGCTAAGTTGTTTGCCTCGTGAACTGGTTCGCGGGGAGGCGGTGGCCATCAGTCAAAATCCCACTTGCCTTGGGCTTTAAGAATGAGTTCAGCCAGTTCTAACGCAACACCCTCACCACCGCCCCGCAGTGTTGTAAAGTCGGCTTTAGCTAACACTACTGGGTGGGCGTCCGCGACAGTTGCGCGCAGTGTGATGCTTGGATGATTAAACAGCTGTAAATCTTGGATGTCGTCGCCGATAGCACAAAGGTTCTGGCTAGGAAAGCCGTTGTCCATTAGCGTTTGGAGGGCATCAGTTTTTGAATCTGCACCTTGCACTACGTGGACAATGCCCAGCTCTTCCGCGCGGCGACTGACCATTGTGGATTCGCGCCCGGTAATAATTGCGATCTCAATGCCCTTGTTGGCCAACAACTTAATGCTCGCCCCATCGCGAACATGGAAATGTTTGGTTTCAACGCCGGAGTCACTGTAAATGATTCGTCCATTTGTGAGAACGCCGTCCACGTCAAAAACAATGCCTTGAATAGCTTTGGCGATTTGATTTACGGACATAACTTAGGCCTGCTGAATCAAAAGTAGGTTGTAGCCGATCCATGCCATAAGCATGACAGAACCTTCAAATCGAGTGATCACGGCTCTAGAGTTTAAACCGTAAGCGAACAGCGCCAGCATGAGGGTCAGCGCCAACATCATGCCACTGTCGCGCCAAAGTGCGGCGTAGTCTATGTCGGTTGCGTGGATCAGTCCCGGCACAGCCAATACCGCCAATATGTTCAAAATGTTAGAGCCAACGATGTTGCCAATAGCGATATCTGGCTGGCCCTTAATGGCCGAACCAACGGTGGCCGCGAGCTCCGGTAAACTGGTGCCCACGGCGACAATTGTTAAGCCAATAATCAAGTCGCTAACACCTAGGGTGGTGGCAATATTAGTTGCCGCGTAAACGAGTACTTGAGCTGAAATCAACAGCACTATTAGCCCAACTGTCAGCCAAATAATGCTCTGCCTGTTTGTCATTTCAGGCAGGTCGTCTAGTTCATCGGAAATGGCCTCTGTTGAATACTCAGGATCGCTTTGGGAGGCCATTAGTTGCCAAAGAATGTAGGTCAAGCCCAGTAGTAAGATAATGCCGTCTACAAAGTCTAGGCGCCGGTCGAACAGTAGGATAACGGCTAAAAACGTAGCACCCAGCAACCATGGCAATTCTTTGCGTAGGACGTTGGCGGAAAATGGAAGCGGGGTGATGATTGCGGTGATACCCAAGACCAAGCCGATATTCGCGATATTTGAGCCGATCGCGTTGCCCACCGCGAGTAGGGAATTGCCATCTAAGGCGGCCATGCTAGCTACGACGATCTCCGGCGCGGAAGTACCTACTGAAACGACCGTAAGGCCGATCATCATTTTTGACACGCCCATATTTGTCGCTGTTGCTGCAGCGCCAGACAAAAATTTGTCCGCACTCCATATCAGGGCAACAAAGCCAAGTACTAGAAGTGTAAGTTGAATCCACATGGATATTGTCTGTCCTTAGTTAAAACAGGCCTTTAGTGAAAGCGCACTTTAGTCCGATCTGGTCCATGAGCCAAGCTGCTTAAGGCATTGGAGTGTATTTATCCAATATTCTGATGGTAGAAGAAATAGCTAGGTATTGGACAATCTGTCCATGAATGTCGCCTTAGAATTGCGTACCATGTGGCCTGCGAAAGATATCGCTGGTGCCAGTGGTGCCAATAAGCCAAAAGCGATGAGATATAGATGATGCATATCCGACGCAAAGAAAGCAGTAAGCGTGATAACAAAGCGCAGATAAATATGCAGCAATTAAGAAAGAGCTGAAAAGAAAGA
>QXZU01000131.1:0-5226 GCA_009886205.1 K189A clade bacterium | reverse complement strand
TCTACAGCACAAGATTTAAAGTACAACAAAGAAAGACTCTATCCATGCAAGATGAAATAAAACAACGTATCGAGGCCGCAATTGCCGGTGCGCAAGTCACCGTCAATGTAGACGGCAACCGTGCCACGATAGCAGTGGTCGCAAGCCTTTTTGCCGGCATGAGTAGGGTAAAGAAACAGCAACAAGTATATGCATGCATCGAAGATTTGATTGCTGGCGGTGCTTTGCACGCTGTGACAATTAAAGCCGATGCGCCTGAATAGGTTTACGCACAATGGATAAGTTAAGTATCGATGGCGGCTTCAAATTAGACGGTCAGATTAGGATTTCTGGCGCTAAAAATTCTGCGTTACCGATTTTAGCTGGCTCCTTACTCACAGCTGAACCGGTCATTATTTCTAATGCACCGCATTTACATGACGTCACCACAATGATCGAGCTGCTGGCTTGCTTGGGTGTTGGCGTAAGCCTTGATGAGCGTATGAACGTAGAGATTTCTGCCCATCACCTGAACGATTTATGCGCGCCCTATAGTTTGGTTAAAACCATGCGGGCCTCATTTTTGGTGCTTGGCCCCATGCTTGCGCGTTACGGCAAGGCAGAAGTATCGCTGCCGGGTGGTTGTGCCATTGGTTCTCGTCCGGTTGACCAACATTTGAAGGGCCTAGAAGGTATGGGCGCAGCGATAGAGGTTTCTGACGGTTATGTTCGGGCCCATGCGCCGAATGGTTTGATCGGAAATGATCTTTATATGGACGTGGTCACGGTGGGCGGTACCGAAAATCTGATGATGGCCGCTACGCTGGCGAAAGGGGTGACAAGAATACACAACGCAGCGTGTGAGCCAGAGATCATTGATCTGGGTGAGTTTTTGCGCACGTTGGGTGCGAAGGTTAGCGGCCATGGCTCGCCTACCATCACAATTGAAGGGGTGGAAAAACTTCACGGGGGCAGTTATCGCGTGATGCCTGACCGGGTTGAGGCCGGTACCTATTTAATAGCCGCTGCTGTGACGGCGGGCAAAATTCGTCTGCGCGATGTTGAACCTGGCACCTTGGGTGCTGTGATTGACAAGCTTGTTCAGGCTGGCGCCGATATTGAAGTGGGTGAAGACTGGATTACGCTTGATATGCACGGGCGACGGCCAAAAGCTGTGGATATTGAAACGGCGCCGTATCCCGGATTTCCCACAGATATGCAGGCCCAGTTTATGGCCTTAAATGTGGTGGCTGACGGCACGTCGACCATCCATGAAAAAATATTTGAAAACCGCTTCATGCATGTTCATGAAATGAATCGGTTAGGTGCCAATATTGAATTGCATGGCGTGTCTATGGCCGTAGTTCACGGAGTGGAAAAACTCCGCGCAGCGCCAGTTATGGCTACAGATTTGCGTGCTTCTTCTAGCCTTGTACTGGCTGCTTTGGCGGCGGAAGGTACAACGGTTATTGATCGGATTTATCACATCGACCGTGGTTATGAGACCATTGAAGAGAAGCTGCAGCAGCTTGGTGCGCAAGTGCGGCGGGTGTCATAGCTTCTAGGGTACGCGGCACAAAGACTTATTGAGCAGGTGTCCATTCTCTTTGTGGTATTTGTAGTGGTCTGCGAAAACAGGTCGGTAAAAGCAGGTCTACAAAAACAGGCCTGCACATCGCTTAGGCATTTCGCTTAAAGCGTTTTCGAACAAAATTTAATCAAGGCTGATTAGAACTATGGGTTTAGTTATCGCGCTCAATAAGGGCCGTATATTTAAAGAATGTTTGCCACTGTTGGCGGCTTGTGAGATTCAACCTAGCGAGGACCCGGATAAGTCCAGGAAGCTTATTTTTGATAGTGTTTCTGGCGGTCATAAACTTATTGTCACGCGCTCTGCTGATGTGCCCACCTACGTGGAGAACGGGGTTGCTGATATAGGCATTACCGGCAAAGACACCATTCTCGAATACGGCGATAGCATGAGTTTTTACGAACGCCTGGACCTTAAAATAGGCCAGTGCAAAATGATGACGGCTGGGCCTGTGGGTGTGCCAGAGCCAGAACATGTGCTCAGGGTCGCCTCCAAGTTCGTCAACATCACGCGTAAGTACTATCAAGCTCAGAGTCGGCAGGTGGCGCTGATTAAACTTTCCGGTGCTATGGAAATTGCCCCATTGCTTGGGCTGGCGGATTGTATTGTGGATATTGTCGACACTGGCAACACCCTGCGAGCAAACGGCCTTGAAGAGCGCGAGACTATTTGCGACATCAGTACTCGACTGATTGTAAATCGCGCATCTATGAAAACTAAATTCGACGAAGTTCAAAGCCTCATTGCAAAACTTGCGGCTGTGGTTGAGAACGTAGATGAACAAAAGCAGGTTGGTCAGTAATGAGCATGCGCCAGATTTCTTCAATTGCAGATGATTTTCCTCAACAGTTAGACGAGCTCCTTGCTTGGGATATGAGCACATCCAGTGATGTTGATGTGGTTGTCGCTGAGATTATTGCTGAAGTTCGTACTCGTGGAGACGAGGCCTTATTGGCTTACACCAAGAAGTTTGACCGTGTGTCTGCCGCTTCAGTGAGTGAGTTTGAAATTAGCCATGACAGACTTGCCGCCGCTTGGGCAAAAATCGACTCTTCTGCTCAACAAGCGCTAGAAGTTGCGGCCAGCCGTATCCGGCAATTCCACGAAAAACAGGTTGAGGCATCTTGGTCTTTTACCGATGACCTTGGCAATCAATTAGGCCAGCGCATTAGTCCCATCGAGCGGGTTGGCGTTTATGTGCCGGGTGGTCGAGCAGCTTATCCTTCCAGCGTATTAATGACGTTGGTGCCAGCAAAAGTGGCAGGGGTCGACGAGGTTGTGGTCACTGTGCCCACGCCAGATGGCGTAGTTAACGACATGGTGTTGGCGGCCTTGCACCTTGCTGGAGCCGATCAGGTATTTACCATTGGCGGAGCACAGGCAGTGGCCGCCATGGCATACGGCACCCAGACAATTCAAAAGGTAGATAAGATTGTTGGCCCCGGCAGTGCGTTTGTGGCAGCTGCAAAGAAACAAGTCTTTGGTCAGGTGGGCATAGATATGATTGCCGGACCTAGCGAAGTGCTAGTGATTGCTGACGGTACCACGTCAGTAGAGTGGGCTGTTTTAGATCTATTTTCTCAAGCAGAACACGATTCTTCAGCGCAGAGTATATTGATCAGCCCAGACGCAAATTTTATAAAAGCGGTTGCCGATAAAATTGATGCAATGTTGCCAAGTATGCAGCGGTCGGAAATTATTGCTGAGTCATTGGCAAGCCGGGGCGCGTTGATTCACTGTGCGGATGCCCAGGACGCAATAGCCATCGCCAACCGCATTGCACCTGAGCATTTGGAGTTGGCTGTTGCAGACCCTGAGGAGTGGGCCAAGGGCATACGTCACGCAGGGGCGATATTCATGGGCGCCCATACGGGTGAAACTTTTGGCGACTATATAGCAGGGCCGTCACATGTTTTGCCCACATTCGGGACTGCTCGGTTTGCCTCACCCTTAGGTGTTTATGATTTTCAGAAGCGTAGTTCTATGATTCACATGTCGAGTAAAGGCGCCGCTCATTTGGCTACTCAGACCGACCTGCTAGCCACCAGTGAGGGACTTGAAGCCCATGCGCTGGCTGCTCGAGTCAGAGGCCAGGGCGAGACGCCTTCAGCTTAGTGGCGATTGAAGCTTGGCAGGTCCCGACCATTTAAGGTGGTGGGAAGCGCTGCTCAAAAAGACAGCGAAAAGCGACGACTGAAAGACCTGCGCAGCAACGTCAGCGACAAAAGCCGCTAACGAAAGCCGTTAAAAAGCCGCTAGTTAAAATGTCGCTAATAGAAGAGCTGCATAGCCCAACAGATACAGACCAAAGAAATTCAATAGATGCGCCAAAGTCCTGAAGAAAAATATCAACACAGTTTAAGCACTGGCGAAATGTTACCTGACCCAGCCCAGGCGGAAGTGATGCGGCGTTTAACGGATCTGTTTCAGCGCATAGAACTCAGTGATAGTGAACATAAAGGCCTGGTGTCCTCGTTAACCAGCTGGGTTTCAGGATTGTTTGCAACTGCGCCGTTACAACCTGAGCGAGGGTTGTATTTGTGGGGCGGTGTTGGTCGTGGCAAAACCATGATGATGGATCTGTTTTGCACGTGCTTGCCAGAGGACAGAACGCTGCGCATGCACTTCCACAGATTTATGCGCCGCGTGCATGACAGCCTTGGGCGGCATTCGGGAACCTCTAACCCATTATATAAAGTAGCGGACGAGTTCGCTGCTGAAGCAGATATTTTGTGCTTTGATGAGTTTTTCGTCTCTGATATTGGTGACGCCATGATTCTGGGCGAGCTCATGACAGCAATGTTTGCCCGAGGTGTCAGTTTGGTGGCCACCTCCAATGTTGAGCCCAAAAATCTATATTTGAACGGCCTTCAGCGATCTCGCTTTCTGCCTGCAATCGACCAGATTTATCAATATTGTGACATCTGGGAGATTGACCAAGGTCAGGATTTCCGTTTACGCACATTGCAGCAAGCCGAGCTTTATCACTTTCCGTTAAATGCGTCCGCTCAACAGAGTATGGCGACTAGTTTTACTGCTTTAGCCTCGGAAGCGGAGCGTCATGGCGTGGCGCTTGAGGTTGAGAACCGCAAGATTCTGACGCAAAGGCTCGCGGGGGATGTTGTCTGGTTTGAATTCTCGGATATATGTGAGGGGCCAAGAAGCCAGAATGACTATATTGAACTGGCAACGGTTTTTAGTACGGTTTTTGTCAGCAGTATTCCAACGCTTACGACCAACACAGAGGACGCAGCCCGGCGTTTTATCAGTCTGGTTGATGAATTTTATGATCGGGGTGTGAAGTTGATCGTTTCAGCGGAGCAATCGATAACAACTTTGTATCAAGGGCGACGCTTGGCATTTGAGTTTGAGCGTACCCAAAGTCGATTATTAGAGATGCAGTCCAAAGAATATTTGGCAGGCGCTCATCACGCTGTGAACCGTAACTCGAAAGAGTCGAATTCTCAGTTGTAAAGCGCTTGGTGCTCCTCTATCATTCGCGTCCCGAATTTCCGGCGATGATTTATGGTCGCTCTTCCAGTGGGAAGATTGGAATGTGGGGCAATGTCCGTGCAGGAGGCCGTTAAGTCGGCCACCGAATATGTTTTACGCGCGGTGTCGGAGAAGTAAGTGCCGGAACAGTGCGGCAGAAGAAT
>QXZU01000130.1 GCA_009886205.1 K189A clade bacterium | reverse complement strand
CAAGCTGCCAGCAGTAAACGCAATGGGCGGTACTTCGCTGGTATTGGGCGTGATACCCAGAATATCCTCAACTGAAATATTGAGTTCTTCGGCAACGATCTGGGCGAGTCCAGTGTTGACGTTCTGACCCATCTCCATGCGCGGAAGAAACATCAGACATTTGCCATCAGACTTAATTTGCACCCAACTCGCGCCAGATTGAGTGTTTGGAAAAATAATACTTGGCCCGTGAGCAATGGCGCGTTCGCGCAGCAAGTAAAGGGCAGTTACGCCACCTGCTGTCCAGCCAGTAGCCATGAGAAAGTTTCGTCGAGTCAACTTAGCCATTAGGTTGCTTCTCGCATTGTTTGCGCGGCGCTGCGAATGGCTTTTTTGATGCGGTCATAAGTACCGCAACGGCATAGATTGCCACTCATAGATCTGACAATTTCGACTTCACTGGGGTCGGGTTGCTCATTCAGCAATGCCAGCGCCTGCATTATTTGTCCTGACTGGCAGTAGCCGCATTGCGGTACGCTCTCTTCAATCCATGCTTGCTGCAGCGGATGCAATTCGCCATCAGCGCTGGCGAGGCCCTCAATGGTCAGCACATCTTTGTTTTGTGCTGCGCTGACGGGGGTGACGCAACTGGCGACGGGTTGACCTTCTATATGCACAGTGCACGCGCCGCATTGACCTATGCCGCAGCTATAGCGAGACCCTGGCAAATTCAAGAATTCACGCAATACGGATAAGAGTGTTTCATTTTGCCAATCGACTGCCACACTTCGTGTAACACCATTTACTCTCATCTTCACAGCATGCCCCTCAGGTATCGTTCTAGAAACGGTAACCGAGACGGTCCGTATTGTCTACGTATTTTGAGCGGACTAAGGACGTGCTGGTGTGAGAGGTGATTCGAGTGTTTTGACTAGCTGTTTGAGCGGAAAACTTGGCGCACAAGTTTTTTGATATAAGCCTTATCCACGGTTCCAAAACGAATCAGTACCTTGTACCAAACGGCACCAAAGAGTTCGTCAATGGCCACATCTATATCAATATCTTGGGAAAATTCGCCTTTTTCCTGAGCGTGCTTAAACGCCTGCATAATGGAATTAATCCTTGGCAGGTAAACGGCGTCAGCCATACGTTGATAAAGTTGCGGGTCGCGGTGAGCCTCTGCCAGCACGCAGATTGCCGCTTGGCGGCAATCTGTGCGGCCTATTTGGCTGCCAAAAGCAAAGAGCGTATTCTCTAGGTATGCTTCGAGGGGTAACTGTTCATCATATTCAGCCAATGGGGGTAGCAGTCGGTCACTCCATACTTCGAGCACCAAGTCTGCTTTGGAAGCCCACCATCGATAAATAGTCTGTTTGCCGACGCCCGCTTGGCTAGCGACTTTTTCAATTGAAAAATCAACATAGCCCGATGATCCCAGTAACTTTACCGTGGCCTCTAAAATCGCCTCATGGGATTTTGAATTGCGTCGTGACTTGTCTGGTTTCACGCTCATTTAGACGCCTATATTTCCCACAGAATTTCCCACAGATTCATTCTTAGAGTTTTTCATAATAACTTGCATTGGTAACCTGCATTTGCAGCTGCGCTTTTAGCAGCGGTTTAAGTGTTGCATCAAAAAATAGTCGAGGCTGCGCATTCTATGTTGGATTGACTCAAACTTCGCCTAGTGCCCTAGGCTGTCCTAGTGCGGTGAATACTTCCGCTTTGTTGACGAATGCATAAGCTAAAAGCCGCGCATAAAAACTTATGCCAGGCTAGGTTCGAAGTTTCTATCCAATGCTGTAACTGGGCTTTATCTTGGTCGCTACCCTCTAACAAATGTATGCAGCGTAAGCGCTGTTTGTGTCGTGGGTAGGCTGGCGCGAAAAATAAGTGGTCATCACAGCGGTAGAGAAGCTTAAACTGTTAAAACCAGTATGTTCACAGAATAGATTAAAAAAAGAGCCGACCACAGCTTGAATTGGCTGGGCAGACTGATGACAAATATCATTAATAAAATGCCTATGGACGGAACAATCAAAGACGGCAGAACTGAGTAGTTATACAAAAATATATTCAGATAAGGCCCAACGAAGAAATATAACAACATGGATAATGCTGAGAGTCGGCCAAACTGCTGGCTTTCACTAAGCATATCTAACGTGCCTTCGCCAGGTTCGCTTAACGCCATTTCAGCCGCGCCATAGAGGCACGAACAACCGAAAACCAGAATGATGAAATCAATAAACTGCCACTCTTCGACTACGCGTAAACCCCATCCTACCCACCAAAGTTGCAGGATATACAGCATAATGCTGAAGGCCCAAATAGCAGACGACCAATGAAAACTGATTTGATCTTTTACGCGGATGAGCATTGCCGCGTTGTGCAGTAATCTTGTTATGGCCAATCCTAAAATTATAGATACGGCAATGAAAATGTATTCATGTTGGGTCATTCGGTGTTCTCTTTAGCGCAATGAAAGCTACGCAGGCTGTGGCTACCTCGTAGATGAGTGCGCCATAAGTATAAGCAGTAAGTATCTGGTCGGTCATTAGCAACGATGCTAACCGCGCCATAGCTAAACTGCCAATGGCCAAAAACAATACGATCAAGCCGGACCGATAAAACTCCGGTTTCAAAAAAGCCAGCAAGAAAAACACGCCTAGGCCTGTCTGCAGCCCACCATACATTGCGCCGATTTCTGCGAACGCATCGCCATTGCTGATGATCAAGCCGGCAAAAGCTGCAGGGGTAGCGGGCGAGATTAAGCACACCGCGCCATAAGAAATTAAAATGAGAGCGGAGACGCCGAGAATAGTCTTACCTAACATCATTTTGTCCTTGCCTAGATTTCGGAGCGGATAGGATACAGGTATTAGGCGTGATAAGTGGTCTGCTTGAAGAGGGAAATGGCGTTGCTTGATGATCTCTTTGGACGGTGCCAGTATAGTGAGTAGGGAGATCTTTATGTTTGGAGCGGTTTACACCTGCTTAGTTCGGTGCATTGGAAACTGAGCTCTGTAAGTTCTAAGCAACACTTTAAAAAGCGGGGAAAGCAAGATGGCTTACGTAGAAAACCGAACAATTCACGATGCGGATGCTCATGTCATGGAGTTCCCAGAAAAGATTGTTG
>QXZU01000013.1 GCA_009886205.1 K189A clade bacterium | reverse complement strand
TCGTCAAACTAAGACGCCAATTTAGCTACTGCTAATTTGGCCTTTGCTAATTTGGTTTCTATAGAAAATGCAAAACGGTTGGGCGCGGGTTCAACTCTTGCGCCAGTCGATTTAAGATCAAGTGGCGCTGTGTCCTAGGCTGTGAACAGGGGACAAGTTTGCTGAGTGAAAAACCGATAATAAAAAATGTGCAGGGCTCTGGGGAGGATCATGCAAGCAGTTGAACCAATTTCGCGAAGAACCATTTATTCCCACGGCACCATAGGCCTACCTATGGCGGTCTATGGCTACCCATTAGCCATCTGGATACCCGCTCACTACGCAGGTGGGTTGGGCTTAGACCTCGCTACCGTGGGCCTTATTTTAATGTTGGCACGGTTAACTGACGTGATCACCGACCCGCTGATCGGCGAGATTTCTGACCGTTGGCGCACGCGGGTAGGCCGCCGCAAACCCTGGCTGTTGATTGGTACGCCGGTCATGCTTCTGGGGGTATATAACTTGTTTATTCCCGGCCCTGAGGTAGATATTTACTACTTCCTGATCTGGCTGACTGTATTTTTCCTCGGTTCTACCATGATCATGTTGCCTCATAGAGCTTGGGGCGCTGAGATATCAACGGACTACCACCAACGTTCACGCATTACCGCCGCGCGCGAATTTTACTATTTGGCAGGCTTAATGGTGGCTGCTGCTGTCCCCATGGTGGTGGAGATCACCGCAGATGGCGGTTCAGGTGTGGGAGATGTATTTGGCAAAATGTGGACGGATGCGACGGCTGCATTTACCGGCGAGATCATGAGCAAAACCCCAGTAGACAGAGCCACGCTTACCGGACCGGTATTGATGGCACTGGCTTGGGCGCTAATTGGTTTGCTGCCTTTGGCGGCTGCTATTTGCTTCTTTTTTGTTAAGGAGCCGCAGGCACCTAGCCGCGCAGAGCAGGTGCCCATCAAGGAAGGTATTCGCGCGTTGCTACAAAATGGCCCAATGCTGCGCGTACTGATGATAGTGCTGCTGGTGCATTTTGGTGAGTCTTTCCGCAACGCGGTTTCGCTGTTCTTTATTCGCGACATTGTGGGTGTGCCAACCATTGGCGCGGCGTACTTTTTCTACTTTATTGCGGGTTTAGCGGCCATTCCATTTTGGCTGGCGCTGGGTCGCCGGTTTGGCAAGCACAAGGCGTTTATGTTTACGCTGATCACCGTTGCGATTGTCAGCGCCTGTAATCTCTTTTTAGAGGACGGTGATTACTTACCCTTCTTTTTGCTCTTCATTGTTAAGGGCTTTTGCTTCGGTGGGCTGCACTTTTTACCGATAGCCATGCTGGCAGACGTAGTAGACGTAGACTCTGCGCGTACTGGCGGCAAGCGGGCGGGCACCTACTTTGCCATATTTGGGTTTACCGAAAAAATCGCCATTGCCTTTGGTACAGGTGTCTCGCTGAACGTGGTGGGCTTGCTGGGATTTGATCCTTCAGGTGGCGTAGCCGGTAGTAGCGACCTAGGTGTAGCGTCACTACGCATGGTCTACTGTTTGGGGCCAGTGGTCTTTTACGGCTTAGCCTTGAAACTGATCTGGAATTACCCTTTAACACCTGTGCGCCACCAAAGGTTACGCGAGCGCATTGCCCGTCGAGAGGCAAGGCGAGCAGTGAAGGCCGGGTAGCCATTTAGTGAGTTAGAATGTTAAGTCGAATTTTGTTTGCGGAGATTATATGAGCGCCATTTTGCATCACGAAGAACAGCATGGCTTTGCCTTGCATCACTTGTCGCCCATCATTGGCACCGAAGTGCACGGCATAGATATCGGCGCAGAGTTAAGTGAAGAGGTGATCACCTTTTTGTCCGATCTTTTAGTGCAACGAAAAGTGCTGTTTTTTCGTCAGCAGCACATCTCTATGGATCAGCACATAGCCTTTGCCAGACGCTTTGGCGAACTGGAGGTGCATCCCTTTACCGCCAATAACGACGACCGCCCCGAGGTGATTCATCTTAAAAACGGGCCGGATAATAAGCCTTCTATCGACCTTTGGCATTCGGATGTGACTTGGCGTGAAGAGCCGTCGCTGGGCTCTATTTTACGTGGCCGGCAAATACCGGAAGTAGGCGGCGATACGCTGTTTGCAAATATGGAAGCCGCTTATGACAACTTAACAGATGAGATGAAGGCGCGGCTTGATGGGCTGTATGCTATTCATGACAATCGCCTCTTTCTTGATGCGATGCGCAAACGAGGGGTGAGTGAGGCGGACATTGAAGCCAAAATGAAGGAGTTTCCACCGTCTCGTCATCCGGTCATACGTACACATCCTGTTAGTGGTCGAAAGTCAATTTATGTTAATTGCGCGTTCACCAATACCATAGAGGGCATGGACCCTGTTGAGGCCCAACTACTGCTGGCGCAGTTATATCAAACTGCTGCGATTCCCAATATTCAGTGTCGATTTCGTTGGGAGGCAGACTCTTTTGCCTTTTGGGATAACCGCGGTGCACAGCACTATGCCGCCGCTGATTATTGGCCCGCGGTGCGCAGCATGGAGCGTGTGACTATTAAGGGCGACCGGCCGGTTTAGAACTCGGCGAAAAATGTGCTCGTTTTT
>QXZU01000129.1 GCA_009886205.1 K189A clade bacterium | reverse complement strand
TGTGTATAAGAGACAGCAGTTAAGAGAAGGCTTTACCTTACCTAAAAACGGTTAGGTATCTCATTTGGGCCGCTCAAAGCGGCTCGCTCAATCTACTCGCTCAATTTAATAGGCAAGAATAATGAAGTTAGAAGACAGTTGGATTAAGGCCCGTGAATCTTGGGATTTTCGCGGTGAGCAGCGCCCTGATTTTGCAATAGAACCTCGCGCTGATCAGGAGTCGGTGTGGGATTACCCTCGCCCGCCGGTCATTGTGGACGATAAGCGCGCCATTGAAGTGCGCAGTAGCAGCGGCACGCTGTTGTTAAAAACTAATGCGGCTAGACGAGTACTGGAAACTGCCAGTCCGCCCACATTTTATTTGCCCGCGCAAGACCTGTGCGTGGCCTTGGAGCCCGCCAATGGGCGATCCTTTTGCGAGTGGAAAGGGGCCGCAGAATACTTCCAATTTGAAGGTGAGGTCATTGCTTGGCGTTACCCTGAACCATTTGACAGTTTTACAAGCGTTGCGGGTTGGATTTGCTTTTATCCGGCGCTCACTCAATGCACTGTGGACGGTGAAGCCGTGCGTGCGCAAGCTGGCGGTTTTTATGGTGGCTGGGTGACAGATGAAATTATCGGCCCTTACAAAGGTGAACCTGGCACCAGCGGCTGGTAAGTACATAGGCTATGCAGGGGGCTTGTGCTACTTGCGCCTATTACCGGCACTACTTTGCCCCCTCCCAGAAGCTGATAGATAAAGCAAAGTGGTCAAGGCTTGCCGTAACCTTTTGATGGGTAGCGGCAAAGCGGCAAAAGTTTGCACTCTTACCTCTGTATAAGGCATTTCCAACACTTGGCCGCACAATTTTGGCAATAAGTGGCCGTATTTTCAGGAATTAGCGGGCTTAAAGTCTTGATTTACGTCAACTTTCGGCGAACAATTGCCGCTAATGAAATTTTTTGGTCAAAGTAAATGCCAGAAGGCGTAGGTTACAGCTCTAATACGGTTCAAACTCGGTCAACTCCTGCAACACGAGTTGAACCCAGAACGAATGTCGACACCTCAACAGCAGTGCAAACTCGCGGCGACTCTTTTAAGGATAGGGTTGATATTGAAGTAGGTGCGCGCCAGCAAGCGCCGGTGAATCCCAACCGCAGTACCTACGAGCAAATTGGCCAATCACAAATTAGGTCTGAAGCCCGAGTAACAGAGCAACGCGCCGTTGAGCAGTTGCAGCAGCGACAAGCACTGTCTACCCAGCGCGACAACCCAGTCTCCAGAGCGAGCCTTGAGACTCGTGAGTCTCGTGCCGCAGAGAGAACACAGACTCAGCCTGCAGCAGCTCAGCGAAGTGAGCGCACCGCAGAGCGTCCGACAAGCGACGCCTTGGCTGTTCGAGTACAGCAACAATCCTTCACCAGTGCGGAAAAGTCTCGCTACTAAACCCTAGTGTTCGGTACACGCTTTTCATCGTCGGCTTAGTTCACTAACGCCGGCTCTTGCCGCTAAGCAAACAATCTCCCAGCAGCAACGTTTAACCACAATGCTTAATCAAGACGGCTTAACCGGATAGACAGATCGTGATTTAGGTCTTTCTCGTTGTGGCGCCACCCCTAGAGTCTTCCTCATTCGTCATATTGCGTACGTCTTTCACCAAAAATACTAGGGCCGTTGGAATCACCACAAGAATAATGGTGGCCGTTAGCGTGGTTTGGTATCCATAACCTTCATATAACAAGCCTGCCGCAACCAAACCCAATGGGGCGAGGGCGATTGAACCAATGTGATCGTAGGCGCTCACTCTGGACATCATGGCCGGAGCAACTTTTATTTGCAGCGTTGTGTACCACAACACAGAAAATATTTGGTCACAAAAGCCAACTAGAAATGCCGCAAGCACAATTACTTCAAGGGGCGAGCGCAGCAACATTGCAAGGCTTACCAAGGGGAATGCAAATACCATCATCACGGCTAAGCGCATGGGGTAACGCGGGTTGATTTTTATGGCAAAAAGACCGCCCACCAATGTGCCAATGCCAAAGCCCGAAACAATAAACCCCCAGTGCGTTGCACCAGCCATGTAGTCACGAGTGAATGCTGGTCCTATAAGGCCAAAAAATGCCTCTAGGGCGGCAACAACTAAGGAGAACTGTAAAACGATACTCCAAAGCCAGGTATGTGAGCTGAATTCTTTCCAGCCCAATTTGAGGTCCTGAATAATGGATTCACTTTTTTCCTTAAGTTGCGCGCTGGGTTTAAGACTTAAAATTAACGCGGCTGAAATGGCGAATGAAACGCCATCAATCAATAACGTCATGCCAGGGCCTACCCATGCCACCAACAGTCCGCCTAAGGCTGCGCCTATTGCAATAGCACCGTGACGCGCAGTGCCGAGTATTGCGTTGACGGTTTGTAAATCCTCCCGATCGACCAACTGAATAATTAAACCCGTAGAGGCGGGCGCGTTAAATGCGATACCAATGCCATTGATCAGCATAAAAAACGTCAGCCAAGGCACTGTGGCTAAACCCGAAAGAAAAAGGAACGCCATGGACAATTGCGCCGACATCGCCAACAACTCTGCATAGAAAATAACTTTTTGCCGAGAGGTTCGGTCTGCAATTGCGCCGCCGATCAAAATGACACCAATGGCCGCCACAGTAGGCGCGGCAATGACAAATGCAGCATCAGCCGTGGAGCCGGTTAAATCCAAAACCCCAAACGCCATCGCGATGGGCGCCATTGCGGTACCCATATAGGTGATGAGATAAGACACAAACATCCGGCTTACATTGGGGTTTTTAAGCAGTCTTAGTGCGTTACTGAAATTATTTTGTGCCAAGGAGTTAGGCCCTTAAAAGCAATTCGCTGATGATTCAAATGCATATGAGAATTAATATAGCTAGGCTGAGTGGATACAGGGCCGAGCCGAGACTTTGACCGCGTAATCTACACGCTCTTAACTAGATTGAAATAGCCGTTGGTAGGTAAATCACCACAGTCGGTCTGAGGGTACTCAATCTAGTGGCGCATATTTCTCAAAATGCGGCACTGCGATAAATGTGCTGTTTTTTTTCGCAAAGTAACGTTGCCAACAAAAATCTATAAACATTACATAAGGTAAATTAATGGCTGACTACGAATTTGCAACGGTAGATGTTTTCACCAATCAGCGCTTTGGGGGTAACCCTTTGGCAGTTTTCCCTAATGCTCAGGGTTTAACCGATGAGCAAATGCAAAAAATTGCTCGGGAGGTTAACTATTCGGAAACGACATTTGTAACGCCCCCGCGGGATCGTAAAAATACCGCCGAAGTGAGGATCTTTACACCTCAAAGCGAATTGCCCTTCGCTGGCCATCCTAATGTTGGCACAGCTTGGGTATTGGCGGAGAACCCTGGGGGGGTTCCGGGGTTGGTTTCAAGCGACAAGATGATTTTTGAAGAACGCGCAGGCCTTGTTGAAGTAAAAGTGAGGAGAGAAAAGAACGGTGAAGTATCCAGTTGTACTATTCTCGCGCCGCAAAAATTTCATCAGTTGCACAGCATACCTAGGTCTGTCGTTGCGCCATGCGTTTCGTTATCTGATGAACAAGTTTTGGTTGATGCGGTGGTAGCGAGTGTAGGCATACCTTTTGCGTTAGTACAAGTTGCCAACTTAGAAGCTCTTAAGTCTGCAAAACCAGATATCGCAGCCTTTGAATATTGTAATGAACACTATGGTTACCCCGAAGAACCAGTTT
>QXZU01000128.1 GCA_009886205.1 K189A clade bacterium | reverse complement strand
AGCAATAAAACGCATAACACCCCTCCGACAAAAAACAGAGTTTAGCCCATAAGCCGCGCACAAGGAAAACTCATACAAAGGCAAAGGCAAAGGCAAAGGCAAAGGCAAAGGCAAAGAGAGTACGCAAACCACCGGTCAAGAAAACAACACCAATAAGGGCAATCGTTTGGGAGAGAAGGTAAAAAAAGACCATTCTGGACGCTGGCAAAGCAACCGACAAAGACTATGGCAACAGATGGTAAACCAGTACCTCACAAATCTTATGTCCCATCGAAGAATAAGACGATTGAAGAAAACTTTGCTTCGTTTTACGTCGCAGGTACATTTGTTCCGGTATATGACGTCTTATTAACATCGTTTAACCGCGCGTATCACTACCGCAAATGTATAGCTCTCGCGAAAGATGCCAGTCAATCTAAATAGCTGTTGAGGCTTGTTGGCTACTTCCGCTTTGTGCCCAAAGCAGCCGCTCGTAGCAATAGACTAATCCAGCAGCAGCTCGATCATGACCCCGCCTTCTAACGCGGCTAATACTTCTCTCGCCTTGTGTTTCTGATTAGATCTCAGCTTCGTCCGGATTTGTTCTTCAGAACGAGACAGTAGCAAAGCCGCTGTTTGTCGGTAAGGTTCTTCTCCTCTCATTGCCAAGCCGATGATCTCGAACCACAATTGCATGATGGATCGAACCTCTTCGGTTTGCAGCGCTTTGGACAGCGCGTGAAGCAATTGTCCAGCCGTCATATTGTCTTGCGGAACAGCGGCATCCATGCCATTCGCTAAGGATTCACCGATCAGTTCGAGCGCTGCGGATATCAAATCTTCTTTTGTTTCGAAGTAGTACATGATCATGCGATCACTGATACCAACACTTTTAGCAATTGCCCGCAGCCCGCTTTGCTGAAAGCCATAGGCGACCAGATGAGACACCGCTGCCTCGACGATCTCACTGCGGCGTTTTTCTGTTTTTTTATGAGTTGCCATTTGTCAGTTCATTGTGGAATGCGATGCATTATCCAATATCTGAAAATATGTAGCTACTGCTACAAAAAAAATTTGACCTTCGATATTTGCGTAGCATATGCTACATTTTCGAAAACATCAGCGAAAATAGTATGCGACTCACAGCCCTGATTCTATTGCTTGTCTTAACGTCAATACCTACGGAGAACGCCATGGCCGATCAAACCCCAACGCAAGTTGTTACTGCCTTCATGCAAGTGATGGAAAAAATGGATTTCGATGAAGGCGTAAAGTACGTCTCAGATGATCTGGAATACATCAACAGTCCAGGCACAACGGTACGTGGTCCAAACGGTGTGAGAGAAGTGCTTGAGCCCTTTTTCGCACCCATTGAAGAGAACGAGTTTGTGATTCTGCGTCAGATATCCGAAGGTAACATGGTTGTTCTAGAACGTTTGGATCGTCATCGCGTAGCGCAAGGGTGGTTCGAGTTGCCGGTCACGGGCGTGTTTGAGGTCCACGACGGCAAGATCATTTACTGGCGCGAATATTTTGATGTAGAGACCATACGTGTGGCTATGGAGAAGTTGATGGGAGATGCAGAATGAACCTGTTTAAAGGCTTTCTCATTGCGATGGGTGTGGTTGTGTTCATCTATACGGCAGTGGCGATAATGAATGAAGGACCGAACCTATTTGGATCCACATGGCCGTTGTTTTTAGAGTGGAAGTGGCCTGGTCAGTTCTTCATGGATTTCCTCACCTATCTTTGGTTATCGGGCCTCTGGGTAGCATGGCGACATGAATTCTCTGGCGTCGGTATTGCGCTGGGGATCACCGCATCTTTGTTGGGGATGATTTTCCTGAGCATTTACCTTCTCATTGCAATCAGCAAAGCCAACGGCGATATGCGAGAAGTATTGCTAGGTAAGGCAAGGGTACGGGCGGCTTAGGTAGGCGTATCTTTACACCTTGTGTTGGAAAATACATGACATGACGTCTCTGTGTATTCCAAAAAGACCAGAAGGGATTTAGTAGTGTCACGAGAAATCCACAAGATTTGGTTGAAAGTGTCCGCGATAACTATTGGCTTTTTCGGGCCAGTACTCTTTTTTGGAACAATGCCAGGAACTAACGAGCTGGCTAGATGGGGGTTGGACGTGCTTGCCTGGCCAGTAGATGGATTCCCGTCATACGAATCCCGGGAAATTTGGTTCCTTTCTGCACTAACTGGTGGTTTTCTAGTTGGATGGGCCGTAACCGTGTGGTGCTTGTCTCTGTGGGTGTACGATCAATCGCCTGAGGGCGTTCGCAAATCTCTCGTTACTGGTGCGTGTTCTTGGTTCATACTTGACAGCTTGGGATCGATCACGTCCGGCAATTCGGTTAACGCTATGTTCAACATTCTCGTTTTGATAATCATCGTTGGTCCAATGTGGCGGGCTGCCGAAGAGGATCGATAGATTCTAAGATAGGATTCAGAAAGCGTCCGGTTATGGCCGAAAGCCGTCTATTGCACTGCACAATACGATTTCTGAGTTGTGCCCCTATTGGCCGAAAAACGCCTGAAGCAAACTCCAAATGAAAAGGACAATGTATAGGCACGAAAATGCCCACGGTATCGCAATCTCAAGTTCTGTCACTGGGCGATATTTGTTCTTGTCCTTGCCCTCTCCTAAGGCAACCCACTCATCCTTGAATACTTGAACGGGTAGCTGTTGCTCCATTTTGTGAATGATTTCGAACTTCCCTCGATTAAGCCCTGCATATGAATTGATCAGTCGGTGCCAGTAATAGCAGAGGATCAATCCACATACGGAAACGAAGAATGTCCAGCCGATCTGGAGCAAGTCGAGCCCCGCCGCCGAAGCCCCACCAAGTGCGGCGAACAGGCCTGTATTGACGGTCAAGAAATACGTGTTTGCAGAGTGTCTTCGAGACGATGTTTCAAGGGCAGAATTCACTAGCAGTTTGTATCGCTCAAAGTGAATCTCTCTATCTGCCGCATCAATTGGCATGGGTTTGGTATCGGTAACTATCGGCCTCCCCCAATCAGCTTTTTGAGGTTGTCCCATGTCCAAGTATAGATTTTGTCTGTGCTTTTAGCCGCTGTTGGCTTAGTGCAAGTTTTGTCCTTGCGACCTTTCAGCAAGAAATAGGGCTTACCTTCCTCCTGAGCAATCTTTATCTCAACGCTTACACCACTTGCCGTGTGCGTATGCTGTCCACAGATAACAACCATCTGATCGGTTGCTTTAATTCGGGTTCTAACTTTCGCTTTCCAATCGCCAGTCATAGGCTCTTTAACAGACCAATCAGCCAAATCGAATGGTGTGTCTGAGTTCTTAGATTAGCCGATCAAGAGAACGCGCAGATCCTCGTCGTGGTCATAGTCAAAGCTGGTAAAGACGCGAGATTTCGCCATAGCAAATTCCGTCTAATTAGGCGCGATAGATTTAGCAGTATTCGACTGTTTGCACAATCGCCTTTATCACTTCTCCAAAGCGGACATTCGCAGGGCTAAGAATTGGGGTCTGCCTTTGACTCTGCTTTTATAGTGATCGTCTACATTAACCATAAAGGAATACGTTACCTTTTAAAGTTGTCCAACACCTAACATTTTGTTTAGTGCGCCAAGTAGAAACGATTCAACGCTTCATCAACTTGCTTTACCCTACGACCAAACGAGTAGTTTGATTCTTTTTTGATCGCCTCATATTGCCCGAAGCTCAAATCTTCAGGCTCCGTCTCGAAAAACTCTCGTTGTTTGTCGCTGTTTATTAGTGCGTTGAACGGCCCAGTTGATTGCAACTCCCCTGCTTTCCAGTCTGTCTGAGGTTTGCCTTTACTCAAAACCCGCTCATAAGTTTCGGCGTCATCCTGGCCAAGTTGAAACAGTATTTTTGTTCGAGTTCCATTAACCAAAGCTTTACGCACTACCTCTTGAGATCGGTTGAATTGGTCTAAATATTGGTGGGCACCAATAAGAGCCAGCTCCCCTTTCCTGCTTTCTGTCACTACTTCGCTAATAACCTCAGTCGATACATTCTGAATTTCATCAATCACCACGGGATAGACGTTAGCTAACGCCTCTCGCTCATCGCGTTGCATAGCCTCAATAGCTATCTTTGTGACGATAAGAGCGCCTAGGTTGCGCGCTTGCTCCTTCCCTACCCTGCTTTTTGACAAGTTCACAATAACAATCTTTTTTTCGACCATGCCCCGCCGGAAATCAAAAGTGCTTTTAGTCTGGCCGACAATTCGGCGCATACGATCATCAGCAATAAACGGGGCGATTTTGTTGAGAGTTGATCCGGTAATGTCTGTTAGGTTTCGTGTTGGATACCGGCTGAATTCTTCCCGCCAATACTCCTTCACAACATGGTTTGTTATGTGCCCTAACACGTACTCCCGATAGTTTTTGTTTACCAACATTCGTCTAATGCTTAAAAGCGTAGCTTTCTCACATTCCAACAATGCCAAGACAGTATTTCGTAATATTTGCTCGATGCGGACACCCCAAGAATCAGCAAACAAGCCTTTAAACATTCTCATTACTTCACTGACAATAACGCCCCTATCGTTTGGGTTGTCGGGTTTCTCTAATAGATTGATCCCAATGGCGTACTCGTCGCACGCTGGGTTTATATATAAAACATCTTTGGTTCTAAACGCTGGCAACGTGTCTAAAATCCGTTCGGCAGACGTGCCGTGAGGGTCGATAAAACAAACGCCCTCCCCTGCTTTCGCTCGTTGCAAAATGAACTGCTCTATTAGCGTTGATTTTCCCATGCCAGATTGGCCAAGAATATGAACGTGACCGGCTAGTTCGCTGTTTGATATGGATATAGTCTCGCGGTATTCGAGGCTTTTTTCTGTCCTAGTTGATGAATCATTCTTAAATACCCAAGCCAGAGCGTCAGCGTGCTCGTTAGTCACACTAACGCCTTACCGATGGTAATACCTGCTCTACGGGTGGAACCCCGAATTCAAAACATGTCGTTTTTGTCCCTGCTTTGTAGACACAACACGTTATGAAATAACGATGAAGAGGACGAACGAATATCACTCGGTCCCAAAGAGGCTGTGGCTTTGTGGATTCAAGGACGGGACGTTTGGAATGAGTGGGTAGAAGAAAATCCGATTGCAGACATCAGCTTTCAGAACGTGGATTTTAACCAGCATCGAAATCTAGAAACTATCAATATAAATCATTGGCCCTTCGCATACTTTAACTTCCCAACTGGCAAGAAAAACTTTTGTAAAGTAAATTTTGGTATAGGGGAAGTTTCATTCGAGAACGCAGTTTTCGGTGACGGCTATGTATCGTTCGACCGCGCGACTTTCGGCGACGGCGATGTTTCGTTTTATAACGCGACTTTCGGCGAGGGCGGCGTATGGTTTTATCGTGCAAAATTCGGCCCAGGCGCTTTTACTCTTGATGCCGCGAGTCTTGGTATTGGCAGTTATAACTTTGGTGATGCCACTTTCCTAGGGAGAGCCAGCTTTGCGAATTTGATAAATGTGAAAACGGTAACTTCACTTAGCTTCCGTCACGCGTCATTCGAAAAGGTTTTTACACTGGACAGTGAGGATACCTTTGGGTGCGTTCCGGATTTAGTAGGCACCAAAACCTCTCACCATACCTCCCTCGCTGAACTGAAATGTGCATCCAATACTGCAACCCACAAAAAGATCTTTAAGCGATCCGTGGACGAGGGCGATGCGGAACGCTTTCGCCGTCTTAAAGAGTTAGCTGAACAAAACCGAGATTTTGAAAAAGCTTTAGATTTCAGAGTAGAAGAGATGCGCGCGGCTAGATGGCACAACAAGCACGGTTTCGCTACAGCTTTGGTAGAAGGTTTATTTTGGCTGGCCAGTGACTATGGTCGCAGCTTGGCTCGGCCTTTGTACGGGTTAATCGGTCTTTGGCTTTTAGGGGCAGCAGTTTATGCAAAGGCTTCGACGCTGCCCTTTACCTATCACGAGATCATAAAAGCGATGCCCTTTTCTTGGGGCCAAATGTTTGTCTATATCCCCAGCAGTAAGGAGGCAAGAACTCAAGGTTTGATGGCCTTGTTCGGTGAGCACATGCCTAATTGGCTCTACTTCATCACCTTTAGCCAAAGCCTGCTGACCTTGGTCTTATTATTCCAAGTGGGTTTGGTACTGCGTAACCGCTTTAAGCTTTAGCGCCTGTTAATTAGATCCGGCTGGCGCCTTTATACCCTAGGGAAGCTTTGATCAAACCTAAGGGCTTGCTCAGTGCTTCCCCAACCGGTCCTGCATTTGGATTACAAAATACTCATAACGCTGGGTGAGTTCAGACAGGTCGAATTCTTTGGCTATTTCGCTGCGCTGGCCAAACTCCAACATGAGGCGGAAGGCTTGAATGAGTACCCACTCTTGGGTAAAGGTGCCGCCGCATATTTCTTTATACAACTCTGGGCTCAGGGTCACGCGGTGAATGCTTTCTTCACTGCCTTCTAAAACAACCTCGTAGACATTGGCGGCTACCATATTCACACTGATCACTTGTTTCCCCAACTTGTCTGCACTTAAGAAGAATCACTATGACTGACATGGACACCCTTTGCCAAAATCTTGAAGCCATTTGGCATGAACAAATTCCGCTGTCTAAAGCCATGACCATGAAAATTGCACATTTTCGTGATCATGTGCTGACCACTCACGCGGGCCTTGCCCCCAATGTAAACGTTCATGGCACCGCTTTTGCGGGCAGTCTTTACGCCATTCAAGCCCTCACCGGCTGGGGCATGATGCACTTGCAGTTAAAGCTTAATGATTTGAACGCGTCCATTGTCATCGCCAACGGTCAGATTGACTACGCCAGGCCGGTGGCGGAAGACATTCATGTGACCTGTGGTTTTGGCGAGCACTTAGAAGAATTTGAAAAGCTTAAAAGCACCGGCAAAGGCCGCTTTCCTCTAAGCACCAAAGTGTTGCTCGCCGACGGCACCGAGGCCGGCGGATTTTCTGGGCTTTACGCCGTGCGGCTGAATCGCTGACGCAAAAACACTGCCATGCGCAGACTGACTGCAACTAACCCTACGGCCACAATACCCACATAAAGTGGATCGCTGGTGGCCAACAGCACACCAATAAAAGTATTCATAAAGATCAGCCACACGTAATAGATGCCGAGCGTGTGTATGCGTCGCCACCAAGCTTTAAGGGCACGCTGGGAAGTATTATTACTGGTGACCGCCATAATCCATGTGAGCAAAAACGCGAGTCCACCAAAAATTAGGGTGACCATTTCTAACGGTTCGCCACTGGTTTGTAGGTACGCAACCACATAACCGAAATGCACAGTATGCACAAAGGCCATGGCCAAACCCAGATAGCGGCGATGGCGCAATAGCTCGAAACCCATTCCGGTCAACTGCCGAATAGGCCGGGCGATCATTGCCAGAAGTAATAGAATAAATGCAATGCGCGCGGTAACC
>QXZU01000127.1 GCA_009886205.1 K189A clade bacterium | reverse complement strand
TTCGATGCGACAGTGCAATACGACTTTTCGCTTGCCGACTCCAACTTTGCGGCTTCTCTGTCTTGGACCACGGTTGAAACCTTAGATCTGATAGAGCAGGGCGGTGCTGTGGATAACGAGTTGGGTGAAATGCGTCGCCCTAAAGATTCGGCGTTACTTAACGTGGCCATGAATCGTGGTGCTTATGATGTGAGCTTAACGACCCAATATTTGAGCAAGCAGTTACTTACCTATGAAGACGGCGCTGAAATCGAAACCGCCATGGATAACTTCGGTCCTTCGGCTTTCACTAATAGCGCTACCTTTATACACAGTATTCGCGCGTCTTATACCAAAGAGGACTTCACGCTCTATGGTGGCGTCAACAACCTCACAGATGAGTCTCCTTTCATAACTGAACGCGCATATCCGGTGAGTCCTGTTGGACGTTACCTTTATCTTGGAGCAACGATCTCATTGTAGTCGTCGTTCCCTTGGCGGGCCTCTTAGGGGCCCGCCTTTTTTTCGTTTATAAGGATTTACAATATGAGATTCATCAGGTTCACTCTATTACTGATCTCCATTTGCACCTTGAGTATTGTTCAGGCCAAACCGCTAACCATTGGCTATAGCGACTGGCCCGGCTGGGTTGCCTGGGAGGTGGGTGTTGAAAAAGGTTGGTTCGATGAAGCTGGTGTAGAAGTGGCATTTGAATGGTTCGACTATGTGGCTTCAATGGATGCCTATGCTGCGGGTCAACTTGATGCGGTCTGCATGACCAACGGCGACGCGCTCGTTACAGGCGCAACAGCGCGCTTGTCCAATATGGCGCTTATCAACGATTTCTCTAACGGAAATGACATGATCGTTGCCTTGCCCGGCATTACTAGCGTAACGCAGTTGAAGGGCAAGAAAGTGGGTGTTGAGATAGGCTTTGTCGGCCATCTGCTGTTGCTTAAAGCGCTGGAAAAAGCCGGGCTAACGGAAGACGATGTAGATCTCGTTAACGTAAGCACTAATGAAACACCAATGGTGTTAGCAAGTGGTGAGGTAGATGCCATCGTTGCATGGCAGCCTAACTCTTCATTAAGTCTTCAAATGGTCCCAGGCGCTACTTCAATCTACTCATCAGCCAATGATCCGGGTTTGATTTACGATACGTTAGCCATTGCGCCGGAAAGCCTTAACATGAGGCCTGTTGAGTGGGCCAAAGTTTTTCAAGTTTGGTACCGAATAGTCGAATTCATCAACGACCCCGCTACTCAATCTGAAGCGATACAAATTATGGCTGCGCGAGTCGGTGTTGCGCCAGAGGCCTACGCGAAGCTTATGCAAGGGACACGGTTTTTGGACCAGGCTGAGGCAAAAGAAAAGTTTTCAGCTACCGACGACCTCACCTCGTTACAAGGCTCTAGCAAAATTGCCGACGCGTTCAACGTAAAGTACAAAGTATATTCTGATGCTCAAAACACGCCAGACTACATCAACGACTCGCTCTACCAGTAGATCGGATATTCATGGCAACAATAACAATACCTCTAGTTCAAAGGATAAGGCCTAGGGCTCTTACTACTGCCTCTTTTTTGTTGCCGCTACTTTTATGGATGCTGGTGAGTTACGTGCCCGGAGTGTGGCAGCCTAATGTAAAAATTACAGACCCAGGAGACGTTGCCTTCTTTCGTCAGAACATGCTGATCGGAAAGGAGCAGTTTGCGCTCCAAACCCAGCTGGCTATTGAGGGCTCATCCACTCCGCCATCCGGTATTCCCGCTAACCCTATTTACCTACCGGCACCTCATGAGGTGGCTATAGCACTCTACACCAGTCTTACAACGCCGCCGTTACGCCGCAGTGAAGTTTGGTTCTATCAGAGCATATGGCATAGCATTACCATTATTTTTTGGGGCTTTCTTTATTCTTGTCTACTCGGTTTGCCGCTGGGGATTCTCTGCGGTGCTTATAGGCCCGTTTCGCAGCTAGCCGAGCCTTTCATCGAGTTTGCTCGATACTTTCCAGCGCCGGCTTTCGGCGCGCTGGCAGTTGCCATTCTTGGTATTCACGACGCGCCAAAAATTGCCATCATTTTTATTGGTACTTTTTCGCAATTGGTGTTGGTTGTTGCTAACACTACTCGCCGGTTAGATGTTCGTTATCTAGAGGCCGCGCAGACGCTAGGCGCGAAAAAGATACGCCAGTTAGTGCAAGTTGTGTTGCCCGGTATTCTGCCAGACTTGTATAAGGATCTACGTATTCTGCTCGGATGGGCATGGACCTATCTCATTGTGGCAGAGCTCATAGGCACTTCTTCTGGTATTACATGGTTCATTACCCAGCAAGCACGCTACAAAAATTTCGACATGGTTTTTGCCGCTCTAATTATTCTGGGCGTTATCGGGCTTTTGTCAGATCTACTATTAGAACGTATGGGGCTTCGGTTATTCCCCTGGCAGGAGAAACGCAGTGGCATCAGTTAACTCTGCGGCGCCTGTAAAGACACCCGCGAAGCTGGCTTTTCGTAATCTTGGCAAGACATTTATGTTTCAGGGCGCACCGAAACAGGCCCTTCTAGGCATTAATGCTGAGATCGAGACCGGCGAGTTTATTTCTATTGTCGGTGCTTCAGGGTGCGGTAAGTCCACCCTAATTCGTATTGCTGCTGGGTTAGAGAGGGCGAGCGAGGGCGGTGTTTATGTAGAAGATAACCTAGTTGTTCAGCCCGGGCCCGACCGTGGCATGGTGTTTCAACAATTCTCCCTGTTTCCTTGGCTGAGTGTTAAGGAAAACGTTATGTTCGGAATTCAGGACCAGTATCCAGACAAGCGGCTTAGAGGCGATGCAGCCCTAGATTGGGTAGACAAAGTCGGCTTAGCCGAGTTTGCCGGCTACTACCCAAATCAGCTTTCTGGCGGTATGCAGCAACGCGTGGCTATTGCGCGCGCGCTAGCACCCGGTCCCAAAGTGTTATTGATGGACGAACCATTCGCGGCGTTAGACGCTCAGACTCGGGGGCGCATGCAGCGTCATTTATTGGAGATCTGGCGCAAGCTAAATATCACTGTTGTTTTTATTACTCACGACCTAGAAGAAGCAGTGTTGCTAGCGGACAAGATATTTGTTTTGGCGCCTAATCCTGGTCGCCTAGTCGCAACTTTGCCGATAGAAATCCCGCGCGTTAAGGACGGGCTAGAGCGAGATAAATACGAACCCAACTTTGCTGCAGTATTGAAAGACCTCAGCGGCTTGCTTGTGACCTCGACGGATGCTCATGGCTAAGTTAGCTCAAATGAACGCGTTAGGTCGGGTAGGCAGGCGGATGGTATTGACGTTGGTGGCGTCCGTTCGCTTTGCTTGGTCGCACAAGAATACTAACAATTCACCGTGGCACTGTAGAGATGAGAGAAAAGCACAAAACGAAGGAGAGAAATAAAGAAGTAAAAAGATCAGGTGTTGATCTAGTTTTGAAATAGGTATTTACAGTGGGCGTTCAGCGCCAGCTTTTCCACATATTTATGGCTGCAAAGACAACGTGAGTTGTAGCGGTTAAAACAACGTTTACTTATTTAGGAATTTGTAATGGAAAGAGTAACTGACGGAAGCGAAACAAATGAAGTGGAAGCGGCAGAAGAAGACTTCGCCGGCTTTGATGGCAGTTGGGGGTTGGAGTGGGTGGATACATTAGAGAGTTTAGGGGAGCAAATTCCTTGGACTTGGATAGCGGTCATTCTGTTTGTCGGTTGTATGGTCTATTCTTTTTATAGAAATAAGAACGCAAAGTAAGTCTTAGCAAACGTCTGAGAGAAGGGTTTAAAGCTACGACTCAGCGAGCGTGTTGAAAGAATTTAAAGGAAAAGGCCCCTAAAAGAAGGTCCATGTGGAGTGCGTGGGTGGGAGTCTAGAGAGGGAGGCAGAAATGGGCGCAGAGAAAAAACAGAACTTAAAGAAAGAAAAGGGTCTCAATAAAGTCTGCAGAAAAAAAGGCGTTGTGCGAAAGGGCGAGACTCGCCCTATTCTTTGGCCCCTAACAAGTCCCATTCAGCCCATGGTATATCACGGCCAGGAAATGCAGCATTTGAGAAGGGCCACGCTTCCTTAACCCAAGTCTTGCTCCACTGAAATAAAGTGTCATCAAAACCAAGGTCGTATTGTTGCTGGGTTACCCACATGCGGATAACTGCATCAAACCCTGCCTTGTCGCTGGGATAAATGTAAAGGGAACCTAATTCCATGGTTTCATCTGTAGATAAAACCGCATACGCAAACGACTCGCGATTTTTGAATCTGCGTGCCTCGTTCTCCATATCAAGCATTGCGTCCGCTATGGTTATGTCTTCGTTAGGCCAGCTTGAACCTCTGGAGAAGGTCGCTTGCAAGTGGTCTACGGAGGACATGTACGCAGCGTAGTCAACGTCCACCACGGCGGGCCCAAGGGGTATTAGAATGAACTGCTGTGTCTCCACTAGGGTCGGCGGGATGAAATCTGCAGATATGAATGTGGTGGCTTGCTGGAGTGCCGGAGTGTCTTGCGCTTGTAAGGTGCTAGGCAAGAAACAGCTTAGCGCGCTGAGCAAAAGAGTTACCAGAGCTGTTTGTAATTTTGCTTTCCGCAAAGGGAAGAATGAAACGGCGACTGAGCCGTTTCTCTCCGTACATGCAGCGCTAAAGCGATTTAATTTTGTCATCGGGATAGAGCGCCAGTGCGTATTGTTCAAACAATGAAAGTTGTTTACCTGTTCCTGAGCCACATCGTTCAATGTAACTGCTTGACGAAAACGTTCCGAAAAGCCTGTCCCAAATAATGATGCCGCAGCCGAAATTCGTGTTGCTGTCATTAAAGTCATGAGAGTGATGCAGTTGATGATGTTCTGGCGATGTGAAGAACCAGTTCCATATGCTAGATCGCATTGGCAAGTTAGAGTGAGTGATCCACCCATTGCAGAAACCTAAAGCGGCGCTTACAGCGATCACTTCCGGAGTTGCGCCAAATAACGCAAGGATAATGGGGGTACTAAAACTCAGTGCTAAGAACTCAGTGGGGTGAGTGCGGTTAGATCTCATTGCGCTCATCTTGGTGATGTGATGGTGTGTTGCGTGGGTCCTCCAAGCGATCATGTACCGGTGTGAGCACCTGTGGATCCAGTAGTAAATAAATTCAGCTGCAGTTTGTGCGACGACTGCGCAAAGAATAAGTCCTGGAATGGTGGTTGCTTCAAGGGTTATCGGCACGAATGTATTCTCTCGAATCCACTCAAAAGCGTCAGAGATGGGTGTGCGGTAGTAATCAGAAATAAGCGGAATCCATATGTACGCCGCAGTGAAAATCCAGAAAATGTCTTCAGCATAATCTTTCCAATTAAGCAGCCATGCCTTCTTCTTCGTCCAAACTCGCTCAGCCGCTAGCAACAGCAGGAGCGGAGAGAAAAGCAAAAATGCGGTTAATAGGTCTGCACCTTCACCAAGTGCCTTTGGTGACATAGCCTCACTTGTTATGGCTATGGCAACAGCAATCATAGACGTCAGTGCAATCACAGGTTGCGGCAGCTTCCAAAGAAACTCAGTGAATTTTGACTTGTACACGTATGCTGGCGGATCGAAAGGCTCGTCGCTCTCTTTTATTTGTGCGGTGTCTGGCGCTTTGGCCAGCGGTTCGTCAGGCAGCAACTCGTCGAGCGCGGCGGTAGTTTGGATTGAACTCATACTTCTGATCCTTTCCTAAATTATGTTTGATGTTGTTTTCCCGCTTCGCGGGAAGCTCGATTTTCTCTACCAAAAAAGTGGTAGAACCGATGTCGCCGAGGGCTGCCCTTGGCTGCACAGCGGCGACTTTCATATACTAGTGTTTGCAATATTTGGGCCTGAATTCGACCTGGACTTGATAAGCCGTGGTTTGCGGCACCTTTAAAAGGGTGAGCAATGTCATCTAAGGGCAAACAGGGAGGTCCCACAGATGTCAAATCGTGGGCTTGTTTGGACGAGATGGTGCTGGACTGGATGCTCGAGCGGGTTAAGCGCCTGTAAGGTTATGTTTTAGATATATATTTTTTCGGGCTGCGGTTGTAGTTCTTCATGCTCAATATTTTGACTGTATTTTTGCTTGATTTTGCTCCTCCACTGAGCGCGTGGAACCACGCTCAAAGAGACATAGTGGTTAGGCTTAGTCTAAGATTTTGTGACGTTATCAGCGGTAAATGGCACAACCGCCAGAAGCAGAGGTCTCGGGCTATGCCCAGATTGCGTGCAGTTGCGCTTTTACTGGGCGTGCATCTCGCCTAAAAAGGTGCAGGTATTGTTAGCATATTTAGCGGCTTGCAGGTTTAGTTGCTCCGCGGTACCACCACCGTTTTATAAAATTCTGTATAACCTTCTGTCATCGCTCTAGCGCAGTCGCCAGGTGTGGTGCCGCCTGCATAGGCGTCCTTGCAAGGGCCTGTCATCACCTCGGGACGGTTGGCTTCAACCCACTGGCGCGCCTCGTAGTAAATGGGCTGATCGTTGGAGCTTGTTTCTACAGCGGTTAGGTTTGCGCCGTCGAAGGTCATGTGAAACGTGTCTGTCACATTGAACCCGGTGTTTAACGCAACAACCGGATCGTCTTGTACGGTTATAGCGCACGCAATTTTGTTGGGTTCTTCAATAAAACAGGGCGTGCGAGTCACCACCTTATAGTTACCACCCTCTGCCCAGCCTTGGTAGTAGAGTATGTTGGCTGAGCTATCCCCGGCTTGCCTCAGCAAGGGTGCAAGTGTTGCCGAATCAAACGAGTAGAAGGCTTCAATTACCTGCTCTGCTGCCTCTATTTGAATTTTTGCTGTTGGCTTTTCCTCACCTTGCAAATGGTGCATGGCGTATACGCCGCCAAACGGCGATATCGCGCTGATAAGCACCAGCGCCGATATTGCAGGGATAAAATTTGCAGTTAACGCTTTGTGAATAATTGTCTCTTTCATCTTTATGCCTCTTGTTTTACCAGTATTAGCTGGCAAGTTAGTTCAGTGGTGGTAGTTATTGAGTTGGCGCCCGCAAAGGGCAGCGTATTTTTTTCTATCTATTTTTAACGGTTTGCGGTGGCGAGATAAGCCCGCCAGCCACCAAGGTCAGTGATTTCAGTGGCGCCGGCAAGACCAGCTTGTTCACAAAGGAAGCCTAAGACGTGCTTGCCGGTCTGGGTTTCCACGAGACCAATACCCAATGGACTGGGTACCTCGTTGACAAAAC
>QXZU01000126.1:948-12726 GCA_009886205.1 K189A clade bacterium | reverse complement strand
ACAATTAACCCTAACTTCTAACCCGAACTTCGCGAACAACTATTTATGTATAAGGCTATGTATAAGGCTATGAATAAAGTTGATTTCCAACGCTCGATGCCGTCCCAAGGTCTGGTTTTATCCGGCGGCGGCGCACGGGCGGCCTATCAGGTAGGTTGCTTACGGCAGCTGTCTAGATCTCTGCCCGAGTATCACCCGCAGATTCTGACCGGTGTTTCAGCGGGCGCTATCAACGCCGTTCACCTCAGCGCGTATCAGGGTTCTTGGCAGGACAGTGTAGAAAGCCTGAACCTCATTTGGCGTAGCTTGAGCACCTCTCAAGTGTATGAAACCGGACTTACCCAGTTGTTAAAGAGAAGTATGCACTGGGGCTTGCGGTTGGCCAGCGGCGGTAAGCTAGGCGCAAAGGATATTCGCGGCATGGTGGACAACCGTCCGTTGGAGCAATTCTTAAAAGCTAACCTTGCTCACAGCGACGGGAGAGTAGCGGGCATAGCGGATAATTTGCAGGCCGGTGTGCTTCAGGCGTTGGCTATTATCAGTACCAGTTATGCCAACGGTCGGTCGGTTGCATGGGTAGAATCTAATACAGACAAAATAAACATGGGCAGCCAGGTATCAGCTAAGCCAACCCATATTGCCATTCAACACATTATGGCTTCTGCCGCTTTGCCGTTATTTTTTCCTGCGGTTTCTATAGAAGGGCAATGGCATGGTGACGGCGGTGTGCGCTTAGCTGCGCCCTTGTCTCCGGCTATGCATTTGGGTGCCAAACGCATTTTGGCAGTGTCGCCCCGGGCTCAGCCGTTGCAGTTGCCAAAAACAGCCGCTAACCAAAGCTATCCATCGCCGTCTCAGGTGGCAGGCGTTATGCTTAATGCCATTTTTCTTGATTTGCTCGACTACGATGCGATCCAGATGGAGCGGATTAATGGCCTGCTGAAGAATTTGCCCGAGGCCCACTGGGGCACTTATAGCCCCGTTGATGTCATGGTGCTCAGACCCCAAGAAGACCTTGGTCATGTGGCCAGAGATCATGAAATTGAATTGCCTAAAGCATTTCGTTTCTTCAAGGGCGGTTTCGCGGGTAAAAACGAACCCAGTGGCGACGCTCTGAGTATGGTCAATTTCGAGCCCGAGTATATTGGTCGACTCATTGATCTGGGTGAACAAGACACTGCTGAGCGTATGGACGAAATTACCGCGTTTCTGCGTGGTAGTTCTGAGTTCGTTTCCGCCGCAGGAGAAAGCGGCCTATATCAGCCTGAATAAACTTTTGGCCGGCTTGCTGAGCTAGATTGTGCAGCCGATTCTTTTAAGCCAGTTACTTATTGAGAGGGCTGGAGAGATCGTTAGTGCAGTTGTTGTAATAAGTGATGGTGCCAGGCCAGTCGGAAAATATACCGCGTACACCCACCTGCTGTGCCAGCACATCTAGTACCTCAAGCATCCGCCCGGGTTTATCCATAGTGGGGGCTATGTTGGCATACAGCCAATTTTTGGGGTCAACTGGATCGCCAGATTCCATTGTCCAAGTGATGATCTCTAGTCCAGCCTGCCTGGCAAATTTTGCATAGTCTGAAGGCTCTAAGGCGCCAGCGTCATTGAGTTGAATCAGCATTGGCATAGGCGGACTGATGATATTGATGCCTTGAGCCTTAATGGCCTGCATTTCTTCCAGGCTGGTAGTGAAATTCTTTTGCCGCCCTCTGGGGTCTAACCAAACTGCTTGTGGCGCGAACTCAGGATGCGCCTTCAGCCAATATTGCACGTCCCGTATATCAAATGACTGGGGAAATACACGCATGGGGTCTATGCCCAGCTCCGCATATTCTGCCAGCATTTTGTCCGCATAGGTGTGTTGGTCAAAGCCGGGCGCAAAGGGCATAGCAACTTCTGGCCGCTTTAGTTCTGGGGTGAATTTGCGCCCCAGTTGATTGATTAGCACAATGCTTTCTTTGTGGCTGACAACGGTGCCGCATTTCAGGGGCGACTCTACAACGGGACTGTCCAGTGGCATTAAGTATTCGTCAGCAGACTTGGCCTTGAGATTGCGTCGGTCAGATCGGGCGCACAGTGTTTTGAATTCTTTGAGGGTGATGTCGCTGGTGCAGCATTGGGCGCTGGCGGGACTGTCTTTGCTCGCGGGTGTGAAGGGTGCTCTGCAACTCGCGGCTAAGTCGGTTTGGAGAATATTAGTGCTGGTGGCCAAATCACATTGAGAATGCCTGCATACCAATTCTAGATCTTTGGTGAAAGTGACATCGCATTCAATAACGCCGGCACCTTGGCTTGCAGCAGCAATGTAACCTTCGCGGCTATGTTCTGGGTAACCCAGCGGCGCGCCACGGTGAGCGATGGAAAAATCTGTGGCGTAGAAAGGACCGCTGGCGCAGCTTTGTAATCGGCTTTGTAGTTCACCTGCTGGCAGATCTTGGCTGAGATCCAGCGCCCGAGTGGTCGGGTTGATTGTCTCAGCGACTGCATCAGCTTGAGCGCCTGCGCCAATGAGCATTAACAAGCACAAAGGTAGGGTCTGCGACATATGACGAACATATGCTCTGGTCAGCTGTCGTTTGGGTACAGATTGCTGTTTGCTCATTGTCTAACTGCCCGCAAAATATTGGCCTACAATAACATGCCGGTGTGGTCGGAATGACTGTCTATTTGTAGTGAGATGTCCATTTTTAGAAAGAGACTTATGACGAAGACTTTAGTTTTGCAAAGCGCACAGCCCCAACGCGCGCAATGGCTGGACACTTGTTTGGCCAGTGTTGAGTCCTGGGCGACGCAGGCTAACTATAGCTATCGGTTTATCGGCGATGAATTGTTTGATCAGGTGCCAGATTGGTACATGCGCAAAGTGGCAGGGCGCATGCCCATTGCCTCAGATTTAGGTCGCCTGCTTTGGATTAAAAACCTGCTAGACCAAGGTGAGGCGGACACCGTGGTGTGGCTAGATGCAGATGTGTTGGTGTTTGCGCCGGCGTTGTTAAAGGTAGCGCCTGTGAGTTCTTGCGTGTTTGGGCAAGAGCATTGGATTCAAAAAAAACCACCGAAAAGTTACCCCAAGGGCAGTGAGAAACCGCAACGTCAGACGGGCACGTGGCAGGCGCGCAAGAACGTTCATAACGCGTTGGCGGCATTTCGCAAAGGCTGCCCGGTACTGCCTTTTTTGATTGAGGTTATTCAGCGCATGATGCGCCGCGTGGACGCAAACTTTATTGCGCCGCAAATGATGGGCCCTAAATTACTCTCTAACCTGCATAACTTGGCAGATTTTGAGCTAATGCCGTCGGTAGGCGCGTTGTCGCCTGACGTGATTTTAGACCTAGCGGGCAAGCAAGCTGGCCACAAGGAAACCGGCGTTGAAAATTTACAGGGTGCGCGCCAGGGCGCTTTGCAGGCCTTGCTCGCCAAGCAAACTGAGCCTTTATTAGCCGCCAACTTATGTTCATCAACACTGGGCGATTTGTCGGCAGACGCTCAAGTACAAGAAGATTTGATGATGGCCGCCATAGCAGCGTTGAATGCCCGCCCACAAGGTTTAGCGCGTTAAGGTCTAGCGCTTTAAGCTTAGCGGGTGAGAGATTTTACTTGATACTCTTTACCCCAATACTTTAGGGTTCTGGGTTCCGAAGCTGGCTGATTTTAAAGCCGAGTTGCGCAACAGATTTATTCACAAGAAGGAAAATTAATATGTCAGATTCTGAATTACAAAACGGTCTAGCCACGTTAACTGCAACCATAGGCGTGGCCTCAGAGCCAACAGATTGGTATGAGATCACACAAGAGCGCGTCAACATGTTTGCTGACGCGACACTAGACCAGCAATGGATTCACATTGATCCTGAGCGCGCGAAAGACGGCCCATTCGGCGCGGCAATTGCGCACGGACAGTTAACGCTGTCTATCATGAGCTTTTTGCCAGGTGGCCAAGGTGTTGGCTTGCCAGCGCTAGACGGCATGAAGTTAGGCATTAACTACGGCTGGAACAAAGTGCGTTTTATGTCTCCTGTTCAAGTAGGCGCAAAGATCCGTACTCGCGGTAAAGTTATTTCGGTTGAAGAAAAGGGCGGCATGCTTGAAGTAGTGAACGAAATGACAGTAGAGATTGAAGGCACCGAGAAGCCAGCTTGTGTTGCTCAAAGTGTATTGCGGGTGGTTTTCTAGGCTATTTTTCGGGCCATATTTAGGCTTTTGGAAGCTTAAATTACATCCGTTGAGAAGCAGTCGTAGGGCTGCTTCTCCAACGCTCTAACTTTACATCTTCCTCAGTGTCGCTTAAGCATTTGCCCACCTTCCCGGTTCTTTCGCTCTATCCTCTCACGTTACCCTTTTACTTTGGCAACACACTGCCGCCTTGCCGCGTCGTAACAGGTTCGATATTTGATTTTCTGAAGATTGTCTGTTCGGATGAGGGCTAAGGCTTAAATTGGGAGTTGATTGATGGATATGGGTATTTGTGCAGCGTCTCACATTGGCGACATTGGTTATGTGGTGCGCGCTGAAGAGCTAGGCTTTAGTCACGCGTGGATGGCAGATTCGCAAATGCTTTGGTCGGATTGTTTTGCCACCTTAGCCTTGGTGGCCGATCGCACCTCAAAAATCAATATTGGTACGGGCGTGGCTATTTCGGGTACGCGTCCCGCCCCGGTTAATGCGGCGGGTATTGCCACAATCAATGCCTTAGCGCCAGGGCGCACCTTTTTTGGCGTAGGCGCTGGCAACACTGCGCGCCGAGTAATGGGTCTAGCGCCGCAAAGAATCGCTGAATTTGAAACCTATCTGCAAACCCTCGCGCCATTGCTGCGCGGTGAAGAGGCCATTTATCATCATGACGGTCAGGCAATACCTATTCGGCATGTCATGCCGGACAAAGGTTTTGTTAATTTTGACGACCCAATCCCGCTTTATGTGTCTGGTTTTGGCCCAAAATCTTTGGCACTTGCCGGTCAATATGGTCACGGCGCAGTGATGGGGGCTGCGTCTTCCGCAGCGGTCACCGCCAGTTGGCATAGCCTCAACGAAGGTGCCAGTAGGGCCAACCGAACCTTGGCCCCCGGAGGCGATTATTACACCACAGCATTAACCACAATGGTGGTGCTGGAGCAGGGGGAGGCGTCAGATTCACCTAGGGTGAAGGCTGAGTGCGGGGCGATGGCCATGGCCAGCGTGCACTATGCCTACGATCAATTCCGCAATTTTGGTCATCAGCCACCTAACTTCACGGCGGAAATTTGGCAGGACTACACCGCATTGTTAGAGACCTACCCGGCGGAGCGGCGGCATCAGCGCATTCACGCGGGTCACAACTGCTGGGTGCTAGAGGAGGAGGAAAGGTTCCTCACGCCCAAGGTTTTGCAGGCCTCAAGCATGATTGGTACCCAAGATCAGCTCATTGAACGGCTGCAGGTGTTGGGCGAGGCTGGCTTGAATCAGGTCATGATTCTGCCCAATTTTGACACGCGATTTGACGTTATTGAAAAGGTGGCAAAAGACATTATTCCGTATGTTTAGAGGCAGGTGGTTAAGCAAAAAGAACCCAGTCAATGCGCATAATCTTCTGCAATGACGCCTTAAATCAGGCACTATATTGGCCATGTTTACATATCTAAATCCTGAAATTCGTCAGCGCCTAATCGAACAAGAAAAATTGGTTCGAGTAAATTCTGAAGGTCAGATCATTGATGTCTCAAGTCCTGAGCATCCTGGTGAGCTGGCCGTAAACGTTATGGGTCCTATCCCCATGCCCATGTCATTGCCCGGGGTGAACATCACCGTGCAGTGGTACGCCGCGGTGCGCAGTACTGAGCTTCACGGTGTGGAAAGCTTGGCCTCGGACCTTATGGCGCGAGGCGGGCAACACCTTTTTGCACACCTGGTATCGCCCTTGGCGGTAAACAGCGTACTTGTTGTGGGTGAGCCAAAAGAAAACCCATTGGTACGGGTGCACAGTAATTGTTTAACCGGGGATGTATTTGGCTCCCAGCGTTGCGACTGTGGCCCACAGTTAGCGGAATCCATTGCGCGCATTAGCGAAGACCCAGCAGGTGGCTATTTGGTCTATATGGCCGGTCACGAAGGCAGAGGAATTGGTTTGTGGGCGAAAGCAGCGACCTACCTCTTACAAGACAGTGGCGAAGACACTTACGAGGCGAACCGCTCTTTGGGCTTGCCAGATGACTGCCGTGACTTCAGCGATGCTGCAATTTTACTCAAACACTTTGTTGGTCAGAAACCATTTCGGTTGCTGACTAACAACCCGAAGAAAATAGAAGACCTGGCCGCACAGGGCTTGAACCTGGTGACCCGCGAAAAGCACGTTACCGGCGTTGGCCAATGGAACAAACGGTATTTGCACGCCAAGCAAAATTGGGGTCACGGGTTAGACGATGAGGATTTTCAAACAGGGGACTAGTTCATGAGAATTTTACTGTTGATTTCGGCCTACCTAATATTGTTAGGCTGTCAATCGGACGAACAGAGCGCAAATAGCGAAAAGCTCAGTAAGTTAAAAGAAGTTGAACCATCTGCGCAAACCCAACCACAAGAACGCCCACCAAAACCCGCAGCAGACAATGCAAGTGCTGGCCTGTATATCAATCAAATACAATTTGTTGGCAGCCATAATAGCTACAAAATGGCCATGCCCGAGGGCTTCGTAAAGCAATTGTTGAAACTTAATCCTAAAGTTGTGGAAGCTTTAGAATATGAGCATGTCACTTTAGCGGAACAACTAGACCTAGGTATGCGTAAGCTCGAACTAGATGTGTTTTACGTCGCAGATGAAAATCAATTTCTTGTGGGCCATGTACAGCAAATTGATATGAACAGTAACTGCGGCACTTTGCGTATTTGTCTGAACCAGGCCGGCGAATGGTCAAAAAATAATCCCTCCCACGCACCCATTTGGATCAGTTTCAACGCCAAAGATGAAGAGATTTTAGGTTTGCCCGACCCAGAGGGCTTTACTCCCACCGCCTTCGCCTTAATGGATTCGATCATTGAAGAAGTGCTGGGTGACCAACTGATTCGCCCAGTAGAAGTAGCAGACCTAAACTGGCCGTTACTCAATGATGCAAGAGGCAAGTTCATTATGATTTTGGACGAGGGAGGCGTTAAGCGTGATATGTACTACGAGGGCTGGCAACAGCGCCCCATGTTCACAAATGCACCAGAAGGTCATCCGGCCGCAGGAATCATGATTCTTAATGAGCCGATAGAGCAAATAGACGAGATTAAAAGGTTAGTAGCGGCAGGTTACATGGTACGCACCCGCGCGGATGCAGATACCCGAGAGGCGCGGGACAACAATACAAGTCGCCGAGACGCAGCCTTTGCCAGTGGTGCCCAAGCCATCAGTACCGACTACTATTTACCCGCGACACACTTTGGCAATGACTATCAGGTGATATTGCCCCATGCCATAAGATGTAATCCGGTCACTGCACCAGTAGATTGTCGGGTGTTTGGGAGTAATTGATTAGGGCCTAGCCAAAAACACGATGGCTGTTGGATATATTGACTTTTCCCTCCAGATTTCGAGTCATTATAATAATGTTAGGCCGCATACGGCCGTTGGAGGCATACCACCAAGACAGTTCTTAATACGACCTAACTCTCTACTTAAAACTCAAGTTATAAATGGGGGATTACAATCTCGCATTGCAAAGAACTTAGCGTGAAATCACTCATCCCAAATACCCCAGCGGCTAAAAATTGACAGATAACGCCTGCCATAAACTCGGACGCCTAGAGCCGAGCGCTGCTCTTCAGCGTCCGATTTTGTGGCATTGTTATGTGTTTGATTTATGCCCAATATTCAGAATAGTAAAATTCTCAAGCCAATAACGATCAATATTACTCCACCTAACAGCTCTGCTTTGCTCTTAAGCCAGACGCCACTTTTTGTGCCAACAAATACCCCCACCCAACTGAAGAGGAATGTTGTTACTCCAATTATGGCGCAGGCTATGAATGGATTTATCTCAAGTAAAGTTAGAGTAAAACCTGCTGCCATTGCATCTATGCTTGTAGCAATGGCGAGCATAAGCATGACTTTATGAGTAATTTGAGCAATACCCTCGTCTATTCCTCCAGTAATTGATTCATAAATCATTTTTCCTCCAATCAAGAACAGAAGGAAAAAAGCGATCCAATGCGTGTAACTTTCAACCCAACCGAAAACCCCTTTTCCTCCGAAATATCCGATTAGAGGCATTAATGCTTGAAAGAACCCAAAGTAGATAGAGGAAAGTAATGCTAGCGTTTGCGTATTGTTGGTTTCTCTCGAGGCTAGCCCAACTGATACAGCAAACGCATCCATACTCAGAGCTATAGCCAAAACCAGTACTTCAAGCATTCAATATTCTCGGCTGTTTCTCACATTCGATGTTCAGATGTTTTTACATATAACGCTCACATAAAAGGCGCGCCGTCAGGTGCGTCCAGCGGAACGAAGTTTAGCGATTTTTGATGTGTTTGTTAGATTGCATTATCTGAACACTTTTCGAGATAAGACAACAACGAAAAGAGAAAGTGTTATTGCCCCCATCCATGCTTCGACTGTACTAAGTATTCTCAAGTACGGATGGCAAGCACTATATGAAATATCGCCATAGCCAAGTGTTGCAAATGTAGTAAACGAAAAATTAAGGGATTCCAAAATAGCGGGCTTGCTAATTTCAGTATAATTCGGTGTCCCGAGCATCAGATAAAGGGCGGCAAAGACTAAGGATAATGCCCCTGCCATAACAATCACCCTAATTGGTTTTGTCGTGTAGCCAGAAAGAGCTCCTAACAGAAGACTTGATATCCATCCATAAAGGCCTTTCCAAGATTTATTCTCTTGGAAGCTTTTCCATAAAATGAATTTTCTTTGAGCAACCTTTTCTTGATACAAAAAAACGTCCATATGCCACCAAAGCTCTGCTTTTTCATAAGCAAGCCTAATAGCTCTCAGAATATCGGGCTTCTGGTCCTCAGGCATGTCCCGCATTTTCCATGAGCCAGCGAGGTCTAGATCGAATTTTGTCCTATAGTTCACCTTCAAGTCTTCAAGTAATACCCCCTCAAAATAGGAACCTGAAAGATCTGAACCACTAAAATCGCAATCTCTAAAGCCACTTTGCCAAAAACAAGCTCCTCTAAGATTGCAATCAATAATCCTGACGCTAAACCCACCAGAGGCAGCAAAGACAACCTCTTCCATGTTGCACTTTTCGAATCTACCGTATGAATAGTCTGCCATTTCCATGTTTGTACTCGACAGATTACAGTTGTAAAAAGAGCTATACGAATGCGCTTTTTTCTTAAGGCCAGGGGAAGATGATAGATCTTCGTTATAAATATGAATGCCCCGAAGATCATCCTGAGTTAGTACCCAAAACGAATTTTCAAGCATTTCACTTTTTGGATATATGGGGTGACCATATGGGTCAATAATTTCTGGATGATCAAGAACATAATCATCTAGAATTGCGCGCAGTTCGACCGAGCTCTTTATCCCATCAATGATTTCCTGCCTTACACGCAGGCCTACTTCAGTATCCCATCGATTCCTAATAAATCGCTGCGTCTCTAGGTCAAATTTAAATCCATCTCTTTCCATAGGTATGTGAGTAGCTCTTTTTGAAATCTAACGTCAACATAACCCGCGAGCGTTAGCGAGTCGGTGTTGATGTTTTTGTTAAACGTGACTTAAACCATGTAGTGAGTGCTTATAGATCTACACCAAGGCCGCTGATGTTTGGTTCAAGAATCAGTGTATCTACGAAAGAACCATACTCACCTGCTTTTATTTCTTTGGATATTGAGAAATCCTTAATCTTTTTCTCAGATTTTATATCAGCGAATAACTTTTCAAGAAGCACAACAATGTCTGATGGTGTTTTGCATACATCACGCACTTTAACAAAGACCAGAGAATCTTTAATTTCTTGGGCATGATTGGATTAACTGTTTTCAATAAAGTAACTAGGATGAACCGTAGTAATCATTATCGCGGGCAAAAGCTCTTCTGGGTCAATACCATTGATACACTGCCAAGATAGAATTTCTGAAGCAAAGTGACTATCAGGAAGCCCCCGAACCATAACTGCATCATTTTTGGCACAAAACGAAGCTATTCGATCCATATTTTTGTTTAAAGCCTCATTAATGGGCTCTTCCCAACAGTAATAGTCCAGTACATACAAATAGTATTTACGCTCTTCAGAAAGAGGTAGATCAGATACTGAACTTACATGTAGGCCCATGATGACTCCTTACGTTTAACGCCTTTAGCACGGGTGCGCTGTAAGCGCGTCCAGTGGAGGCCGCTTTTTGGCCGTAACGATGCTTGAGCAATTTGTTAAACCTTACTTGGACAGCCGTAAGTGTTTTAACCAAGGAACGTTGCCTTGGTATGGTGAACAGGACGTACTATCAACATCTCCAGTAACTTTAGCATTACTTGCAAAGGCCGTTAATGCCATAGATAGGTATTGCTTTCCTTCAGTTGTCGATTTATCAAAGCCAACATAATTTCCAGCAACGCAGTTATTAGGTCTAGGATTAACTGTGCAGTTTAATTGAATATGTCCATTTTTCTCTCCTGAAGCAATAATTTCTATTACCTTACAACCCGTAAAATCATGGGCATATGATAGTGACGCTGTTAAAGATAGAGCGATTGATAGTAACGTTGCTTTTTTCATAAATACCTCTGTGCTATAGATTTTGTTTAACATTTGTATTCTGCGCATGCGCATTTAGCTGCTTTCTCTAACTCAAGAAGTCGGCACCAAGTATCTGATTTTGTGGTCCATTACTTTTAAGCGACGCGCCCCATCCAAAGCAAACTGCGCATACGCAACAACATTCAGTGGGATGCGCGTCAATCGGCGGCACCTTTTAGGGCCATTAGTTATAACCAACTAGTGGTCGGGGATACTAGATCCGGCGGATAAGCGGTGCTTTAGTAAACACCAACGGTTTGCCGTGTACGACAGATAGAGGGGTTTACGCAGGAGTCTTTATATAAATAGTGGTACGTCGCTTTGTATGCTTTGCCATCACTAACTTTATGTGAATTGCCATTGGTGCGATGGCGGATTTAACGAGGAGTCCGGCGCGAGAGGGGAATGCTGCCAATGGGGGAGTGTTTTTGTCTACCTGATGACCTTGCTGAAAAGTGCTATCGTTTGGCTCATCAGAGTAAATCAGCATGGTCTTTTTCCACTGTGATAAGGCCTTATGGTGAACTTGATAGCAGCGGATAATATGCTTACATAGCCTGGGAGGGGTGTATGGACGGTATTCATGATTTAGGTGGCAAGCAGGGTTTCGGCCATGTTGAGCTAGATGCCTCGTCAAAAGAAGGGCGGCATATTCATGGCTTTAACGAGCGTTGGCACGCGGCTGTGTTCACTATTATCAACAGTTTGTTTGCTAACGGCGCTGCGGCGAATACAGATCATTTTCGTCATTCGGTTGAGCGTATAGATCCCATCAACTATTTGAGTGACGGTTATTATGGCCGTTGGCTTGGCGGTGCTGAGACTATGCTGGTAGAAGCCGGGTTGCTGACTCAAGATGAAGTGAATAATAGAGTGTTAAACAAAGGCTATAAACTGGAAACCCCCGTGGCTGCTAGGCCCTTGGCGTCGCCAGACGTTTTTCCTGCGGAAGAACGAAACTTTCAACCTACCGCTCAGCGCCCAGTTGCCGCTCCTCCACGTTTTAGTTTGGGCGATAAGGTCATTGCCCGCAGCTTGGGTGGCTTGGGTCATACTC
>QXZU01000126.1:0-938 GCA_009886205.1 K189A clade bacterium | reverse complement strand
CGTCTACCCAGTTATGTGCGCGATATTCCGGGCCAGGTCATCGCTGTTCATGGTGCGTGGGTGTTTCCTGACGCTAATGCTCATGGCAAGGGCGAAGACCCGAAGCACTTATACACCGTGTGCTATCAAGGCGCTGATTTATGGGGCCCCAGTGCGGAAGAGGGCGTGGTGCTAAATATTGATCTTTTTGAACCCTACCTAAGCGACGCGTCCAAGGACTGGTTCGAAAGGTTAACAAATGACTGAGCAGAATCGATTTAGGGTAATGACAGGCGTGAGACGGAGATAAGACATGAGTGAAAAATCAGCGGCCATTAGAGCAGAAGCGTTAGAAAGTTTATTAGTTGAGAAGGGCTTGTTAGATGCCGCTCGCATTGATGATGTGCTCACTTTATACAACGAGCGGGTGGGTCCTATGAACGGCGCTATGCTGGTGGCTAAGGCTTGGCGAGATGCTCAGTTTAAGCAGCAACTGTTAGCCGATGGCACTGCGGCCATTGCGCAATTTGCCTTTGAAGGCGGCCAAGTAGATAAGCTGGTGGTGGTGGAAAATACGGCCCAAGTGCATAACGTTGTGGTGTGTACGTTGTGCTCTTGTTACCCCTGGGCCGTTTTGGGTCTGCCACCTAAGTGGTACAAAGACCCTGCATACCGGTCTCGTGTAGTACGTGAACCCAGAGCCGTGTTAACAGATTTTGGTACGCATTTGCCTGCTGAGCAGGAGGTCCGTGTTTGGGATTCTTCCGCGGAGGTGCGCTACATGGTGCTGCCTATGCAGCCCAAGGGCTGGGACGCGCTCAGTGAAGATGAGCTGGTCAACAAGATCACGCGGGACAGCATGATTGGTGTGGAAGTTTTGGCTGAGAGGGCTGGGGAATAGACTATGAACAACAGCGTATCCACTGAAATCAGTGAAAGGAGAGAAACCGGTGCCAGCC
>QXZU01000125.1:26986-27186 GCA_009886205.1 K189A clade bacterium | reverse complement strand
CGCCCCAAAGCAGGCGACTAAAAGTGTTAACGGAACAGGACAGCGTGGGCAGAGACTGATCCAATTTGCCAGTGGGTGTTAAGCGAGCCTTAGATTGAACACCAAATTCCACCACGTAATGACCACCAACGCCCATCCAAGGCTCTTTTATTTTGGTGGTCACTTGTTTAGCCGCCTGCAAAACTTCGGTTACCGGGTCT
>QXZU01000125.1:17044-26976 GCA_009886205.1 K189A clade bacterium | reverse complement strand
TGCCTTTTCCTGTAGATTGGTCTGCACTACAAAAAAGAAAATACAAGCCCTCTAGACGGCGACTCGAGCCGGCGGGCAAGCCTTGCTAAAAATCCCACGCAGGGTTAGGACCCGTTTTGAAAATTGGATCTAGTGCCGACAACAAGGTTTGAGGTGCTTGCAAACCATCAGAGATCGCCAAGCTGGTTGCAGGGGCCACGCCCCAAAGCAGGCGACTAAAAGTGTTAACGGAACAGGACAGCGTGGGCAGAGATTGATCCAATTTGCCAGCGAGTGTTAAGCGAGCCTTAGATTGCACACCAAATTCCACCACGTAATGACCACCAACGCCTATCCAAGGCTCTTTTATTTTGGTGGTCACTTGTTTGGCCGCCTGCAAAACTTCGGTTACCGGGTCTGTGAGGGACAAATTAAAACGTACTGGGGAACCGGTAAAACTGACTGCGCTTACGCAAGCGGGCAGGTCTAATATTCTCAACTGATACCAAGCGTAGGTATTTTGCTCGGCATAGTACTTACCTTTTTCCGCAATGGCCTGCTCTCGAAAGGGCCGCTTAAGCATGCTTTGCAGTTGTATCTCGGGGGGTTCGCGCAGCTTTATTGAATAAATTTGATCAGCAAGAGATTTGAGCAAAGCCAATAGCTCTAATAACTGCTCGCCATTGCTGTAGCCCATTTTTTCTAGGGTATAGGGCCCATGCTCGCCCTCACCGGAGAGCCAAACAAAATGTGTGAGCGTTTTGCCGGAAAAATAGCCTAAGCCAAAGCTATTTTCCGAAAGAAGACATTCCGCTCGTGCGCTGTGGGTATTGTCAATAACCACCGCGCCATGACTACGTGGGCGATTGACCATAGCTTTGAGTATTGCGTCTGAATCGGCTTGGGTTAATCGACTGGGCGTACGCGGCTTCACTGACACATCAATTGAACTGGGGTCGATGGCGAACTCATTAGTATAAGCGCCCGTGCCAAAACCCACTTTGTTGTAAAAGCCTTGGTCGAACATACCTAGGGCCGCAACTGCAGCGCCTTTTTTTGCGCCACGGGCCAGTTGCCACGCAGTTAAGTTTTGCGCAAAACCCTGGCCTCGACCTATGCGACTGGTGGTTACCGCCGCTATGACGCACAACGGCAAATCTGTTTCATCTAAGCGCATGGTGCCCGATTGGGCGAGAACCGAGCATTCCGGATTGCCGTTGATACAACCCACAACGGTGTCGTCTGCGGCAAAAATGATGTCCATGGCTTTTTCCGGCGCATCTTCAGTCACCCAGCCGACCTCTCGCCAAATGCGTTTAATGGCCTTGAGGTCTTGTTTGAAATTGAGTTTTCGATATTCGACTTTGGTCAGATCGCTGTCTAGGTGAACCGACGACTTAGTTTTTTGAACCTTTTTGTCTGTCTTTTTGTCTGTCTTTTTGTCTAAGCGGGCCATGCGGTGCTCCTAGCGTTCTCCAATATGCCAAAAGCTTATAAAGACCACTCCGCGCTGTACTGGCTAATCTCCCACCGGTACGTTTTTCTTGACCTGCGGTCTTTCTCCGCTCTTCCTCTCAAATCTAGGTCTTGCGTGATACTAGGCCCCTGGGGGTAACACCGGGCGGCTTACCGGGAAGTGCTGATTATTCGCCGCCATATCTAATAACGCGGCTTTATCTGGATATTGGGCCAGTGCCTCCAACTGTATTCTGGTGACCGTCATCAGATCAAATTCTTTAGCGGCATGTCGGGCTAACGCTTCTTGTGGCGTAATCCAAGTGCTGGCCACGGTTTCTTGTTCATCATGGCTACCGCGCTGACTTTCAGGTGCTCCAGCAATAAAGAAACAAGTGTCAAACCTGCGCGGACGCCCCAGTGGCGTAACAAATCGGTTATAATAATGCACATGATCTACCGCTAGCTTTAACGCTTCCTTTTGGCAAATATCTAACAGGGTCATCTGACCATCATGAAGGGGGTCACGGTATGCTGAGAACCGTTGCTGCACAGTCTCTTCAGCGAATGAGACCAATTCGCCTTGGTTGTTGTAAGCCAACATCAAACCCGCTTCCTCGAATGTTTCACGAATGGCGGCTATCCAAAAACCGCGCCAATCGTCACCCAGTGATGCGACCTGAAGGTCTTGGTCTTTTGACGGCCCAAAGCGGTGCGCGTCGTATTCCAATTGGTGGTCATCAGCGTCTACCTTGCCCCCGGGGAACACATACATACCAGAGGCGAAAACGGCACTGCTGGTGCGCTTTAGCATAAATATTTCATAACTGGTGGCGGCTTCGCGCACCAATATGACCGTTGCGGCTGGACGGATTGGTTGCTCCGCATTGCTCTGCGGCTCAGCTGCAGAATTAGTTCCACCGTGGTTGGCACTAGACGACAAATGATTCTCCCCATTTATTTTTCTCAAACAGAATTAGAGGCTAACCCTTAGCGCCTTCTATTTCCAAGATTAATAAAGAGAACAAATAGAAAGCACAAATAAATTGGGGCATTAGCCGGGGCATTAAAAGAAGGGTTCATAAGTGGCAAAAGTGGCATGGATAGCGCTGCGGAATGACCAGCGAAAAACCCATAGGTCTGTTCTCTCTCCATACAATCTAGTAACGTCACGAGCGGGGAAACATGATCAGATATTCGCGGTGTGAGCGATTTTGCTTTTTCAGTTGGGCTTAAACAGGCGCTACCTAAAAGGTAATCAGCTGGCCCGACTACTACTGACGGAGAGAGGAGAATAAGAAGATGAAACTCAGCGTAGAATTTCCAAGCGTCGCTTATAGAGAAGGGCCTGCTGCGGTTAAAAGGCTTGCCAAAGCCATTGAGGACATTGGTTTTGACCAACTAGATATGTTTGACCATGTGTTAATGGGCTATGGCACAGACCAACGCCCTGCGCCCATATACCCGCCTAAAATGCCCATTATGGAAGCCCTGATGGTGCTCTCCTACGCCGCGGCTGTGACCGACCGCATAGGTTTGGGTACCGAGGTGCTCATTCTGCCTCAGCGCCAACCGACTCTGGTGGCCAAACAAATCAGCACTTTAGATACGCTTTCTGGTGGTCGGGTGCGCTTGGGCGTTGGCGTAGGTTGGCAGGTGTCAGAATACGAGGCTCTGAACGAGGACTTTGGTAATCGCGGTAAGCGGATGGATGAGAGCATTAAGCTGATTCGCGCCTATTGGACCGATGAAGAGGTGAATTTCCAAGGCGAGTTTTATACCGCCAATGCCATGGCAATGGAGCCTAAGTCGCCCCAAGGCAGTAAGTTACCCATTTGGATTGGCGGCACATCAAAGGCTGCGTTACGTCGGGTGGCAGAACTGGGCGATGGTTGGTTGGCTACAGCAATAGAAGATGTAGATGTGGCGAAAAGTTTTATACAGCGCATACACGAGCACGCTGAAAGCATTGGCCGCAATCCAAATGAGATAGGCATGCAAATGATGTTAGACGTGCCGCCACGCGATGACGCTGGCAAGCAATTTTATAAGCACGCAGATAATGTTTTGGCTAGAGCCGACGCGGTAAAGTCTGCGGGCTTTGAGTGGGGGGCATTAAACGCCACCGCCATGTTCCAAGCTGGCTACAAAAGCGTAGATGCGCTGATAGATCAGTTGGCCGTATTACACGACGCACTGCGCGCGCATTTAGGAAAGTAATGATGAACGAAGAAAATAACGATGCTTATTGGAAGGCCAATATAAGGCTCATGCTGATCTTATTGAGCATCTGGTTTTTGGTTTCTTTTGTGTTTGGCATTTTGTTAGTCGACACGTTGAATCAAATTCAGTTCTTTGGTTTTAAACTGGGATTTTGGTGGGCGCAGCAAGGCGCCATCTACGTATTCATTATTTTGATTTTCACCTACACCGTGATGATGCAGCGTATTGATCGTAAGTTTGGTGTGTCTGACGACGATGAAGATGACGCCGCTAAAAATGAGGAGGTGCAATAGCATGGATGCTCAAACACTGACTTATATTTTTGTTGCTTTCACTTTTTCGGTTTACATAGGCATCGCCATTTGGTCGCGCGCAGGCACCACCAACGAATTCTATGTGGCTGGCGGCGGCGTCCCCCCTGTGCTTAACGGCATGGCCACAGCAGCAGACTGGATGAGCGCAGCGTCATTTATCTCCATGGCAGGCATTATTGCCTTTGCGGGCTACGACGCCTCGGTCTACCTAATGGGCTGGACTGGCGGCTATGTGATTTTGGCGATGTTATTGGCCCCCTACTTGCGCAAGTTTGGCCAATTCACAGTGCCGGACTTTATTGGCACACGGTACTACTCATCCACCGCTAGAGTGGTTGCGGTAGTTTGCCTCATTCTAATCTCATTCACCTATGTTGCTGGGCAAATGCGCGGCGTAGGCATTGTGTTTTCTCAATTCTTAAACATACCCATTTTCTGGGGCGTGATAGTGGGCATGGCCATTGTATTTGTCTATGCAGTGTTAGGCGGCATGAAAGGCATTACCTACACCCAGGTCGCACAATTTTGTGTACTGATGTTTGCCTATCTGGTGCCTGCTATCTTTATCTCAATGTTGGTCACCGGCATTCCCATACCGCAGATCGGTTTAGGTGCGCAGGTTCTGGATGGCTCAGGGCTTTCCGTCTTAGAGAAACTTGACCGCACCCTCATTGACTTAGGCTTTGGCGCGTATACCGAAGGCAGCAAAAGCACCATTGATGTATTTGCCATCACTATGGCGTTGATGATTGGCACAGCGGGGTTACCCCATGTGATTGTGCGCTTCTTCACCGTACCTAAAGTGTCAGACGCACGCAAATCCGCTGGCTATGCGCTGTTGTTTATCGCCTTGATCTACACCACCGCACCGGCAGTGGGCGCGTTTGCAAGAATCAACTTTATAGACAACGTGCACAACGCTGAGTACGCCGACATCCCTGCGTGGTTTCAAAGCTGGGAAGACATAGGACTCATTGGCTGGGAAGACAAAAACGGCGACGGCAAAATTCAATATGCACCGGGCGCGCCCTTCCAGGGTAAGCCCACATTTTCGGACGAACGCCGGGCAGATGGTTCGCGCAAGATTACCAACACAGCCACTGGCAATACCAACGAAGTCTATGTAGACCGAGACATTATGGTGTTGGCGAACCCAGAAATTGCCGCGCTGCCTGCGTGGGTTATTGCCTTAGTTGCAGCAGGCGGGTTAGCCGCGGCGTTATCAACAGCGGCAGGGCTGTTGTTGGTTATTTCAACGGCAATATCACATGACTTATTAAAGAAGACCTTTGCGAAAGGTATAAGCGATAAACAGGAATTGTTTTATGCGCGAGTTGCCGCGGCCACAGCCATTGGTATTGCAGGATACTTAGGCATAGACCCACCAGGGTTTGTGGCGCAAGTGGTCGCCTTTGCATTTGGTTTGGCCGCAGCGTCATTATTCCCAGCGATATTGCTGGGCATCTTTGACCGACGCATGAATAAGGAAGGCGCCATAACCGGCATGTTGGCCGGGTTAATCTTCAGCTTTAGCTATATTGCTTTCTTCAAATTTGTCGCGCCAGAGATGAATACTGCGGAGTATTGGCTGTTTGGCATTTCACCAGAAGGCATTGGCAGCATAGGCGCGGTGATCAACTTTACGTTGGCATTTGTGGTCTCTAGGCTGACACCGGAGGTACCCGCTGACGTTGTTGCCATGGTGAATAATATTCGCATACCGAAGGGCGTGAATAAGCCATCTATGCATTAGTACAGTAGCGCGCTTGCGATGTCACAGTGACCTGGTGGCCTGGTGGCGTGGTGGCGCGCTTGCGATGTCACAGTGGCGTGGTGGCGTGGGGCACCCTGACGTAGTGGCGCGCTTGCGCGCTGGCCACATCACCGACTAAGAACGCACGCCACCACTGGCTAAAATCACTTCACCAGTGATCCAGTTAGATTCTGGCGCGCACATCAAGTAAATCGCGTTTGCTGCGTCTTCTGCTGTGCCGATACGCCCTAGTGGTGAAGCCAAACTCGCTTGCTCAATCTGTTGGTGACTTAAGCCCACTTTACGAGGTTGGCCTTTCACTATTGAGATATTCGGTTCCGTTTCATAGGGACTGGTTAGGCGGGTGTCGATGGCGCCAAAGGCCACCGCGTTCACAGTGACATTAAAGCGACCCCACTCTTTTGCTAGAGTGCGCGTTAACCCCACAACCGCTGCCTTACCCGCTGAATAAGCAAGCTGGGTTGCGCCACCGTGCAGGCCCATTGTTGAGGAGATATTGACTACTTTACGCACATGAGATGACGCATCAGCATTTCCGCGCAGCCAACGCCCATATGCGCGCAGCACTCTGAATTGCGCCGACACATGGATATCTAACATGGCATCCCACTGCTCGTCACTCATGTTGTGAATAGCGCTGTGCCAAATGTAGCCGGCATTATTGACAATAATATCTAGGCCACCAAAGGCCTCAATACCCGCTTCAACGAGCCGATCGCCTGCATCTAATTCTGTTAAGTCTGCCGGATAAGCAATGGCACCCGGCAGCTCGTCGGCTACTTGTTGGGCCACATCTGCATCTAAATCATTAACCAACACTCTGGCGCCAGCGTCGGTGAGTTTCTTCGCTGTTGCCGCGCCAATGCCGCGGCCTGCGCCCGTGACCAGTGCAAATTTGCCCTGCAAATTACTCATAAAACTCTCCAAGCATTAGCGCAAACTATTCTTATTGTTGGAATGGCATTTGCGAACCTGTTACCCGCTAAACCCTCTATCGAATTGGTAGATAACTATTTTCCAAACTATTTACCGAACTATTTACCGAACTATTTACCTAACTACTTTCCAAATTTGGCTTTAGCTTCACGACGACGCGCATGCAATAGCGGTTCTGTATAACCACTGGGTTGCGCCAGGCCTTTGAAGATCAAATCACAGGCGGCTTGGAAGGCTACGCTGTCATCAAAGTTAGGCGCCATGTTGCGATACTCTGCGTCATCCGCATTTTGTCCATCGACAATGGCGGCCATGCGTTGCAAGGTTTCAGTGACTTGGGCTTCGCTACAGATATCGTGGTGTAGCCAATTAGCAATGTGCTGGCTGGAAATGCGCAATGTGGCGCGATCTTCCATAAGGCCTACATCATTAATGTCTGGCACTTTCGAACAACCCACACCGTGATCAATCCAGCGCACCACGTATCCCAAAATGCCTTGGATGTTGTTATCAAGTTCTGCTTGCACCTCTTGCGCAGCAAGATTTTGGCCTGCTAGCAGAGGAATCTTTAAAATATCGTCAACACTTGCGGGCGCGCGGCTGACCATTTCTGATTGCACACTGGCAACACTGACTTCGTGGTAATGCAGTGCGTGTAATGAAGCCGCCGTAGGCGACGGCACCCATGCTGTGCTGGCACCGGCTTTGGGGTGTGCTGACTTAACGCTGAGCATTTCAGCCATTTCGTCCGGCTTAGGCCACATGCCTTTACCAATTTGCGCCTTTCCTTGGAAACCGGTAGCTAACCCTACGTCTACGTTGTTGTCTTCATAAGCCTTAATCCAGGTTTGCGCCTTAATGACCTCTTTAGCCAAAACCGGCCCGGCCTGCATGCTGGTATGAATCTCGTCACCCGTGCGATCCAAAAACCCTGTATTAATAAAGACAATGCGCTGACTGGCCTCTTTTACGCAGGCTTTCAGATTGATACTGGTGCGGCGCTCTTCATCCATAATGCCCATTTTTAAAGTATTGGCGGGCAGGCCCAAGGCGGTTTCAATACGTGTGAACAGGGCTACGGCTAGCGCCACCTCTTCCGGTCCGTGCATTTTAGGTTTAACAATGTATACGCTGCCGGCTCTAGAATTACGCTGGCCAGCCGGGGTCTTTGCCAAGTCGTGCATAGCGCACAGAGACGTTACAAACCCATCCAAAAACCCTTCTGGCACTTCGTTACCATCCGCATCTAATACCGCATCTGAGGTCATTAGGTGGCCCACATTACGCACCAACATCAAACTACGACCATGCATGCTCATGGCGTCGCCGTTACGGGCGGTGTAATGCCGGTCTGGGTTAAGACTGCGCACAATCTCGCGGTCGCCCTTTTGCATAACCTCTTTTAGGTCCCCTTTCATCAGTCCAAGCCAATTGCCATAGACTATGCATTTGTCTTCGGCATCTACCGCGGCAACCGAATCTTCACAGTCTTGGATAGTGGTAATAGCAGACTCAATGGCAACGTCTTTTACCCCAGCTGGGTGCACTGCGCCCACCGGGTCGTTAGCGTCGATCAAAATATCTAGATGTAAACCGTTGTGCGCTAAAAGCAGACTGCTTGGATTGTCTTCATTAATGAAACCAATGAACTGGTCAGGATTAACCAATGCGGTATTGCCGCCATCGGCTAAAATACAACGCAAGTGTCTAATGCCTTGGGCATCAGCGCCAATACCGTAGGCGCTCACATCGCTGTGACTGGCACCTTGTAGTGGCACTAGCTGGTCGAGTACTTCAGCGACTTTAGCAACAACTAATTCGCCACGTGCTGGGTTGTAGCTTTTGCCTTTCTCGTTGCCCGGTGTTTCAGGAATAATGTCGGTGCCGTAAAACGCATCGTACAAACTGCCCCAGCGCGCATTCGCTGCATTGAGCGCATAACGAGCGTTCATTACCGGCACGACCAATTGCGGTCCAGCAATGCTGGCAATCTCAACATCTACATTCGCAACGTCAATTTTTACCCCTTCAGGCTCGGGTAACAAATAACCAATGGCCTGCAGAAATTCTTTGTATTCGACTTCGTTAAAAACTTGGCCTTTACGCTCTAAATGCCAGGCGTCGAGTTTTTCCTGCATCTCGTCACGGACTTTTAGCAACTGCTTATTAACAGGACCTAGCTCGTTTAGGCAGGCTTCAAAACTTGCCCAAAAACCATCAAGGTCTACGCCAGTGCCGGGAATGACTTGATTGGCGACTAATTGATCTAATTCTTCTGCAACCTGAAGGCCACCACGTTGCACTCTGCTAATAGACATATTTATTTCCTGGGTCTTACCGAATTTAAGCCGCGCAGTATAACTTCAAAATGTTGATCTGGTGTGAATGAAATTGAAAATCCCTCACCACTTATTAGACACATGGACCCATACTAAAAACCGCTGACGCGGCTTGCTTATGTGACCAACGTAATACTCTGAGTTGCTGATACATATAATCAATTTAGATTTGTAGAAATCAAAAACAGCACACCGTAAGGTAGCTGCACTACTAAGAAGTTAGAAAGGAGTTAGATATGAGCGGACGAATTGAAGGCAAGCGCGTATTGGTCACCCAAGCGGCGGATTATATGGGGCCAGCTACTGCAGAATTGTTTACCGCAGAGGGCGCACAGGTCACCACCGATACATCTGATCTGACTCAACACGGCCGCTGCGAGGCGCTTATAGAATCTTGCGGCGAGATAGATATTTTGGTCGCCAACCTTGCCTCGCCAAATTTCAGCGGTATTGCCACTGCGGAGCTGTCGGACGATGACTGGCAAACTGCCTTCGATATGATGGTGCATCCGCTGCATAGACTGTGTCGCGCGGTACTGCCGCAAATGATTGAGCGCAAGAAAGGCAAAATTGTTGTCTTTGGAAGCGCGGCGGCGTTGAAGGGCATGAAGACGTTAGCCACCTACAGTGCGGCCCGCGCCGCCCAAGTGGGTTACGTGCAATCCTTAGGCGTAGAGGTTGCGCCGCACAACGTTCAGGTGAATTTAATTGCTCAGAACTATGTGGAAAATTCTGTGTACTACCCGCCCGAACTACAGCAAAACGAAGGTTTTAAAAAATCCCTGCGCCGCCAGGTACCTCTTGGACGCTTAGCTACAGCGAGGGAGGACGCGCTATTCGCGTTGTTTTTGGCTTCAGAAGAAAGCGACTTTTTTGTTGGCCAAGCCATCCCATTCAGTGGCGGCTGGACGC
>QXZU01000125.1:0-17034 GCA_009886205.1 K189A clade bacterium | reverse complement strand
CCGCCAGTTCGGCCCATGAGCTGGCTGCCGCAAACGCATAATTTGGATAAGCAGGCCGAGGCATCGCTCGGACTGCTCGCTAACCTTTTTGACTCATAATTTGAAGAAAAGATTGTCAGCAAAGCCTGCAACGATATACTGTTTATATATACAGTTACTTGCAAAAAAATAAGACATTCCTAAATGCGCAAACTCAGTGGCCGCAGCCATCGCCGAATTAGGCCAGCCGGCAAAAAAATTCTTCGCAGCGAAGAGCTCGCTCGACACTTTGACGTTAAGGTTGCTGAGTTAGAACGCTACCTCACCGAACAAAACGTACCCTTTCACAAAGACAGCAACGGTGATTTATGGGCATCTGTGTTGGCGGCAACTCTGGATTAGAGCGGGCCTTACAAAAAGGCCCTTAAGAAGCGCCTTAAAAAGGCCTCTAAAAAAGATCCAAAAAACACCGAAAACACCCGCCTAACCGCAGTTACCTAATGCACATTCTGGGTTAGACTTTCAGGGTTAGACTCTGGCACCGCTTGGGAATCAGTGAGCAAATCAACCAGCTCAAACCCCAACAGTATTATGCAGCAGGGGCTGTAAGACAGGGCCTGTAGAACGGCTGATGAAAGTTAGCTAGAGAAGGCCGGCTGCTGAAATTCAGCTATAAAAAGCCAAAATCATATAAAAAGGCATACAAAGAAATGAAATATCTACACACCATGGTCCGCATCACTGACCTAAAAGCCTCACTCGCCTTTTATTGCGACGCGTTGGGCTTGACCGAGTTACGTCGCTACGAAAGCGAGCAAGGCCGCTTCACGCTGGTATTTTTAGCGGCCCCCGGCGATGAAAGCGCTCAGGTGGAACTGACCTACAACTGGGACCCTGAGCCCTACAGTGGCGGCAGAAATTTTGGCCACCTGGCCTATCATGTAGAAAATATCTATGCGACCTGCCAAAGGTTGATGGACCACGGCGTGACCATAAACCGTCCACCAAGAGACGGTCATATGGCATTTGTACGCTCTCCAGATGGCATTTCTGTAGAGCTATTACAGGAAGGCAAATCATTAGAGCCATCGGCACCTTGGTCGGAGATGGAAAATATTGGCGAGTGGTGAGGCGCTAGCCATCAACGCAGAAAAAAGCGGCGCGCTAGCGGCGCACTCAGCTTGCTTCTAAGCAGCTTGCTTTTAAGCCCTATGGGCGCTTATTTTAGACCTACGGTATTACGCTAAGATTTGAGCTACACGTTTGAATCTACAGCTCTATATTTATCAATTGAAAAACAAAAGAAGAGAGGGGATGCGATATGAAACTATTTAACTCAATGGGCCCAAACCCACACATTGTGCGCATGTATGCAGCCGAGTTGGGGGTGGCTTTTGATGAGGTCGAAGAAATTGACCTTATGGCTGGCGACAACCGTAAGGCAGGCTATCTGCAGCACAACCCAGCGGGCCAGCTACCGGCTGTGATGCTGGACAGTGGCGAGATCATTGCCGAGATTACCGCTATCTGCGAATACCTCGATGAAGCCACTGATGGCAAAACCTTAATGGGTAACACAGCCGCTGAGCGAGCACATACGCGCATGTGGACTCGCCGAGTAGATTTAGGCATTTGCGAACCTATGGTTAATGGTTTTCGCTATGCAGAAGGTATGGCAATTTTTAAAGATCGAATGGTTACAGTGCCTGAGGGTGCAGACGGCTTAAAGAAAGTAGCTCAAAGCAAACTTGCTTGGTTAGACGAACAAATGGCTGACGGCAGAGAATTTGTTGCTGGCAGTACTGTCAGCCTTGCAGACGTTCTACTGTTTGGCATGTTGGCCTTTGCCGCTAACGTTGGGCAACCGCTCAACCCTGAACACACGCACGTGTGCGCATGGTTTGATCGTATGGGCGCACGCCCAAGCGCGGCAGCTTAGCAGCGTAAAAACTGCACTTGCGGAGCCTGTGCGCGCTGAATGTCCATTGAGTGCGCACTAAATCCGGTTTAGACGGAGGCTTCTTGAGGAAGCCTTTTTTTATTTGGTTTCCCCCTCCATACCTCCCTTAATTGCTCTGCAACGGCGTTCAAGCAGTTCTCAGAGTATTGCCCAAACACCTGCAGACTCTCGCTCATACAACACCCTTAACACCCCCCCAAAGCTCGGTTAAATAGACTAATAAACGGCGATTTTCTAACCGGAAAAAAGATACCAGTTGGGAATTTTTCACACATTTAGGCCTTCTATCCGGAAAATCAGCTATTACACCAATTTTTCACGCCTTATTGAGACTTAGGCTTCTATATTGCAGCGTATCAAAAGGTGCAGAGCTTAAAGAGAGCGGTTGATTTAACCGACTATAGGACTAAGATCGCGCCATTCGTTACTTTTGGTAACGAGCATTCCAGAACACTCTGGGACAATGACTTTCGCAAAGGGGAATTAAATGCGAGCTACGTATATCTGGGCCATCGCCATAGCAATCTTAATCACTGCCTGGCTGCTGTCTGGCGTCTTAACGGCCCAAGCACCGGAGATCAATCCTTCGATTGAAGAGCAACAATCTAATAATGCCAACGTACGTAGCGACTTAGTGCCCACACAAGTGCGCGTAACACGACTCAATGCAGTGGAAAAAATTCGCTTCGAAACCATTCGCGGCAAAACGCAAAACAAACGCACAGTAGCCGTCAAAGCAGAAATTGCCGGGAAAATTGTTTCTCGTAGCGTTGAGAAAGGCGATGAGGTGGCCGCTGGCCAAGTACTTTGCGAACTGGCAATGGAAGATAGGCAATCCTCTCTAGTGGAGGCCAAAGAGGCGGTAACTCAAGCCCAACTGGAATACAAAGGCGCACAAAGACTCAAAGCCAAAGGCTACAACTCGGAAAACGCCATAGCCACCGCGCGAGCCAAACTTGCCAGCACTCTAGCTGTTTTAGATCGCCGCGAATTAAACATTACTAAAACTCAAATTAGAGCCCCATTCGCAGGTTCTGTAGAAAACGTACATATGGAACTGGGTGACTACGTTATGGCCGGAGCAACCTGCGCAACTGTAGTTGACTTAAACCCCATGCTTATCGTTGGCAGAGTTTCCGAAAAGTCCATTCTGGATGTCCAAACCGGGATCATCGCTGGCGGCATTTTAACCGACGGTCGCAAAGTACAGGGGCCGATCACTTTTGTGGGCCAGCAGAGCGACGCGCAAACACGCACCTACGCGGTTGAGATAGAAATAGACAACAGCGACCTGAGCCTACGTTCGGGTATCACAACAGAAATTCTCATACCCGTTGAGCGTGTGTTAGCGCAAAAAATCAGTCCTGCCCTCTTCAGTTTGGATGACAGTGGTGGTTACGGCATTCGCCTGATTGATGAAGACAATATTGTGACCTTTTATACCGTTGAACTTGTCGCCGAGGATGAAGACGGCGTATGGGTCACCGGCCTGCCAATCGTCAGTGATGTCATTACTGTAGGACAAGAGCTTGTGGTCCCAGGCGAGCGCGTGGATCCAGTCTTTCAAAATCGAAATATCGCAGAGAGATAGGTAATCGTTATGTTTAACTTTCTAGAAGCTGCCATTACGAGATCTAGAACCAGCTTATTGCTGTTGTTCATGATTGTCTTAGCTGGACTTATTGCCAGAGCCGCCATACCCGTAGAGGGCGACCCAGAAATTGAAGTGCCGTTCTTTGTGATCACAGTGGTCAACGAAGGCATTTCCCCAGAAGACGCGGAACGATTGTTGGTCATGCCGCTTGAGATTGCACTACGTCAGGTAGAGGGCATCGAGGAACTCAATGCTTTTGCTGCAGAAAACGCTGCCACAATCCTTGTGGAGTTTGACGCCAGCTTTGATTTAGACCAAGCCCTAACGGACACGCGCGAAGCTGTGGACCGTGCAAAGGTGGAATTCCCTAGCACCACTGAAGAACCTATTATCCAAGAGCAATCTACCTCTGACTTCCCCATCATTCAGGTGAACTTAACCGGCGAAGTGCCAGAGCGTATGCTTTACAACATCGCTCTAGATTTGCGCGACGCCATTGAAGCACAAACCGGCATTCTTTCTGCGGACTTTATCGGCGACAGAGAAGAACTGCTGGAAGTGGTAATAGACCCTAAAGAGTTGGAAACCTATCAGCTCTCCTCAGAGCAAATCATCAATAGCATTTCCCGCAACAACCGCCTGATTCCCGCGGGCAGCATTGACGGCGGAGAAGGTAGATTTTCTGTCAAGGTGCCTAGCGTTATTGAAAACGCTGTGGACCTATTTGACCTGCCAATCAAAACCGACGGCGACACTGTTGTCACTTTGTCTGACGTCGCAACCGTTAAGCGTACCTTTAAAGACCGCGCCAGCTACTCCAGAATTGACGGCAGCAATGGCATAGGCTTGCAGGTTATTAAGCGCGCAAACTACAACGTTTTGGACGCGATCAGTAACGCAAAAGCTGCCGTAGAAGCCCTTAGGCCCAATCTACCAGCAAAAGTTGAAGTCACTTACTCTCAAGACCAAGGACCCTATGCCTCTAGCCAAGTCGTAGAACTGGAAGGCAATATTTTTACCGCGCTTGGTTTGGTCATGGTTATTGTGGTCGCGGCCATGGGTATTCGCAGTGGCATTATTGTTGGCTTAGGTATTCCCGCATCCTTTCTGTTTTCGCTGATCTTTATTTATCTGCTGGGCTACTCGTTTAACTTCATGGTGATGTTCGGCATGTTACTGGGCTTGGGCATGCTGATTGACGGGGCCATTGTTGTCACCGAATACGCCGACCGAAAAATGACCGAAGGCTTTGGCAGCCAAGAAGCGTATTTATTGGCCGCCAAACGCATGTTCTGGCCGGTCACCGCGTCCATTGCCACAACCCTTGCGGCATTTTTACCACTGATGTTTTGGCCCGGCGTGTCGGGCAAATTTATGCGGTACTTACCGGTAACGGTATTTACCGTACTCAGTGGCTCACTGCTCTACGCGTTAGTTTTTGGACCGGTCATTGGCTCCATCATTGGCAAAGCCGGTAGCTTGAGCAAAACTGCCAAAGAAACGCTGACCACTCTTGAACACGGGGACCCACGCACCCTTAAATCACTAACCGGCGTCTACGCCCGCGTACTGGGCTTTGCCACACGCTACGCCATTGTCACACTAGCCTTAACCATAGGCATATTGTTCACCACGTTTTGGGCTTATGGCCAATATGGCGGCGGGCTTATTTACTTCTCTGAAGGTGAAGCAAAATTCGCTCAGGTTAATGTGCGCGCACGCGGCAACTTAAGCGTGGAAGAAATATATTCGCTGGTGACTGAAGTTGAAGACCAAGTCATTGGTGTGGAAGGCATAGAGCATATCAACACCTTCACCAGACTCGGCGGACAACCGTCGCGAGATGGTGGCACTGACAGAGTGGGCGGTATGTTCTTGGAGCTTTACGACCAGCAGTACCGTCGTTCAAGTAGCACCGAGATTTTGGAAGAGATCCGCCAAAGAACCAGAGGTATTGTTGGTATTCAGGTAGAAATCCAAGAAATGGAAATGGGGCCGCCAGTAGGCAAACCTCTAAATATCGAATTCTCTTCACATGACCGAAGTGTCATAGACCCGGCGGTGCAGCGAGTTGTGGACTACATGAAGAACGACATTGAGGGCCTACGCGATGTTGACGATACTCGGTCGCTGCCCGGCGTTGAGTTTAAAATCAATGTAGATCGCGCTCAGGCGGCCATTTACGGTGCCGACGTAAGCCAAGTTGGTGTGGCCGTACAACTGGTCACCAATGGCATAAAGGTTGGCGAATATCGACCAGACAGAGCCGACGATGCAGTAGATATTAGAGTGCGCTACCCAAGTGCACAGCGCGGCATTATGGCTTTAAGTGAATTGAATATTTCAACGCCCACAGGCCTCGTGCCACTATCCAATTTCGTCACCCTAGAACCTGTGCCAAACGTAGATACCATTCAGCGCGTGAACAGCATCCCTATCAAGAAAGTGTTGGCGAATGTAGCGCCGGACGTTCTTGCGGATGACAAAGTGAAAGAAATCCAAGCTTGGATCGACAGCCAAGACTGGCCACCAGGACTGAAAATAGAGTTCAGGGGCGCAAATGAGGAACAAGCCGAGACCTTGGCGTTTGTTGGCGGCGCCTTCGGCATGTCGTTACTACTCATGTTTGTACTGCTGGTCACCCAATTTAATAGCTTCTACCAAAGCTCACTGATTCTATTTGCTGTAATCCTCTCAACTGCTGGTGTACTCATTGGCTTGTTAATTACCGGCAATCCCTTCAGCGCCATCTTGACCGGCGTTGGGGTCGTTGCATTGGCGGGCATTGTTGTAAACAACAATATTGTATTGATCGACACCTACAACCAGTTACGTCGCGAAGACCCGGACTTGCACTATGTCGACCTCATCATTCGCACGGGCTCCCAGCGCCTGCGACCGGTGATGCTCACCACAATAACCACAGTGTTCGGCCTATTGCCGCTGGCCAGTAACTACAGCATAGATTTGGTGAATAGAACTGTAATGTACGGCAGCATGCTGTCGTCGTTCTGGGTGCCGCTGTCTCAAGCCATTGTTTCAGGCCTGACCTTTGCAACGCTGTTAACCTTGGTGACTACGCCTGCAATGTTGGCAATACCTCACCAGCTAAAATCGATCAAGAACAGATTACTCAAGAGACCTAAGACTGGCATTGTGAGCGGCCAAACGCCTGCATATTCAGCAGAATAGGTTGGCAGATGCTGGTTGAGGATAGCCAAGCCCACTTCGGGTTTGGCTATTGCAGTCTTAGCTACGTTGCACTTTGCTGCTGCAACCAACTGACAATTTCTGGGTAAGCTTGCTTGTCTTGAAGCAAAAACAAATGCCCACCCTCAAATAGGCGCAGTTCAGAATTAGCCAATTGCGCGTCCAGTGCCTGCATATTTGCTACCGGCGCAATGTCATCGTAACGACCGCCAGCCAACAAGATAGGCATTTTAAGTTCCGGCAATCGAGAAAAAGTGTCGTGACCTTTTCTCGCTTCTAACTGTTTTAACGCACCTTCTGGATCTCTCTGCGCGGCCTTGGCAGCCAGCGTAAGGTCCATCAACGTCTCCCAACGATCTGGATTCTCAGCAATCCATGCATCATCGCGCCGGTTATCTGAAATTTGCAGGTGTTTTTTGGCACGCACAGTTTCCTCTAACAACTCTAATTCATGCAGCGGATAAGACGGATTACCAACGCCGCCAGAGGAAGTACACGCCAGCACCATGTGCTTTATTCTGCTGGGGTGGCGAAGCGCAAATTCTTGGGCCACCATGCCACCGAATGACACGCCCATTACTGGGATCTGATCTATCTGCAAATAGTCCAAAAGCGCCGCCGCATCATCTGCATATTCCGCCATTGTATAGTCATGCGATGGCGTCTGAGTTTGGCCTAAGCCGCGCTGGTCATAACAGATCAAATCAAAATTGGCCCCAACGGGCGCATCAAATTGATTGGGTTTGTTACGTAAATCAGCGCCACTGCCGCTGATAAATAACAACGGTTCGCCCTCACCTTGACGTTCAAAATACAGATTTATACCGTTAGCTTTAATTAGTGTCACAACCCCTCCAGCTCTCTCTTGTTCGAGTTTATTAGATTTACCTAACCAAACATCATGCGTCGACATCACGCAAAGCAATGGCCTGGGCATACGCGACAACCCGCTCGGCTTCCTCGGCGTGAAGATTTTCAATCAACTGTCCATCCAGCACGCCAACGCCTTTACCCTCACTGAGGGCATGACGCCATACTTCTAGCACTTTGTGGGCATGCACCAGCTCTTCCGCTGAGTAACCAAAGACTGCATTTGTGGTTTCGATCTGCCCCGGATGAATGAGGGTTTTACCATCAAAACCCATCGCTTTGCCCTGCTCACAGACCTCGCGCAGACTGTCCAAATTACGAAAATCTAGATGCACGCCGTCAAATATTTCTTTCTTGAAATGTCGAGCCACCACCACGCAGCGCTGCAATACGTAATCTAAATTTCGTCTCGATGGCGTGTGACTTGCGCGTAGTTCTTTAACCAAATCACTGGTACCCATAATTAGAGCAGCCACCCTTTTGTGGCCAACAAATGTTTCTAAATGCAGAATAGCGGTAGGCGTCTCGATCATTATCCAAATGGGCAAATTACTTGCCTGGGCCACTAGCGCGGCATCTATTTGCTGCAATTGCAGCAGGCTTTCGATCTTAGGAAAAACCAGGGCCGCAATGGGTTGATCAGCAAACGCTACTAGATCGTCCATACCCCAGGGCGTATCTAAGCCATTACAGCGCACGACTAATTCTCGATGACCGTAACCGCCAGACTGTACCGCTGCCAGCACCTGAAGACGCGCTGTCTCCTTGGCATCTGGCGCTACCGCATCCTCTAGATCAAAAATTATGCTGTCGCAGTGTAAGCCTTTGGCTTTTTCCATGGCACGAGCGTTGGCACCAGGCATATAAAGTATTGAGCGTCTGGGTTGCATATCGCCCCCTCCATTGATTAGGGAAACTCTGATCAATTCGTTAATGCCTCAGCGGGTTCTCTGGCTTGCACCAGCAAGGCGCGTCATGAAGCTTGTTGTATCACAGGTTGATCGATCGTTGCCTAGATCATACGGACATCAAAGCCGCAGCAATAGTCAGCTCGTCAATTACGCTCAGAGAAGCTCAGGAGTGAATGTGCTGATGTTGAGCTTGCCTAGATAGGCCGCCACGATTTCTCCTGTGCAAAGACACGCGCAGCCTATGATAGGATCTTGCGCATTCATGGAGAGTAACAATTATGCAAAATACCTTTAATTTAGAAAACAAAGTCATCGCAATTACCGGCGCTTCGTCCGGCTTTGGACATCACTTTGCCGGTGTTCTAGCCGCAAACGGGGCAACGGTTGTGCTTGGCGCCCGACGCAGAGAAAAGCTAGATACCGCAGTTGAAGAAATTAAAGCAGCAGGCGGCAATGCTATGGCCGCCACGTTAGATGTGACAGACAAAGCCAGTATCGAAGCATTTTTAGATGTTGCGTACACAGAATTTGGCAGACTAGATTGCGTAATCAACAACGCAGGGGTTGAAGCAGGCGCAAAAACTTATCACACCACAGATGAGGAGGACTGGGACTTTGTAGTTGATACCAACCTCAAAGCCGCTTGGATGGTGTCTAAGCTATACACAGATCGGGTAGTTGCCCATGAACAAGGCGGTGGCAATATCATCATGATCTCAAGCATCACTGACTCGCGTACCATCAAAGGCCAGTTTTCTTACGCGGTATCCAAAGGTGGCATGACGCGCATGACCCAAGTGATGGCCCTTGAAGCCTCCAAATACAATATTCGAGTTAATGCATTGGCCCCCGGCTATTTCCTTACCGACGTCAGCCGTATTTTACTGGAGTCGCCCATGGCCGATACGTTCGTTAAAGGCATTCCCATGCGCCGCGTTGGCCAATTTCCTGATTTAGACGGGCCCATACTATTGCTGGCCAGCGATGCATCCAGTTTCATGACCGGCTCAACCTTGGTCGTTGATGGCGGCCATGTTTGCGCGTCGCTTTAATGACCACAAGAACAGCAAGAGAAAAAAAGAGAAGATTATGAGCACCATTCGACCCTTTACTGTTGAAGTAAAAGCTGAAGACGTAACAGACCTAAAGACCCGCTTAGCCGCCACCCGCTGGCCCGATGCAGAAACCCCAGATGACTGGAGCCAAGGCGCGCCGCTGGCTTACATACAAGAAGTAGTGGGTTATTGGTTAAACGACTATGACCACCAACGCTTGGCAACGCGCCTTAACGCCTTTGATAATTTCCTCACCGAGATTCAAGGCTTGGACATACACTTTTTGCATATTAAATCTAGCAACGCCAATGCCAAGCCACTCATCATGACCCACGGCTGGCCGGGTTCAGTAGTTGAATTTTTAAAGGTTGTAGGTCCGCTGACGGAGCCACAAGATCACGGCGGTAATGCTGACGATGCCTTTCATTTGGTTTTACCCTCCCTCCCCGGCTATGGCTTTTCCGGCAAACCCACCACTACTGGATGGGGTATCGAAAAAATAGCCGATGCTTGGGCTGAGTTAATGGCACGTCTGGGTTACGAAAAGTATTTTGCCCAGGGCGGCGACTGGGGCTCGGTGGTGACCTCTGCTATTGCTCGCCAAGATGCTGAGCATTGCTTAGGCATCCATTTGAATATGGTGGTTGTGCCGCCAGATGCCACTGCGGAAGATCTGACGGATTTGGAAAAATCTGCACTGGCCGGCTGGCAATTCTATCAAGAGTGGGATTCTGGTTACTCCAAGCAACAGGCCACACGACCGCAGACACTGGGCTACGGACTAGTAGACTCACCCAGCGGCCAAGCCGCTTGGATCATTGAGAAGTTCTATACATGGACAGACTGTGACGGCCATCCAGAAAACGCCATAAGCCGCGATGAAATGTTGGACGACATAATGGTCTACTGGCTTAACGCCGCAGGTGCTTCATCAGCTCGACTTTACTGGCAGAGTTTTGGCGGCAGTTCAGACGCAACACCCATCGACGTGCCCATGGGCGCAACTATATTTCCAAAAGAAATTTTTCGTACCAGCGAGCGCTTTGCGGCGCAAATATACAAAAACATAGTGCATTGGTCAGTGAAGGAAAAAGGCGGCCACTTCGCTGCTTTTGAACAGCCCAATGTTTTTGTTGATGAAGTGAGAACGTGTTTTAGGACGCTGCGATAATCTTAAGAGACAGAGCTAATAAACCGTACTGATGAACAGGACTAACCATTAGTACTAAGAGACAGCGCGAAGCGCATAACAAGCGCATAAAGAGAACGCGCGCGGCGCGGCCGCGCAAGTATCAGGCGGGCTAAACGTCTGCTATATGCCGCCTAGTGCTTCGCCTTCTATGGTGACCCTATGCATTAAACGACGATGACCGTGGTAGTCATTGAGCGCCCAATGCCATGTTGCCCTGTTGTCCCAAAACGCCAGTGAGCCTTTGCCCCACTGAAAGCGATAACTGTGCTCTGGACGACCAATGTGGGCATACAGGTAATCGAGCAACGGCTTGGACTCTTGGTCTGTCCAACCTTCAAATCTGAGCGTAAATGCAGCATTCACATAAAGTGTTGGGCGACCAGAAAGTGGATGCTTAACAATCACCGGATGTACTGCGTCTTGAGTGGCGGCGTCGCCGTTACCTAGCCTGCCTTTAAGCGCGTCTAGATAACCCGTGTCATTACCAAAGACATGTCTGGAAGAGTGCACTGCACGCAAAGTAGATAAGGTTGCCTTCATACCCTCCGACAAACTGTCATAGGCTTTGCTGCAATTAGCGAACAGCGTATCGCCGCCAACATCAGGCACTTCATGGGCTAGCAGCATAGAACCCAATGCCGGGATTTGATCGTAGGAATGATCTGTATGCCAGTTACCGCCAATGTTAAATTCTTGGTCTGGTTCTTTGGCCACTTCAGCAATTTCAGGATGCCCGTCAACATGGGCGAAAAATCGATTGACGTTGATCTCGCCCCAGCGTCGTGCAAAATCTAAGTGCGCTTCTGGGCTCAGATTTTGATCACGAAAAAACAGCACCCCGTGCTCCGCAAACGCGGACTGCAGTGTCTGCATTTGACTGTCGCTAACATTGTTCAGATCAACATTAGCAACCACTGCGCCCACAGGACCTGTCGATTTAATTTGCATATTTTGCGTCATACCACTCCCCTAAACTGACTAATAGTGAAGGTTAATACTTTACCCCACACAATAAAATGCCATTTAGCGGCGCAAGCGCACCACTGACACTATTAAAACTTATACTGTTTTGGTACTGGACAGCTTCTTCGGCGGCGGCGCAAAAAAGATCAGCACGCCAGAGAAAATGTTCAGCCCCGCTACCACCATAAAGGGTACGCCGTAGTCGCCATAGGCGTCACGATACAGCGCCGAAAACCAAGGGGCCATTGCACCTAAGGCCAAGGAAAATGGCATACCTGCGCCGCGAATGGCGCCGAGAAATCGACGGCCAAAGAAGGATGCCCATATGACCTCTTGCATAGGGATCATGCCGCCCCAGCCAACGCCCAACAAAAAGAATGCGGCGTAGACCCAGAACAGTTGGCCGCTGATTGTGGAAAAAACGATACAGGCTAATGCCACCCCTGTTAGGGATGCGGAGAGGGCTGCCAAAGGCTTAGTTGGGCTGCGATCAATAAGGTAACCCCAAACCGGCTTGGACAGCATGGCAGGAATAGAGGCGACAACAATGGCATAAGCCGCTTCAGTGCGTGTAAAACCGTTATCCGTTAAGTAAGGCACAGTCTGCAACAACATCACAACGATGTTGATGGAAAAGAAACCAAAGGCGATGACCAAGGCATAAAACGAAAAGGTGCGCAATGCTTGAGCGCGAGTGAAAGAGCGCGCCAATTCATCCTTAGCCCGCTGACCTTGGCCCTGAGCAATTTGCTCTGCGCTGTGACCATCTGGATTCAAACCATAATCTTCTGGCGAGCGGCGCACTAACAGCGCCACGGGCAAAACAAATACAGCGGTGCCCACGCCCAGCCACAACCAAGATTCCCGCCAACCAATTGTATCAATGAGCCAAGTAGCTAATGGCGTGAGCACAATGCCGCCAAAGGAAATGCCCATTGCAGCAATGGCTATGGCTAAACCGCGCCGTTCAACAAACCACTTCGACAGCGTTACGTTAACCACCAAGTTGCCCAACATGGCACAGCCAGCGGTAACGATCACGCCGTTGAGTATCCACCACTGCCAGAGAGTCTGTACCCAGCTATGCAGACAAAGCGCGACGGAAAGCAAAACGCCGCCAACAAGCATGATGGGTCTGCCGCCGTAACGGTCTACCCGCACGCCGACAAAAACCCCCACCAATGCCATGACACACTGACCGATAGAGCGGGTTAAGGTGAAATCAGAGCGCGACCAACCCAGCTCATTGAGCATAGGGTCCATAAACGATCCCAGCACATAGCTGTACATGCCAATGGCGACAAATTGTGCAATGAAGGCAGCGCCGACAATGTAGTAGCCAAAATAAATACCGTTAGGGAAAATTTGTTGCTGTCGCAAGAGAGAAATACCTGTGCAAAATGGGGCCTAAGACCATGGAACTCTTTGGCGCATTTTGCACACAGAAACATTTGCAAAAGACCTAGAAAAAACAGGTTTGCAACCCAGGGACAAAAAAATCACCCAAAAGAAAGCAATAATGGCTTAAGCCACAACAACTCTAGATCTCATTTTTAAGATCTAATTGCTAAGATCTAATTTCTAATTGCTAATTTGAAGAGACCTAGTCTGCCATCAGCGAAGAAAAGACCTAAGCAATGGAACTGCTAAGCAGTCCCATGGCTTATCGAGCAAACGTTAGGTGTTAGACCCTTCCATTTGGCTCAAGGCGGCTATGACTTTGTCGATAATCGCATCTGTCTTAGCGCGCATTTCATCATCTGTTGCATCCTGAATGGGGTGCTGAACAAATACTCGCTCAGCATCAGGCATGCCTAATGCAGTGGCTTGCGCATCTGCCGCTGTAACAAATTCTGAAGAAGCGATAGAGACTGCGGGCGTACCCTGAATCTCAAACCATACCGTGTCATGCAAACTGCACGTGGTACAGGATCCTCAGTCAGCCAAGGCCTCAATGACAAAATCGCTATTTGCCTGAATCTGTTGCCGCAACGCTTCTGGCGCTGGCTTAGAAAATGTTGGCTTGGCGTAACGGGTGATATTCACATCCGGTAGGCGTTGGCTCAACGTTTCTTCTAACCGGTCGAGTAACACATTGCCGCGAGGCTTAGAAATATCCAGCAACGCTACGTTGCCTGTAATCTGCTTTGGTCTGGGCGTAATTTGCCGCGACACTGGCACCCGCTCATCGGTGGGGTCCAAAATGGATAACATCGCCATATCCACAACTCTCCTGTTATTTTTCCAACTCTATTTATAACTCATTCGGCTATTCAACGCCGCATCAAATATCTATTTTTCTCGATACCGGTATCGAACCTATGCTGCCAGTGACCCAGCCATGAAAGGCCGCTGAAAACTTGCCCGCCTCACCGCCAGCCACAACAATGTGAATATCCTCTTCTGTCCTGAACTTAGGCATCATTCGGTCTAAGGCCTCTTCACTCATGCCCGCCGCAGCAGCAGGCTTTAGGCCCGCGCCTGAGACGTCATTGCCGACAAGCTCACGGGTCGGTCGAGACGAGGTCTCTTGTATCCGCCGTCGCAAGTCCGCTTTGCTGTAGTTATCACGCATTAAGGTGTCTACATGCTCAGGCACAACCACCAATAAGCAGTTGGTCGCAAAATGCGCCTTTGGATTGTAAATACCCTCAAGGGTCTGACCGATAGTACCGGCCAGCGCATCAGCGCTGCGCGACTCTTGATCCACGATCAGTGAAGGACCACTGGTCATCGTAAACACACTGACCACCGAATCAGAGGCGTCAAAACCGCGCTCCACATGCAACGGTTGCCACGGATTGCGCTCTTCCCACTCAGCAAAGCACATGGTGAATTTCATTGGGTTACCCAGTACCGAGCGCTCGGTCTCACCGGGCTTAGCACCGCCAACGTTGCGGATCACAAGGCGCAAAGCGCGCCCTATGGTGGCGTTAGCGCGGTTACCTTGACCCAGCGCACCCATGCCCATATTCATGCCTATTTGATGACGTATGGGACCATTGACCACAATCACCGGGCTAGCGCCCATGGTTGTGGCCATAACACCGTGCACGTTGTAATCATCCGTGCTGATGGCCTCCACCGCGGCAATGACTACCGGCAAATACTGCGGCTTACACCCTGCCATAACCGCGTTAATGGCAATTTTTTCAATGGTTACTTCGCCAAGGTTGGGCGCCATAACACCAACAATTTCTTGAGCGTCGCGCCGGGTACCCTCAAGCATTCGTAATACACGTTCTGGGGTGGGAGGAATCACCGGCAGGCCATCAGAAAAACCCTGATCGAACATAAACTCGAATTCATCGTCCTGACTACCAATAGCGATCTTGCGCGCTCGGATAGGGCTATTCTCAGCCTCAGCGCGCAAGCGATCGGCATTGCTTGGATCTACCGAAAGAGACCCACAGCCCGGTCGCCACTCAGGCAGCTTTTGCCAATCAAGGTCAACCTCCGCGCAAGCCAATTCGCCGCTCAAACGCTGCATCAGGTCTTGCCACTCAGCGCGAACAAAGCCAATGAGCGTGTCTGTCACCGCACCAGTAGCATCCGTTTTGTAGAGGGTAGGCACGGTTTCTACATCAGCAGCGAAGGAGACCTTAAGTGCGCTGTCATCCAAGATAGAAAAGCTTGGCGCAAAAGCCTTGTCTAAGGCCTTGTTGCCGTCCAAGGTTTGACCAACGATTTGTATGTCAATCGCGCCAGCCAAAGCCTTATGCATGGCCACTAAAACCGGCATAACCTCTTTGCAAGTTGGACAGTCTTCCTTAATGAAACAGACCAGCGCGTCACTATTGCCGGGGAAAGCAACTTGCTCCCCACGCAGATTCTCCAATTCAAATGCTGCAATCACTTCACTCATTTAACCCTCCCAAGTCTGTTTTTCTCTCGCCTGACCATAAGTTGTCGCCACGTTGCTGACAAAAGTGTCAACAAAACTCATGCGATTTCTATATTGAGTTTCATAGTCTATAACGAGTAGAGTTTTGTATTGCAGAAAATTTGAGACAGTCGATGAGTGAAATAGCAGAGTTTCGTAGTGAAGTGCGTGGATGGTTAGCTGAAAATTGCCCTGAAGGCGCCAAGGGGCCGGGGCAAATTGCCGTTGGCAGCACCAAGATTGAATTGGAACCAGATGTTGCCCTATGGCTGGAGCGCTGCGCGGAAAAAGGCTTTACGGCACCCACATGGCCAACAGAGTTTGGCGGCGGCGGACTCAGCACTGCTCAGGCAAAAGTTTTCTATGAAGAAATGGGCAATATCGGCGCACGCATGCCATTAGGTGGCATGGGCATGACAATGATCGGCCCAACCCTGCTTGAATACGGTACCCAGGCGCAGAAAGAGCGCCACATGCCAAAGATCATTCGCGGTGAAGTTCAGTGGTGCCAAGGGTACTCCGAGCCTAATGCAGGGTCCGACTTAGCCGCACTCAACTCCAAGGCAGACGACAAAGGCGATCACTTTGTGATTAATGGCCAAAAGGTTTGGACCTCTGGCGCAGCCACAGCAGACTGGATGTTCGCACTGGTTAGAACCGATCCAGATGCACCTAAGCATGAAGGCATCAGCTTTGTTTTATTAACCATGGATCAGCCCGGGGTTACCGTTAAACCCATCAGACTGATTTCCGGTTCCTCGCCTTTTGGCGAAACATTCTTTGATGACGCCATTGCCGACAAAGACAACTTGGTCGGCGAATTGAACAAAGGCTGGTCTGTAGGTAAGCGCCTACTGCAGTATGAACGCTCAGGCATTGGCGGTCTGAATGGCGGTGCACGCCCTACACAACCCGGCAGTGGTTTGGTAGAAATTGCGAAAAACTATGTCGGTGAGCGGGAAGGCAAAATAGACGATTCCGCCATCCGTGAAAAAGTCACCACGCTCAATATGAACAGGGCTGCATTTCGCCTAACCGCCCAACGCGCCAACGCGGAAAATAAATCAGGCACGCCCGGCGCGGCCACGTCCATCTTTAAACTCTACGGCGCGGCGCTGCAACAAGACGGCGCAGAACTTAAGCGTGAGCTCATGGGATTTAAAGGCTTAGGCGTAAGCGGCAACGAATTCAGCGAAATGGAAATCACCAGCGTGGAAGAATGGTTGCACACCAAGGCGACCACCATTTATGGTGGCAGCAACGAGATCCAAGCAAACATTATTTCTAAGCGCGTGCTTGGTTTGCCTGAATAGGTTTGTCTGAAAAGGTCTGCCTGACAAGATCTGTCTAAAAAGATCTGTCTAAATAGAACGCGAGCGCGCTACGCATTGGTGGCGCGAAAAGTTACAAGCATCTA
>QXZU01000124.1:514-5536 GCA_009886205.1 K189A clade bacterium | reverse complement strand
AACTCCTGCTTGTTCGGTGGGCGACGCATTTGCAGCGACCATTGGTCACTAAGGCGCTGCACTTCGTTTGCGGTCACTTGGATTTGGTACGCCTCATTGTCGCCACTAAACCAATCAGTGACGAAAAACAGCAATGTGCCGACAAACAAAAAACTAACCAGCGGATCTCTAATTAATCGACTTATCAAAATTCTTCTCGCAATGCATCCAAGCGTTGGGTTTTACGCAGCAAATAAGGCTAGGTGATGATCTGAGTTGCCAAATTGCGCATCAATAACCAACAAGCGTTTAAAGTAGTGACCTATTCTAAGCTCTTCAGTGGTACCCATACCGCCATGCAGTTGTACCGCATTCTCGCCAATGAACGTGCCCATTTTGCCCACGTAATATTTTAGCGCGTGCACTGAACGCTGGGCGCCCGCACTGTTTTGTACAACTTCTAGCGTAGCCCGGTAAAGGAGTGATTTGCACTGCTCGTACTCCATAAACATATCCACCATGCGGTGTTGTAGTACTTGGAAGTCTGACAGCGCATGATCAAACTGTTCGCGCTCTTGAGTATAGGCGACGGTATCTTTGTAGAGTATTTCCATGGCACCCACGGCTTCGGCGGCTAAGGCCAATATGCCTGCGGTGGCCAGAGCGTTGAGCAACTCGTAACCGTTATCCAATTCACCGAGTAGTCTTGCGCTAGACACTTTGACCCCTTCGAGCTTTATCTCTGAGGCTTGCTGTCCATCTACCGTAGGGAAGGATGTTATTTCTACGCCGGGTGCATCTGCGTCAATCAAGAACAGGCTGATGCCCGCTTTGTCTGCCTGACCGCCGCTGGTGCGCGTGCTGACAACTATTTGCTGAGCACTCCCTGCGTGCAAAACCATGCTCTTGTGTCCGTTGATGACATAGTCTTCACCATCGCTTTTGGCGTGAGTGATAATATCTTCCAAATCAAAACGCGACTGAGCTTCAGCATAGGCTAATGTCAGCTGGCGGCTACCCTCTACAACCCCAGGCAGCATCTCGGTTTTTAGCGCTTCATTGCCGCCGTCGGCAATTGCCTTGGCACCTAATACTGTGCTGGCAAAGAAGGGTTCTAAAACTAAGCCTTTACCAAAGGCTTCCATCAATATCATGGTGTCGATCTCGTTGCCGCCAAAGCCGCCGTGTGCTTCAGGTACGCTCACACCTAGCCAGCCAAGTTCAGCCATAGTCTGCCAATTGTCAGTGCTAAAACCCTGCTCGGTCAGAACCAAAAGCTGGCGCTTGTCTAACTCATAGTGGTCTTGGACGAAGCGGTCAACGCTGTCTTTAAGTATTTGCTGTTCAGATGAAATATCAAAATTCACTGGGTGTTCTCTCTATATTTTGTTTTCGCGCAAAACACTGGTACGCAGGCTCCGCGCGTTTTGTATGGCCGTTATTGGTTGGCCCTAAGCTCTATTTGCTTTGCGACTTTTTGATGCCTAATACATTTTTTGCAATGACATCTCGCTGCACTTCTGACGCACCGCCATAAATGGTGTAAGCGCGGCTAGATAAGTAGCCTGACATGCCGCCTCGAGCGAACAGATGGCCAACCGGCATTGGTCCCCAAGCTGCTGAGTAAATGCCGCCAGCTTCTACGGTCAACTTTTGAATGCGCTGCTGAATTTCTGTGCCTTTAAGTTTCAGGATAGAAGATTCTGGCCCTGGCTCAGCGCCGTTTGCCGCGCTTGCTAATGAGCGTAATTCTGTGAATTCAGTGGCCAACAAATCGATCTCTAGCTCGGCTAATTTCGCTCTATAGCTGGGATCATCCAGCAGTGTGCCATTACCGCGTTTCACTTCGCCGGCTTGCTTGCGCAGGTTTTCTAACGCTGCCAAAGACTTTGAAATGCCGGCGAGTCCTGTTCTTTCGTGGGCCAGCAAACCTTTGGCGTAACCCCAGCCTTTGCCTTCTTCACCAACGCGATTTTCTACGGGTACTTTGACATCTGTGAGGTGGACCATGTTTACCGTATGGGCGCCGCCCAGCGTAATGATGGGCTTCACCTCTATGCCTGCTTGCTTCATGGGTATGAGTAAAAAGGTAATGCCTTCCTGCTTCTTTCCTGAGTCGCTGGTGCGGGTTAGGCAGAAAATCCAATCCGCGATGTGGGCAAGGGTGGTCCAAATCTTAGTACCCGTAACGGTGTAGTGGGTGCCGTCTTCTGAGAGCACTGCTTTGGTTTTTAAGTTGGCCAAATCAGACCCCGCATTGGGTTCTGAGTAGCCTTGGCACCAATTGACCTTACGGTCACGGATATCTGGCAAAAAGCGATCTTGCTGTTCTTCGTTACCATAACTCATCAAAACCGGAGCGAGCATAGATAAGCCAAAGGGCAAGTCCCATGGCGTTTGCGCCACGGCAGTTTCCTGTTCCCAAATATAGTGCTGTGTTGGGCTCCAGCCTGGGCCGCCAAACTTTTCTGGCCATTTGGTTACATCCCAGCCGCCTTTTTCCCGGGCGAGCTTAAACCAATTCAGGCGCCATTCGGCGTAGTCGGTGCCATTCTTGTAGGCGTTGGTCGTTAAAAAATCGCGTACTTCTTGCTGAAATGCCAGATCGGTACTGCTTAGATCGATATCCATCTTGGATCTCCATGTGCGCTAATTTGAGTGGGCAAAGCTTACTGGTTTCGACGTGCTAAGTTAAGCGGTAGGATGGTGCGCAAATGATAATAAACAGTACCTATTGGGGGATTTTATGGGTTACGAGACACTGACTTTTTCGGTAACGGAAAACGTTGCCACTATTACCTTAAACCGACCTGATGCAATGAACTCTATGTCGCCGTTAATGGCGAAAGAATTGCATCAAGTGGCGCTGGCGGTTGATGAAAGAGAGGATGTCCGAGCGGTTATTGTTACCGGTGCCGGCAAAATGTTTTGCGCTGGCGGTGATTTAAGCGCTTTTGCTGAAGCAGGAAAAGGTGCTCGTAGATTGCTAATGGAAATGACCGGGGACTTGCACATGGCATTGTCTCGTTTGGCGCGTAACCCCGCGCCAGTCATCGCTGCCGTCAATGGCACTGCGGCTGGGGCAGGTTTTTCGCTGGCTATGGCCGCGGACCTTGCCGTGGCATCCAGCAAGGCTGTATTCACTATGGCCTACACCAACGCGGGTTTATCCCCGGACGGCAGTTCTACCTATTACATGCCGCGCAAAATCGGCGACCGCCGAACGCGAGAACTCATGCTGACCAATCGCCCATTGAATGCTCAGGAAGCGTTAGATTGGGGTGTGGTCAACAGCGTGGTTGAACCAGATGAGTTGATGGGCGCTGCGCAAAAGTTAGCGGGCAAAATAGCCTCAGGACCCACTCAGGCATTTGGGCAAGTGAAAGCCCTACTGGATGGCAGTTTTGACCATAGTTTGGAGACTCAAATGGAATTGGAAGCCCGGGCGATTGCAGGGTTGGTCAATACACCCGACGGTCAGGAAGGGCTGCACGCGTTCTTAGGCAAGCGTAAGCCAGAGTTCAAGGGCATATAGGCGCTGTATGTATAAATCCGAGTTTTTTTATGATTTATGAGTGCGGTGACGAGCTGAAAAATGCCATTGGCGAGCAATTGGGCCGGTTTGCAATACGCACATCTTCCCAGGCAAATTTACGCTCAGCGGCTGTGGCGATTACCATTGTAGATGTAGGTATGGGCGCTGACATACCTGGCATTGATGTCCCTCACTCTTGGTCCAATGAGGCTGCTTTGTTACTCACCCGACGCTCCGAAAAACTGCGTAATCACCCGGGGCAATGGGCATTTCCAGGCGGTAGGGTCGAGGCTGGCGAGACGATCAACCAGGCGGCATTGCGTGAAATGCACGAGGAAGTGGGTTTAGATTTGCCGGAAACAGCAGTGTTGGGTTATCTAGACGACTTTGTTACACGCTCTGGTTTTGTGATGACCCCTGTGGTGGTTTGGGCCGGTAGCTGTGCGCAAATGGACTTTAATCCTGATGAAGTGGCCAGCGTGCATCGCATTCCATTGGCTGAGTTTATGCGTGAAGATGCGCCGAAATTAGATGTGGTAGACAGCAGCGAGCATCCGGTACTGCGCATGCCCGTAGGTTTGGAGGCGATCGCAACGCCTACAGCCGCGCTTATTTATCAGTTTCGTGAAGTCTGCCTAAAGGGCTTGGACACTCGGGTAGCGCATTTTGAGCAACCGCAATTTGCGTGGAAATAGTCCCGGTCTAAACGTAAGTTACGTGATGTAAAAGATCATAATAAGATGAACAGTTGACCCATTTTGTGGCTGCACCCACAATCGGGTCTCGAAATTTTTAGTGCTAAAGGAGATACAACATGGCGATTCAAGAAGGGGCAGCTCTGCCCGCAGCGACTATGCATACAATGCAAGAAGGCAAGCCAACCCCAGTAACCACAGACGATCTGTTTGCAAACAAGAAAGTGGTTGTTTTTGCGGTACCCGGCGCGTTTACGCCAACTTGTTCAATGGCGCACCTACCAGGTTATGTTGTTCACTCTGATGCAATTAAAGCCAAAGGCGTAGACAGCATTGTTTGCCTATCTGTGAATGACGCATTTGTTATGGGCGCTTGGGGTGACAACGCCAATGCAGAAGAACTGGTTATGGTTGGCGATGGCAACGGTGACTTTACTCGCGCTTTGGGTCTAGAAATGGATGGCAGTGGCTTCGGTCTAGGTACACGTTCTCAGCGTTATGCCATGATTGTTGACAACGGAACTGTGTCTAAGCTCGCTGTAGAAGCGCCAGGAAAGTTGGAAGTCAGTGCGGCTGAGGCAATTCTAGAAGCACTGTAGTTTAGGCTATCAACGGTTATTTGCTTTGAGTGCCAGTGACTAAACTAGGTTTTAAAAGCAGGTTAAAGAAGGGCGCAATTTGCGCCCTTTTTTGTGCCTTATATGCCAGATGGCGTGTGGGCTTTATCGTCTTTTTCGAGGGTTCTTTTTCTAACTTTTTTCGGCAGCAAGCGCTGCTAATCTGTCGCGATTTTTGCCAACCGGCCGAATAAGG
>QXZU01000124.1:0-504 GCA_009886205.1 K189A clade bacterium | reverse complement strand
TAGCCACTAGCTCGCCTGCGCGGTTAAAGAAGTGGCCTCTAACAAAACCACGCGCGCCGCTGGCATTCGGGGATTCTTTGGCAAACAGTAGCCATTCATCTGCGCGAAAGGGGCGGTGAAACCAAATGGCGTGGTCTAGGCTGGCGCCGCGAATAGACTCTCTGCTGGCATTGCGTCCGTGGGGCAGCATTGACGTTGACATAAAATCTAGATCTGACATGTAGGCCAATAACGCTAAGTGTACTTCTGGATTGTCCGGCAGCGGATCGCGGGTTTTCAGCCATGTATGTTTGACGGGTGGATGCTCTTTGCCGCCACGATCCGTCATTAAAATCTTCTCCACAGCCCGTGATTCTATGGCTTTAAAGCGAAAGCTAAATCGGGCAATGTCAGGCTGTTCTTTAGCCATCGCTTCATAGGCTTCTAGGTCGCCGCGTAGAGATTCCGGTGGGGGAACATCAGGCATGGGCTGGGAGTGGCTGAGCCCTTCCTCGCGACGTTGCC
>QXZU01000123.1 GCA_009886205.1 K189A clade bacterium | reverse complement strand
CGTAGAGCACCAGTTCATGGTGTACCAATTCATAGCCGTGTTCTTCAGCAATTTCGTGTTGTAGCGCTTCAATGCGCTCATTTACGAACTCGGTGACATGGCCATTGTCCACGTCAACCATGTGGTCGTGGTGTCTTTCAGCAGCTAGCTCGTACACCGAATGACCGTCGTCGAAATTATGCTTGTCGACAATGCCTGCGGATTCAAATTGCGTGAGCACTCTGTAAACCGTGGCAAGGCCAACGGTTTCATCAGAACTCAGTAGCTGCTTGTAGACGTCCTCGGCGCTCATATGGTGAGGTGTTGAACCTTCTAATACTTCCAAAACTTTAAGTCTTGGTAAGGTAACTTTGAGGCCTGCTTTTTTGAGGTCTAATCCGGGCACTGATATGTCCTGTAAATATGTAATAGGGCGTATTGAAAGCGAACGATACTTGGCCTTGGGCCTCTTTACCACCTCAGTCTGAGCCTTGTTGATGCCGACATAAAACAGTGAGTAAAGTGCGTTTTGAGCGTGCGTTTGCTTCTCTAAACTTTGGTAAAATTGGGCCAGTTTTAGTTAGCTTGGACTTGTTAGGCCTTTTTCCGCAAGGAATTCATCGTTGTAAAGGCGAGACTGATACTTGCCGCCATCATCGCAAAGAATTGTGACAATCGTGTGACCGGGGCCCAAAGTTTTGGCAGCTTTCACTGCGGCGCCTAAGTTAATGCCTGAGCTAGAACCAAAGAACCAACCGTCTTCGCGCAGTAGTCGGTAAACCATGTCCACCATTTCTTGGTCTGTTACTTGTACCGCGCTGTCTATTACTGCCTGTTTTAGGTTTTCCGTGATGCGAGAGTTGCCAATACCCTCTGTGATGGACGGCCCAGGGGTCATGGTGGCTTCTCCGGTGCTGACCCAGTTATACAGTGCGCTGCCCATGGGGTCAGCCAAAATAATCTGCATGTTTGGGTTTTGTTCTTTCAGGTAGGCAGATGTACCGGCTAGGGTGCCGCCAGTACCCACCGCGCAGGTGAACACATCTACCTTGCCGTCTGTCTGCGCCCAAATTTCAGGCCCAGTAGATTCATAGTGAGACAAAGCATTGGCAGTGTTGTCGAACTGATTGGCCCAAATAGCGTTGTCTAGTGTGGCTGCATATCTGCCCGCCTGCTTTTGAAAATTGTCTTCGTTGGCGTAAGGAACAGTGGGCACAACGCGCACTTCAGCGCCTAGGGTGCGCAGCAGATTGACCTTTTCTGTGGACTGGTTGTCGGGCATATAAATAATGGTCTTGTAGCCGCGGCTGTTACAAACGTGGGCAAGGCCTATACCCGTGTTGCCGGCTGTGCCTTCAACCACCGTGCCGCCTTGCTTCAGCGCGCCACTGGCCTCGGCAGCTTCTATCATCCACAGCGCGGCCCTATCTTTTACTGAGCCACCCGGATTCATAAATTCTGCTTTGCCCAAAATTTCGCAGCCCGTTTCTTCGGACAGGCTGTCTATTCTTATGAGCGGGGTGTTTCCAATAGAGCCGGTGAGTCCGTTGAGGATGGGCATAAAATTTCCGAAAATTCAAAATACAGCAGGCTATTCTAGGGTGACCCTTGCACTTGAGTAAATGGCCTAAAGCAAATGACCCTGTTTAGGCCACCTTCATTGACTTGCTTTGAAAATGATTCTGGTCAGCTGAATGTCAAATTGAAAGGCAAATGGAAAGGCAAATTGAATGTTGGCGTAATTCGCTCTTTAATGGAGTTCTAATGCGGGGCGAGATTAGAAAACGCTAGCAACAGCCACTAATGACCTCTAAAGAATAGAACACTGCGTGATGTCTGCGGCCAAACCTTGATACGCCCACGTTCTTAAACGGGAGAAGCAAATGAACGAAGCTCAAATAGACACCTTAAAAGCTAATGGCCTGTCCGTAGATAAAGTCGAGCAGCTACTAACACGGGCGGCAAAAGAGGTGGAGGAAGGCTTGCTACCGGCGGCGCAAATTGCATTAGCGAAAGACAATAAAGTCATCTTGTCAGCGTCTTTTGGTCAGGCTAACGAAAATTCCTTAACCTGTATATTTTCCGCCACTAAAGCAATTACTTCCTCCGCTGCGTGGCTGCTTATGCAGGAAGGTAAGCTCAGTGAAGACGAGTTAGTCGCAGACATAATTGCCGAATTTGCCACCAACGAAAAAGATCAAGTGACAGTGGGCCAACTGTTCTCGCACACGGCGGGATTCCCATCTGCGCCGTTTGCGCCATTGGACTGGGACGATATGCAGGCGCGTATGTCGCGCTTTGCTCGGTGGCGTTTAAATTGGCCTTCGGGTTCCAAGTTTGAGTATCACGCGTCCTCTTCCATGTGGGTGATTGCAGAGCTTATTGAGCGTCGCAGTGGTATGGGGTTTAGAGACTTTGTGCGCACTCGGATTATTGAAGCATTAGGGTTAGCAGACATTTATGTGGGCCTGCCCGATGCCGAAAACCACCGCGCGTTACCTTGTGCCTACGTCGGTGAACCACTCACCGCTGAAGACTACGGCAAGATGGGTATGCCGGTACCGCCTGAAACAGAGGTAACTGAGGCCGCTATCTTGGCCTTCAATCGCCCAGAAGTTCGCGCCGTTGGCGTACCCGGTGGGGGCGGCTTTGCCACGGCTTCTGCTCTTGCGCTGTTTTATCAGGCGCTGTTACATGGTGGAAACGACAAAGCAACGCTATGGCCGGAATCTACATTGACAGATGCGCGGCGTATTCGTTCTGGCGACTTCACTGATGCCTTATTCAAGAAGCCCGCAAACAGAGCGTTAGGGCTGATTATAAGTGGCGATGACAGCCGCCGCTTTAGAGGCTTTGGTCGCTCAAATTCACCCTCCGCCTTTGGCCACAATGGCGCGGGTGGGCAGTTGGCGTGGGCAGACCCAGAAACCGGCCTATCGCTCGCCTATGTAACGCCAGGTCATGATCGCAACGGCATTCGCCAAGGCAGTCGTGGGGTAGCTATAAGCACCTTGGCAGCAGAGTGCATGGCATAGTCAACAGGTGGGGTTAACGCGCCCGGTCCTGTGACTAAATCTATTTAGACGCCCTTCGGCGTCTTTCGTTTGGAGCTAGACGCCACTTGGCGTCTTTTGTTTGGTGCTAGGAGAAAGAAATGACTGATTTTCGGCTTGGATGCTCAGTTTTAGTGTTATCCCTTGTCAGTGGCTGGGCTGTTGCACAGTCTGGTTCACAAGGGCATTCATCTGCTCAAACCCAAAGGGTTATTGAGTTGGTTGAAAGCCAGCGCGAGCGTTCTGTCGCCATTGCAGATGAGCTTTGGCAGCTAGCCGAGATGGGCTATCTGGAGACCCGCAGTAGTCAGTCGCTGCAGGATTATCTGGGCGAACATGAATTTGATGTGGTGCAGAAAGTTGCAGATATTCCCACCGCCTTTGTTGCAACCTACGGCAGCGGCGGCCCAACCATTGCGATTCTGGCTGAATTTGACGCACTGCCCGGGTTGAATCAAGGCGCGGTAGCTAGTCGCCAGATCACCAAGCAAGACGCTGCTGGCCATGCCTGCGGTCATCACCTGTTTGGTGCAGCATCAACCACAGCAGCTGTTGCATTAGCAAAGTGGTTAGACGAAACCGGTACGCCAGGCACCATTAAGCTGGTGGGCACACCCGCAGAAGAGGGGGGTTCTGGCAAAGTCTATTTAGCCAGAGCTGGCGTATTTGACGATGTAGATGTGGTACTGCACTGGCACCCAGGTGACAGCAATTCGGCCTCGCCTTCTAGCAGCACGGCGAACAAGTCTGGACGCTTTACCTTTCATGGACAGGCAGCCCATGCAGCCTCTGCACCTGACCGGGGGCGTTCAGCGTTAGATGGCGTTGAAGCCATGAACTATATGGTGAACTTGATGCGCGAACACGTACCGCAAACCAGCCGCATTCATTATGTAATTACCGACGGCGGCGACGCCCCAAATATTGTTCCAGAACGTGCTCAAGTTTATTACTACGTTAGGCATCCAGAAAAAGAGCAGGTGGTGAAATTGTTTGAGCGCGTATCAACTGCCGCAAAAGCCGCCGCCTTGGGTACAGACACGCAGGTAGATATTGAAGTGATGCACGGCAACTATGCAGTGTTGCCCAATTATACATTGTCGCGCTTGGTATATGACAATTTACTTAAGCTAGGTGGTGTTACCTACAGCCCCCAAGAGCAAAAGTTTGCAGAAGAAATTCGCCAATCATTGCCCGGTGCGAGAAAGGCGCTGGGTTCGCAAACACAAATTCAACCGTATAAATTCCGCCAAGGCATGGGTTCAACGGATGTGGGTGATGTGAGCTGGCTTGTGCCCACGGTAGGTTTTAGAACAGCAACATGGGTGCCGGGTACACCGGCCCACAGTTGGCAGGCGGTAGCAGCGGGTGGCACCAGTATTGGGCATAAAGGCATGCATTTGGCCACTAAGCTGTTGGCCAAAACCGCTGTGGATTTGTTGCAAAACCCCGCCACTATTGACGCCGCCGCAGATGAGTTAAAGCGTGCGCAGGGCAAAGATTTCAAATACTCGGCGCTGCTTGGCGACCGTCAGCCACCGTTAGATTACCGGCGCTAACATGCGTATTGGCATACTCCACCCTGGCGCAATGGGCGCATCTATTGGTTTGAGTTTATTGGCAAGTGCTCACGAGGTGGGTTGGGTCAGTGAAGGTCGCAGTGCTGACAGTCGCAACAGAGCAAAACAGTTTGAGACATTCACAGCCTTAGACGATATGTCCGCATGGGCCGATGGCCTAATCAGTATCTGCCCCCCAGACGCAGCCATTGCGCAAGCTCAGGCCGTATATGCCACGGCGTTTGATGGCCTTTATGTGGATGCCAATGCCATAGCGCCGAACAGCGCGAAAGAAATTGCGCAAATATTTGGCGCCGGTGCTTATGTCGACGGCGGAATCATCGGCCCACCCGCGTTAAGCGCCGGTACCACGCGGCTGTATTTGTCCGGACAACACGCAGCCAGAGTGGCAAGCTGGTTTAGCCACGGTTTTCTTCAGGCAATTGCCTTGCCAGAATCAGACCACGCCAATTCAATGGTTGCAGCGTCCGCATTGAAAGTGGCCTATGCAGCGCATTCAAAAGGTTCTAGTGCATTGCTCCTAGCAGTGAATGCTCTGGCAGCGAGCAGTGGTATAAGTGAAGTGCTCAAGGCAGAGTGGGATATTTCGCAACCGGGACTGAATCAACGCAGCGATATAACCGCCAAAGTTACCTCGCCCAAGGCATGGCGCTTTGCGGGTGAAATGTTAGAAATCAGCGAGACCTTTAAAGCCCAAGGGCTGTCGGGAGACTTTCACCAAGGGGCCGCGGATATTTTTGCCAGCATGGCAGATCTTAAAGACCAGCCTGGCGCTGATCTAGATCAGGTGATAGCGCAGATACTTAGTTCTAGGGATTAGGTTCTATGGATTAGATTCTAGGCATCAAGAGCTTAGAGTTAGGGTAGAAAACGATCTATAGACTTCGGCTAATTCCAACCCTTCACTGCGCTTAAAAGCCGCTTGCTTCAATGTCTTTTATGCGCAGAAGCAAAGCGCCGCGTTGGTCGCCGGGAATTTCTTCAAATCCATAGCGCAGATAAAACTGGCGTGCATTTTCATTCAGAGGGTGAGTCATTACACCTAGAGTGCCAACATGCTTTGACATGTTAAAAGCAGTCTTTAAGGCAAAGTAGAGCAGAGATTCGCCCAAGTTTTGCCCAACAAAATTTTCGTCAACTGCTAGTTGTCCCAACAAGGTCACGGGAATAATTTCTGGTTTGCCGTGGCGCAGCCCTCGCTTCATAGCACCGCGCTCAATTGAGCCGCTACTTAAACTGACGTAACCGACTATTTGCCCACTGGCGTTGTCGCAAACCACATTGGTGCGAGAAGCACCGGTTTGTTGATTTCGCCATGCATGGTTTTGCAACCATTTGTTTAAAGAGGATTGTCCGCAATCGAAGGCCGTGAGGTCATCGCCCTGTTGCAGCGGTCTGGGAGGGGTTATTCCCATGCAGGTTTAGACACAGCAAGGTTGGCCAATTCTTTATTGGGCTGCTCCGGTCGTTCAAGCCATGCTTCAAACGCTTGCCAGCTGTCTTCAGGAATCGCAATTGTGGAGCGGTTCATAAGAGATATTTCAGCAGCGTCTATCGCTTGGCGACGCACATAATCACTGAGGTTGGTGCGCGCCTTACCGGCAGCTTCGTCCAGTAACTCGCGTTCGCTGTTGCTCACCCGGACACTTATGACTGTTGATGTAGGCATTCAAATTCCTCTCTGTATGACAATAGCATACGCCTTTTCTGGGAGTTTGTAACAGTGCGAAAGGTCAGTTTTAATCAACGCCGGTTCTGTTCAGAGAAAGTCGGACATTGAAATACAGGTGTAGGGGGACAGAGAGTTAAGAGCATAAACCGTACGAATTCTCGGGCGTTTGCGCAGGCTGCCTAACAGGCCCCTCAACAGGGGCCTTTCTGTACCGGCTATATGGCCGTTTGGCCTTTAGCCCGCTTCTGAATACGTGGCTTCAATGCTAAGTCAGCTGACCACTGCCATCGTGGAGGGTACTGTTCACGTGGGCATTGTCGTTAAAAGCGCGCACCTTAATCTCGTCGCCGTTAATAACAATCCGAGAGATCGAGCCGTTATCCGCGCCATTAAAAGCGAAGGGCTGGGCGCCACTGGCCTGAGCAATAATATGCCCAATAACCCCGCCATGAACGACAGCCACCACTTTCTGGTTTGGGTGCGCTTGGTGAATGCGCTTTAGTCCGGCCATTACGCGCGTGTTCAATGTCTCCCAACTCTCGGCTCCTGGAATTAAATCCCAGCGCTGTTGCTCCTGCATTTGCGTAAATATCGGGTCGCCTGCCGCGGCGCGTATGCGCATTACGCCGCCTTCCCAGTCGCCCAGAAACACTTCTCTGAGGTCTGCCTCAACAATAGGGGTTAGCCCAAGGTGGCGACACAATGGTGCGGCGGTCTGGTGAGTTCTTTGCAGGCTGGTTACATAAATCGCATCAATGTCCTCGCCTTTTAATCGCTCGCCAACCATTTCGGCCTGCTGCTCACCGTTTGCGTGTAGCTCTGGGTCACCGTGGCCATCCACCAGTGGAAATGGGTTTTCCTCCGATGCGGCTCTAGATTCACCGTGGCGCACCAAGGTGATTTGCGTGGCACCTTCCGGTGCCTGATAACTGTGTTGTCGATACTGGGCCATAAATACTTCTCGTTAAGGGCGGTAGCCAAAGTTAGGTGGATCTGTCCGTAATGCGCGCTGGGCAAGTTTTGCCCATTGGCATAGATATGCTCGGGTTTTGCGTGGATCGATTATTTCTTCAATCTCAAAAAATTCAGCAGAGCGGTAGGGCGAGCGCAAATTGTTTAAACGCTCTTTGATTTTTGCAAGGTGTGCGTCTGGGTTGTCCGCTGCTGCAATTTCAGCCTTATAAGCTACCTCTATGCCGCCTTCGATAGGCAGTGAGCCCCAGTCACCCGATGGCCAGGCCGCGCGAAAGTGATGGCTGCCGGGTTTGTGGTTGCCTGCGCCAGCAACACCAAAGGCTTTGCGGATAACCACGCAGCAAAATGGTGTTGTCAGTTGACCAAGGGCCGCCACCGCAGCAGAGCCATAGCGGATGGTGGCCTCTTCTTCAGATTGCTTACCAATAAGAAATCCCGGGCAGTCTTCCAAGTGGATAACCGGTAGGTGAAAGGTGGAGGCCAAATCTAGCAAGCGGATCAATTTGCGTGATGAATCCGCTGTCCAGGCACCGCCGTAAACCCTTGGATTTTCAGCGAATACCGCCACCGGAATACCGTTAAAGCGTGCCAATCCGGTGATCAGCGAGCGGCCCCACTTACGTCCCATCTCGAAAAACGAGCCTTCATCGCAAACGGATTCTAGCAGTTGGTGCATTTTGTAAACTTGCCGTGCCGCTTTAGGCACAAGGCTGAGTAGGCTTTCGTCTTCACGCTTTGGGTCATCTGTGCATTCAATGACAGGCGGCAACTCATCCACGCTGCTGGGCAGGTAGGACAAAAACTGTCGCGCCATGGCAAAGGCTTCCTCTTCAGTGTCGGCAACGTCGTCAATGGCGCCGTTGCGCGTGTGGATTTTGTAGGATCCCAATTCCTCTTTGCTGACATCGCCCAAGCTTGCCCAGTCCACCAGTGCTGGGCCCGCGATCATCATTTGCGCGCTGTCTTTAACAATCACTGAGTAGTGCGATGTAGCAACCCGTGCTGCGCCCATGCCTGCCACAGAGCCCAGTGCCAGAGAGACAGAGGGAGCTATGGAAAGGTGCGAGACCACAGTTTCCCAACCGCGTAGTTCTGGAATGTAGGTGCGCCCGGCGGTTTCAATGGTTTTCACCGAGCCGCCGCCGCCCATGCCGTCAATTAGACGGATGTGCGGTAAGCGCAGTTCGGCAGCTAAACCCTCTGCTCTGGTCCGTTTGCCGGAAATGGATGCATCTGCAGAGCCGCCTCTAACAGTGAAGTCATCGCCAGATAAAATGATTGGGCGGTCATCAATATCCGCTGTGCCAAAAACGAAATTAGAGGGCGTAAAGGCGATCAACTTGCCGTCTTCGTCGTATTCGCCAACACCGGCTAAGGTGCCTATTTCGTGGAAAGTTTCGCTGTCAGCAATTTTGCCAATGCGCTCGCGGATGGTGAGTTTGTTGAACTCGTGTTGCCTGGCGACTTTTTCTTCGCCGCCCATTTTGTAGGCCAATTCAGCCCTACTGTGCATTTCTTCAGTTTCTTTGTCCCAACTCACATCTCTCTCCTCTTAATGTCCCCAGATGAATTTTTTACCCGCGTGTGCCTTTGAAGTCGGCGTTGCCGAAAGCGCCCAGTTTTACAGAACCCGTGATCTCATCCCCAGCAACTACGGCAGAAAACTCCAAGTTCATAGGCATAGGTGAAGTGATGCTGGTGGTCCAAGACAAGTTGTCGCCATCGGCTTTGCCGTCAGCAATTGCCATTTCACCCTGCGGGCTTTGCATAGAGCCGCTGAGCTCGCCGTCGTTGGTGGTCAGTACCAGCGTACCGGTTTGTGCGCCCATAGGGGTATTGATGGTGGTTGTCCAAGTGCCGTCTGCGCTCATTATTATTCTCCAATAGTTAAGCACTGAGTATGTCACACCCTTTAAAGGGCCAAAACTATGAGGGAAAATTTCCTTTTTGGTAAATCTTTGCGGCTTTGTTGGCATTTTCTGAGGTGCTCGAATAAGAAAGTTTTGCCAACTGGTTCACATTTTGGACAGTAATGTCGGCCTGCTAAGTATCGAATTTAGGCATTTGAGCTAGCCTAAGGGTCTAAACCTCAATGCAGGTTATTGAGTTTAGACGGTTGAAAATGGACTCACTTCGAGAGCCGCCAACATCAAGGCGTTGTAGTCTACTGAATAACATTGGTTTAGAGCTGAAAACCGTTGGCATCGCACTTTGATGTTAAGTGATCGGGTTTTGCGATTTACACATTCGTTATCGGGAGCAAGTTGTTCCCGCAAATGTCAGCAGTTCGATATTCAATAGATAGCCCTTAAAGTTGGTCTTATTTGTAGTTTTGGAATTGATGCGAATCTAATTCCATGCATTTGCACAACTTATTTGCACAACAAAAAGGAATTTTTCTAAATGGATAATTTTATTAACACGCTAAAGAGCTATTCTGACTTTGCCAGTAGAACAGGAAGGAATGACTACTGGATGTTCATGCTCTTCTATGTGGTTTTGAGCGTTGCCACAGGAATCGTAGACAGTATTTTGGGTATCTTGCTTGTGAATTCAATATATTCATTGGTCATGCTAGTGCCTCTTGTCGCGGCTACAACGAGAAGACTTCACGATACTGGTCGTAGTGGTTTATGGCAGCTACTCGTTTTTATTCCGGTCCTTGGGCTACTCGTGCTCATTTGGTTTTTGGCTCAAGAGAGCGACGGTGAAAATGAGTTTAGCTAACCGGGTCACTAAATCCATATAGGTTATATAAAACCTCGCTTTGGTGGTGTCCGCTGAATGTTCAGTGAAGGCGCGGCACCATCGAGATTTGCGCTTCATTATTTGCGCTTCATTTATTTAGCTATTTACTCTCTCGACTTTACCCCGATAAAGCCCAATGTGCCCAGCAATAGGCCAATGCCCACGGTTATGCTCAGTGCAAGGGCAGACTGAGCGATTTGAAACATTGCTTGCAGCGCTACGGTGAATACCCAGCCAAATGCGTTGTCTATAGGGTTGCCGGGGTTAATGAAAAATACCCCAACCACTAAGAGATTAACTAAGGCGATTGAGAAAATGATGTTCTGCAATTTGCGCTTAGAACGCTGGGAAGCGATTTTCGCCATGACTGCAAAGGCAAACAACTCGCTATTTTGCAGGTGATATTCGGCCTCTTTCTCGCGCTGTAAAATACTTTCAAATTGGTTCATTAAACTACCTTCTTCTTTTTGTCTCTTCCTTTTGGCGCATTTGGAGCGTCTGGGGCGTCCTGGCCGTCCTGCTCAAGTTTGCCAAGTTTCTGCGTGGCTCTGCTGAGTTTAGATTTCACCGTGCCTGGATTAAGCGCCATCAGCTCACCTATTTCTGCAATTTTAAATTCGTAGACAAAACGCAAAATCACTAACGCGCGCTCTTCCATGTTGAGCGGTTCGATCAGTGCCAAAAAAGCGCTGTCCATTTCCGGCTCTGGTGTATGAAAACCCTCAAGGGACGGCTTATAAGGGTTAGAGGCGTTAGAGAAATTAGGGGCATCAGCGGAAACGTAAACGTTTTCTTTTTTTATCGCGTCTTTAAAGCAATTAACAGCAATGCCGGCTATCCAGTGTTTAAAAGCTTTGGTGCGGTCGAAGCTTTTAAGATAAGTAAACGCATTGAGAAAAGTTTGTTGGGTAATGTCCTGGGCTAACGCCCTGTTACCACTGGTCAGCCGCATATTCAGACCAAAAATATAATCGCTGTGGCGCTGCACAAGGGGGCCAAAGTGGAAGGCCCCCTCAGCAAGCGTGCGCCGTACAAGTTCCGGGTCTGGAATCATTGGTTAAACTTGGCTGTCTTGCTGCTGAGTAGTTTGCTGAGCGCTTTTTTGGTAAAAACCAAAACCGCTCATTGCCAAACCAAAGAGGGCAAAGCATAGGCCTAGCCCCACAATAAAATCGCCATGACGACCAATGCCAACATAGCCCAGACAGGCAATGCCTAGCCCTAAACCAAGGGTTAAAATGCCCCGTCTTAAGTCGTTTTTAGCGGACACTTCTCTGTAGCCGGGAATGCCGCGCAGCATGTCAGGCGCAATTTGCTGGCCACTGTTAATGAGCGCCTGCAGCGACTCGTGGAACAAGCGGTCGCGATTACGTTCGTACTTGAAGTAAACGTGGACAATAAAAGCCGGCAGCCCAAAGGCCATAACAATAGCCAACACCGGAATCAGAAGGTCTTCTAATAAGTGCATCATATATTTCTCCTTTGCGAGAGTTGTGCTTCTTTGTTTTAAATGGGGCGGTTAGCAGTTAGCGATTTATAGCTAACAATGAAATGAATCCACGTTGCCGCCGGAACTGGTCTTCAGGTTGTTGCGTTTAACGTTTTCTGATGCGTCAATACTGCCGCCACTGGAAATGCGGCCATCAAGGGTTTTTGCGCCGCACATTTCAGCGGAGCCGCCAGATGAAATGCGCACCGATGCGCTGTCAATTTCAACCTCATCTGCAAATTCAATTTGCCCGCCGGAGCTTGCTTCAACTTTGGCGCTGGTCACTTCCATGGGGGCTTTGATGTCTATTTTTGCGCCAGAGGAAACGTCTACCTCAAGGAAGGTGATTTGGCTGTTGTCGCCATTAATGCGCAGTGAAGATCCAGAACTGGCGGTAAGTTCTACGCGGGCGCTGTCGGAGAAGCATTCACTCACGCGCCCCTCGGCGGCAGACCTCACTTCAATGGCCTGGGGTGAATAACTCAATAGCAGTTCGGCAGAGACAGATTTAGAGCCCTTAAACCAAGATGAAAAAGAACTGTTTTTCGACAGCGAGATTTCGCTGGCGCTTAGGTCTAAGTCAAATGCGTCCTCGTCACTGGCCGCTATTTTGATGATGCCGCTGTCATCGTCATCGCCTGTGCGGGCTCGAATACAGGTAAGGGTAAACTCAATACCCTCATCAATTTCAACTTCCTCGGCATCTTTGGCTATGGGATATTCAAAAACCTCAGCGCTGGCGGGCAATGCTAAAGCCCCCGCAATGCTCAGCAGTAATACTTGGGTGAGCACTTTGGTGAATCCTTGTCTGAGTACTGTGCTTAATGGCTGGTTCACGTTCTGCATAATGATCTCCTGTTTTTCTATATACTCAGCGCCTGCCAAAAACGTTGCATGCAGGGCAAAAAACTTTGCTTACACAGACCTCGCCAATCCAAGACGCTCATTCCATGCCCAAGCAGATCGTTAAGTATCCCAAGCAAAACACGCCCCGTGAAGGGACAACGTCTTGAGCGGTATAGGCACGCTGAATGAAGGGCACCTGCATGCCTCACTCAAGCACCTATACGCCGGTGAT
>QXZU01000122.1 GCA_009886205.1 K189A clade bacterium | reverse complement strand
CTCGGAATTAGACTTTTTCCTTCACAGTCATCTGAGTTAGATCGCTTATGGACAGAGGCGGATTGCCAGCTTTGCCGCCAAAACGGGGGACAAGAATGTTGCAGCCACCAGACGACAAAGCCCGAGGAAGCTCACATAGTCGTCATAGATTTAGGAGAAGGAGTTGGACAAAAATTTGTAGGACAGCGCTTTAGGGTCATGCTGCGAAGAGGATTCTGCCCACCTAGGCCGGCTTTAAAGACGCGGTTGAGAGCACCATGCAGAATGAGATTTTGGCGGCTACTTTGTAAAAAATGCGAGCAAGTCGGCCTGAGAAACTAACAAGCGCTTAGCGAACGAAGGGCTTAAATGGGGTGGACGATGGGGTTTGAACCCACGACCGCCGGAATCACAATCCGGAGCTCTACCAACTGAGCTACGCCCACCATTGTGCCGCGAATTATAGGGATGTGTTCATCAGGACGCCAGAGGTTTTCAGCCTTCTCGTGGAATAGATCGCACATTAGGCGTTTAAATCAGTATCGGCTCTATAATTAGGTCTGGATAAGGGGGATTTAACTTAAAAACCTACAGCCCTAGATGTTTAGTTGCTCGAAAAGCAGAGTGAGAAGCATAGTGAGAAGCAGAGTGAGAAGCAGGAATCGAGAACTGACTTATATCTAGGGGCACAGGGAGTCGAACCCCGAACCTACGCCTTAGAAGGGCGTTGCTCTATCCAGTTGAGCTATACCCCCAGATATAAGTCGCCTCTTCAATCAATAGATGTAGTCACTGGCAAAGGATTGAAGAACTTGGGTGAGCGTTGAAAGGTATTTCCAGACGCCGATAAAAATGGTCGGGGTAGAGAGATTCGAACTCCCGACATCCTGCTCCCAAAGCAGGCGCGCTACCAGACTGCGCTATACCCCGAATAACTGCAGCAACTTCGCTGCGGTTTGGAGCGCATCATACTGATCAAAAAAATAGTGGTCAAACTACTTCGCTGCTTTTTAATCAATATTGCCTCTATTCGACATGAAACACACTTGAACTGCCCCAACCGAGAGAAAAACTTGGTTCGAAAGTTAGTGAAAGGTGAAGCTGAGTAGTAAACTGTCGTTTTAGGAGAACACATGACCGCGCAGATACTCGACGGCAACGCATTGGCCAAATCTATACGCAGCGATCTAAAAGCTGATATAGCGCAGTGGCACAAAGACGGTTTTCGAGCGCCGGGTTTGGCGGTGATCTTAGTGGGTAACGACCCTGCTTCAGAAGTCTACGTCAACGGCAAGCGTCGCGACTGCGAAGAGGTGGGATTACACTCCGAAGCGCAACACCTACCCAACAGCGTCACTCAAACAGAACTAGAAGCGCGCATTGCCGCCTTGAACGCTGACCCAAAAATTGACGGCATTTTGGTGCAAACGCCCCTACCCGCCCACTTAGATGAAGATCGAATCATCGACGCCATTTTGCCACACAAAGATGTTGATGGATTTCACGCTTATAATATTGGTCGCCTAGCGCTGCGCAGACCGACATTACGCAGCTGCACGCCAAAGGGCATAATGCGCATGCTCACCCATATCAATGCACCCTTTAAGGATCTGACTGCCACAATCATCGGCGCTTCCAATCATGTGGGCAGGCCAATGGGCTTAGAGCTTTTACTGGCCGGAAGCACTGTGACAACCGCGCACAAATTCACTAAAAACACAGCGGAAATTGTTCGCGAATCAGACTTGGTCATCAGTGCAGTAGGCAAACCCGGCTTAGTGCCTGGAGACTGGATAAAACCAGGCGCCATTGTTATCGACGTAGGCATCACCAGAGGCGCCAACAACAAGCTTTATGGTGATGTGGAATTTGCTGCAGCTAAAGAAATTGCCAGTTGGATAACCCCTGTCCCCGGTGGCGTTGGACCCATGACCCGAGTGGCGCTACTACAAAACACCCTGCAAGCCGCAGCAGCAAATCTTGGTATAGATTGGGTAAATGAATAATGCAGCGGATTTTTCTTTCAGATCTACATCTAGATGATCCCCTAGATCGCGTGTTCAGCGGTTTCGCCGCGTGTCTAGAAACCGAATCAACACAGGTAGATGAAATCTACATCCTAGGTGATTTGGTGGAAATGTGGATTGGTGATGATGACAACAGCCCTATCGCTTTAGCTTTGACCGAGCTGTTAACAACTACATCCAAGCGCTGCCCCGTCTTTCTCATGCATGGCAACCGCGACTTTCTTTTTGCTTCCGAGTTCACCAACAGAACGGGCGTTACGCTAATCAGTGACCCATCAACCCTGGATGGCAGCCTTGTTCTATCCCATGGCGACGCTCTGTGCACAGACGACATTGCTTATCAGCAAATGCGCAAGGTATTGCGCGGCGACGCTTGGCAAACTGAAATCTTAAGCAAATCGTTGGAAGAGCGACAGGTATTTGGCAAAGGCCTACGCGCCCAGAGCATTGCAAACAATGCGAATAAATCGTCAGCCATAATGGACGTTAATGCTGCTGCCGTTACTGATCTCATTGGGGCCAACGTCACAACGTTCATTCATGGCCACACCCACAGGCCCGGCATACATCCGATTGAGCAGCGCAGTGCGCAGCGTATTGTTTTAGGTGACTGGGGACCTTGCGGCTGGCTGTGCCGCCAAGTTGACGACACTTTCACTTTAGAGTGTTTTAACTTGGCACACCGCTATGGAATCTAAACTGATCATCAGCACCGGTGATCATCCCTCGATCTAACTCCAAAAATGCTTCTATGCGCTGATCAATATCTACCCGCTCACCGGTTCGATCATTTACCGCCCGAGCTAGGGACAAATAGTCTTGGAAGTGTCTAGCCTCGGAGTTAAGCAACGTCTTATAAAGATTACCCATAGCCTCTGGCACCACGCCAATGAGGCTGGCAAATCGCTCGCACGAACGCGCCTCAACCACAGCGCCGCAAACCAACTGATCTATTAGCCTCATAGGCTCTTGCTTATTTATTTGACCATGCAGGCCTTGGGCGTATCGAGCTGAAGTCATTTGTTGGTAAACAACACCCTGATCTTCCATCAAATCTAAAACCTGCTCGAAGTGACGCAATTCTTCTCGGGCTAATTTGGACATTTTGTGTAGAACATCGCCATGATCAACATAGCGGTAAATCATACTTAAGGCAGTGCTGGCTGCTTTCTTCTCGCAATTTGCATGATCAATCAACAACTCAGGCAAATGGTCCGGCGCTGCGTCAAGCCAAGCTTGAGGTGTTGGGGTACGGATAAAGGCCTTAACCCGCGCCACTGCTTTCTCAGCAGTTACATTCATAGCGGCACCTTAAAGTTACGTTCATAGTGGGCTTTTGAACGACTATAGGTTTCCGCATCTAAAGCTTGCAGCACCGTTAACGTATCTGTTTGGTTAGGGTTAGGATTAGGCGAAACCGGCGCAACAAAATTTGCAGCGGTTGCCAGACCGCCCTCGCTTAAACTTTTGTTGTCGCGCACCATAGAGCGAAGCAACTGATAGCGCTGCTCATTAGCCTCTAGGTCATCTAGGCTGGCTTCGCTACAGGCCGCTAAGTAGCGTGCCTCGTCATTGCGCACCAACAAATGCGCCAACACCTCATCGCGCAAGTTGGTTAAACGCTCCCAAATTAACCCTTGCTGATCTTTGTCGTAACCATTCCATTGCACTATTTCGTGGGAAAAGCGCTTGCAGCCCCGACAGACCAAATCACCGTAAGTTGTTGAACAAATACCTACACAAGGTGTTCTATTTTTCAGTTGCACTACTCTTCTGTCCTGAAGTTTGGTCTAAATTTATTCGGTCGTTAACGGACAAACACTATTTCACTTACGCGCCATTCCAAGCGAAAGGGCTGTTAAGCGTGATTGTGTAAATCTAATACGTTGGTGTGAGAGGAGAAATCCAGCTCCTGCTGATTTTTGGTCACATCATTACGCGCTGCAGATATTCGTCGCAGATAGTCTTCGCCAACATCACCGGTAATATAGTTGCCATCAAACGCAGAACACTCAAAGTCGTCCACATGCGGGTTCCCTTCGTGGGTACTCGCCTTGAGATCCTCTATGGTTTGATACATCAACCAATCCGCGCCTATTTCTCGAGCAACCTCTTCATCAGTGCGCTCATGTGCAACGAACTCTTCTCGCGCTGGCATATCTATACCGTAGACGTTTTGATATCTAAGCGCCGGCGCAGCGGATGCCATATACACATTACGCGCGCCAGCCTCTCGGGCGAGCTGAATGATCTTTTTAATCGTTGTGCCACGGACTATGGAGTCATCCACCAGCAAGACGTTCTTACCCTTAAATTCTAGCTCTACAGGGTTCAATTTTTGTCGCACAGAATCGCGACGCTGTTTTTGTCCAGCCATTATGAAGGTGCGCCCGATATAACGATTCTTCACAAAGCCTTCGCGATACTTAGTATTGAGCTCATGAGCCAATGGTAATGCGGCGGTTCGCCCCGTATCAGGAATGGGTATCACCACATCTATGTCATGATCGTTTTGCGAATACTTCGATAAAATTCTCTTCGCTAGGTGCTCGCCCATACGCAAACGACTTTTATATACCGATATATTATCAATAATGGAGTCAGGGCGTGCGAAGTAAACGTGCTCAAAAATACAGGGCACCAGTTGGGTGCGCGCCGCGCACTGCTGTTTAAAAACTTCACCCTCATTGGAGATAAAGATCGCTTCCCCTGGCGCGACATCCGCTATGCGGGTAAAGCCCAAAATATCTAGCGCAACGGATTCTGAGGCAATCATGTACTCAGTACCGCTCTCCACTTCTCTAGATCCGTAAACCAATGGACGGATACCGTAGGGATCGCGAAAGCCCAAAATGCCAGATCCAATAACCATTGCCACTACAGCATAGGCACCTTTACAGCGTTGATGGACAGCGCCAACGGCCTTAAACATTTCTGTGGGTGAAGGGTCTAACGCATGCAGCGTATTCAGCTCGTTGGCCAATACGTTAAGCAGCACCTCCGAATCACTACTGGTGTTAATGTGACGCAAATCTTCAAGGAAAAGATCTTTCTCAAGTTCTTTCGCATTGGTCAGATTACCGTTGTGCGCGAGTGCAATGCCATAGGGCGAGTTTACATACAGGGGCTGAGATTCGGCGGAACTGGCTGTGCCGGCTGTAGGGTATCTAACCTGTCCAAGACCGATATGCCCCTTAAGCTGCTCCATGTGGTGGTCCTGAAAAACGCTACGCACCAATCCATTGTCTTTGCGTAGGAAACAACGATGGCCGTCACTGGTGACCATACCCGCGGCATCTTGCCCGCGATGTTGAAGCATCGTTAGCGCATCATAGATGTCTTGGTTCACGGCACCACGGCTTACAACACCGACGATTCCACACATAAACGGTCTCCTAGAGAGAAAGCAAATTAGTCAATATAAAGCGAGGGATCTTCATCAAGTAACGGCTCATCATAGTAGTCAATACTCTCGCCCTCACCCTGCAACTGTTCTATTTCGTCACCAAAACGGCCAATTCCACTTAGAATTTCGTCTTCAAATTCAAGAAAAGTATATTTTAATTCAGACTCTTCCCAGAACGAAGTCGCCGAGAAAAAACTCTGAAACAGCATCAACATAACTGTGACCAAAAGCGCGCCTCTAATGGCGCCAAAGCCAAATCCGAGTAACCGATCAGTGGCTGAAAGCCCTGTAGTTTCAATTACTTTACCGAAGGCCCACTGCAGGCCTTTACCGGAAACAAGTACGGTGATGAGCACGATAACAAAGGCGACTATTTGACTGAGTTGGCCACCACCAAGGTATTCATCGTATTCAACTGCAAGCGTAGGACCGAAAACGATACCCGCTATAAAGCCCCCTACCCAGACGGCCAGCGACACCGCTTCTTTAACCAGCCCTCTTGAAAGCCCGATGATTGAGGAAATCACCACAATGCCTATTATGACGTAATCTAAGTGGGCCATTTACTCTCTTCTCGCCTATTGAGTCATATCAACGACAATTGCATCAACGTCATACTTCTTCGCTAAAACGTCCCGCATTTCGTCCGCGCCAGTATGACTCAGCAACGGCCCAACTGCGACACGATAACGCACTTTTTCCGCCTTATTTGCCCCGCGACCGATATCCAAAAAAGAGGAAATGAATGCCGCACTGCCTTCTGCTCGAAGTTTTTCTCGAAACGCTCGAGCGTTTTTTAAGTTCACAAAAGTCGCCAACTGCACAGCAAATACCGAGCTATCTGACCGTACTGCAGTAAGTATTGGTTCGCCAAACAACGTCCGATGGGCTTCAGTGCTGAACCCTTTGCTGTCTACTTTTGCGCGCAGTTGAGTGACTTTCTCAACCACATCTGATGCGGGTACAACTTCATCGTATATAGGAAACCCTATACCGCTGCTTGCCTCGCCATCGACTGGGTTTTGGCTTTGGTTTTCCTCTGGGCCTTGCTCAAAGACCCCGTGGTCGAGTTCTGGCGGCGCATGACGCGTGGGGCTATCTAACAACATGGGCAGTACAATCACGCCCACAGACACTAAGAAAATGGCACCGATTGTTCTGTAACGTATATTTTCCTGCATATTCTATTGCGCCAGCCATGTGCTGTGTTCAACACAATTAAATGAACCGAAGAGAAGAATAACACTCCCAGGGGAAGTTGCCGACAGCGCATGATCTAAGCCTTGTTGCATCGTCTCGAAACAAGGTGCGGAAAGATTCATAGATTGCGCCAATTGCTGACTAGTTAATGACCTCTCGCCATGACTGCTGACTAATGCCCACGGCGCGCCGGAGAGATTAGCAAGGGTCTTGTATACATCGGCGTGGTCTTTACCGCTTAACATGCAACAAACGATATGCTCTGGAATCAAATTTCGAGTCTGCAACTCGTGCCACAAAAAGTTTATACCCGCAGCGTTGTGACCCACATCATGCACGCAAGTGCGGCCTTGAATATCCATTATTTGCAAACGTCCGGGCATACTCGTTTGTTGCGCCACTTCGCGGAAGCGCTCTTCCTGCACATCAAGCAACGTGCCCACTGCCCCACAGGCCAACGCTAAGTTATGGCTGGACAGGCTGCCCAGGGGAATCTCTTGGAACACATCACCCGGCATCTGCAAACGCCAAGTATCCTGTTGCGGGTCCGCACTAATCTGAAAATCAGCACCCATCTGTATTGGCTGTAGCGATAAATGTTCACACGCGGCAAAAACACTTTGGGGCATATCTGTACCCAAAACCACTTGCTGCGGCGCGGCCCGTAGGATGCCAGCTTTCTCTGCGCCAATTTGATCCAGCGTGTCACCCAAATATTCTTGGTGATCTAGTCCGATACTGGTAATGACCGCAATATCTGCATCCACCACATTAAAAGCGTCCAAGCGGCCGCCTAAGCCAATTTCCAAGATAGCCACGTCCACTACCGAGTCTTTAAAACACCACAACGCAGCCAGTGCACTGAATTCAAAATAGGTTAACGGCAAATCCTTGCGCGCTGCCTCAACCGCGGCAAAAGCTGCGCATATTTTTTTATCAGACGCCTCGGCGCCATTGATACGGATACGCTCATTAAAGCGATTTATGTGAGGAGACAAAGTGGCCCCAACGCTTCTTCCGTGGGCGAGCAGGAGCGCTTCTATCGCTGTCGCTGTGGTGCCTTTACCGTTAGTACCGGCAATAGTGATTACTTTCTGAGCAGGCTGGCCAAGATCGAGTCTTTGCAACATGTCTTGCATGCGGCTCAAACCCATATCTATTACTTGGTCGTGTTGGCTGGAGATATGCGCCAACCAATTATTAAGATCTGTCATCAGTTTTGTTGTCTGTTTTGTTAATCTAGGCCCTGCCGAATATCAGCAATTGTCTCGTGTAGAGATTGGCAAACAACAGCGGGATCGGTTCCCGCTGCCATTTTTTCTACTAATACGCTGCCAACTACAACACCGTCAGCATGCTTGCTTAAGGCAGCCGCCATGTCCGCATCTCGAATGCCAAAACCAACACAAAGAGGAATCTCGGTCGTGGCCCGAAGCTCATTAGTTCGAATGCCCACCTCACCTGTATCCAAATTCCCCGCGCCAGTAATACCTTTGAGCGAAACGTAATAAATGAAACCAGATGCTTTGCTGATAATTTCAGCCGCACGCACTTCAGTGGTCGTTGGGGCAATGAGATAGATTAAATCCATGCCGCTGGCCGCTAATTGAGCCTGTAATTCGTTGCCCTCTTCTGGCGGCAAATTAACCATGATTAAGCCATCGACCCCTGCTTGCGAAGCCTTGACGGCAAAATCTTGCATAGCTAAGACGGAATTCAAATAACCCATTAAGATAATTGGTGTTTGTGTGTCTTGCTGACGAAACTCAGCGACCATCACCAACACCTGCTTTAAGGTGATGCCAGCGGCGAGCGCCCGCTCATTAGCCGCTTGAATGGTGGGTCCTTCAGCCTCTGGGTCTGAAAACGGAATACCTAATTCGAGTAGGTCAGCCCCACCAGCAACCAGAGCATGCAGTCCCGCTACGGTAAACTCAGGGCTCGGATCGCCGGCGGTAATGAAACTGATCAGTGCTTTACGGCCTTGTTCTTTCAACTGTGCAAAGGTTCGTTTAATGC
>QXZU01000121.1 GCA_009886205.1 K189A clade bacterium | reverse complement strand
GGCATAAGTTGAGTGGGCTTGTTCGCAACACCTTTGCGGTAAATTCATTGCAGGTGGGCGACGCAATTATTGTGTTAGATTGTTTCCTCTCTCCTTCAATAGAGGCCGTTATGGCTGATTTACCCAATTGCCCAGAATGTAGTTCCGCACTGACGTATCCAGATGGCGAGTTTTTAGTTTGTCCAGAATGCGCCCATGAATGGAGTGCAACCGATACTGAGAGCGAGATGGAGGCTGGCGTAAAAGATGCGTACGGTAATCTGCTCCAGAACGGCGATACTATTAGTGTGATCAAAGATCTTAAAGTGAAAGGCTCATCCCTAGTGGTGAAAGTGGGCACAAAGGTGAAGAACATTCGGTTGGTCGATGGCGACCACGACATTGATTGCAGAATTGACGGGGTGGGTGCCATGAAGCTTAAGTCTAAGTTCGTTAAGAAAGTCTGACCCGTTATGGCGGGTGCTATTACTGCCTTCTCTTAATCTTTTTCCAACCGCCTCACAGCGAAATAGCCCAGACGGCCACGGCCTAGGCCTTCCCTTGTATTCCTACCCCCATAAAGACAGAATCTTGCTCAAGAGGGAGATTCAATCGCTGCGCTAATGACAGCTTTTATGTCTGATTTTTTTTGTGAATCAGGCTCAAGGTTAAGCTGTCCAATGCATTGTGTGAATCCCAAAAACAATAAATTGGGGGAGTTCAGTGTCTAACTTAAATAAGCTACTTATCGCTAATCGCGGTGAAATAGCCATCCGCATCACCCGTGCCGCTCAAGAGTTGGGGCTCACCGCAGTTGCCATTTATCCAGAGGACGACGCTCAGTCGTTGCATGTGCGCCTAGCTGACGAGGCTGTTCTTCTGGACGGGCGTGGTGCTTCTGCCTACTTAGACATTGCGCAAATTGTGCAACTGGCCAAAGACGCTGGCTGTGATGGCGTGCACCCTGGTTACGGTTTTCTCAGCGAGAACGCCAATTTTGCCGCAGCGGTTGAAGCCGCTAACATGACCTTTATTGGCCCCAGTGTTGCCGCACTAGACGCCTTTGGTGATAAGGCCAAAGCGCGGGCATTGGCTCAAGCCTGTGACGTGCCCGTTGTTGCCGGTTTGTCTGAGGCCATTTCCATAGAGCAAGCACAGGCGTTTTTTGCCGCTCACGCTGACAGCGGTATTTTGCTTAAGGCCATTGCCGGTGGTGGGGGCAGAGGTATGCGCATTGTGCGCAGTGCAGACGAGTTGGTAGACGCATTCACGCGTTGTCAGAGTGAGGCTTTGGCCGCTTTTGGTAATGATGGTTTGTATGCAGAGCAGTTGGTGGCCAGCCCCCGACACATTGAAGTGCAAATTATCGGTGACGGCTCTGGTGCGGTCAGTCATATCTGGGAGCGCGAATGTAGTCTGCAACGACGTCACCAAAAGCTGGTGGAAATTGCCCCTAGTCCTACATTAGACCCGTCCATACGCGATGCCATGTGCGCCGCCGCAGTGCGCCTTGGTCAAGAGATTAACTATGCAGGCTTAGGCACTATTGAGTTTTTGTTGGACACCAATGCCAACGAATTTTTCTTTATTGAAGCCAATGCGCGTTTGCAGGTGGAGCATACGGTCACTGAAGAGGTTACGGGTATTGACCTTGTGCGCGCGCAGATTGAAGTGGCTGGCGGTGCCAGCCTGAATGATTTGGGTTTGCAGCAAGCTGACGTGCCTAACCCGCGTGGTTATGCCATTCAACTGCGGGTGAACATGGAAACCATGACCGCTGAAGGCGACGTGATGCCTGCGGGCGGGCGCTTGTCCAAATTTGAAGTGCCTACCGGTCCTGGGTTGCGCACGGACACCTACGGCTACGCGGGTTATACCACCAACCCCAATTACGACTCCTTGCTCGCCAAGGTGATTTGCTACAGCCCTTCAAAAAATTATGCCGACGCCATTAAGCGCGCCCAACGTGGTTTAAAAGATTTTGTTGTGGAGGGCGTGAGCTGCAATATTGATTTTCTTGCCGCCCTTATTGCGTCTCCAGACTTTGCCAATAACGCGGTGACCACACGCTACTTAGACGAGCACATGGCCAGTTTGGTGGCGGCATCTACGCAACCTGTTGAGGATACGTCGTCGTCTTTAGCCGGCGCTCAAGTGAACCTGAATGATCCGCTGGCTGTTCTAGAACATGGCAAGTCTGGTGTGCCAGGTATGGGTGGCGGACCCCAGATTCTGGACCTTGTGAATGCAGATTTACCTGCGGGTACTGAGGCCATCATTGCGCCTATGCAGGGCACGGTTGTCAGCTTTGATATTGAGCCGGGCGATGAGGTCTACGTTGGCAAGCTGGTGCTGATTATGGAAGCCATGAAGATGGAGCACGAAGTGCGCGCCGACATCAGTGGCGTTGTGCAAAGTCTGGGTGTGTCCGCTGGCGATACTATTTTCCAAGGGCACCCATTGGTTTATCTGCAATCTATGGATGTGGCAGTGGCTGAAGAGGGTGCTAAGGCCGAGATTGATTTAGATTATATCCGCCCTGACCTGCAAGAGGTCTTTGACCGCAAGGGCGCGGGTTTAGATGAGAATCGCCCCGAAGCCGTGGCCAAGCGTTACAAAACTGGACGGCGTACTGCCCGGGAAAATGTTGCAGACCTGTGTGATGAAGGCACATTTATTGAGTATGGCTCGGTGGTCGCCGTTCAATTGAAGACCTGATTAAAAATACTACCGGCGACGGCATGGTGGCGGGTTTGGGTCAAATCAACGGTCAATTGTTTGACGAAAAGCGCAGCCGCGCCTTGATTATGTCTTACGACTACATGGTGCTCGCTGGTACTCAGGGCATGAAGAACCATGACAAAAAAGATCGGCTGTTTGAAATAGCTGAAAAGTATCGCTTACCCACGGTGCTGTTTGCTGAGGGTGGCGGTGGTCGTCCTGGCGACACCGACGGTTCCGGTGTGGCTGGACTAGATTGTTTAGCCTTCACTTATTTTGCCCGGCTCTCAGGGTTGGTGCCGGTTGTTGGCATCACTACAGGCCGTTGCTTCGCAGGTAATGCCGTATTGTTAGGTTGCTGCGACGTGATCATCGCCACTGAAGGTTCTAACATTGGCATTGGCGGACCAGCAATGATTGAAGGCGGTGGCCTAGGGGTGTTTACGCCTGACGAAGTTGGGCCAGTGGACGTGCAGATAGAAAACGGCGTTGTGGATATTGCCGTAGCCGATGAAGCGGAAGCCGTTGCTGCTGCGAAGAAATATCTTTCCTACTTCCAAGGGCCGGTAGATCAGTGGGAGTCGCCAGACCCTCGAGCATTGCGCTTTATGGTGCCAGAGAATCGTCTGCGCTATTACGACATGCGCGAAGTGATCAAAGGCATTGCTGATGTTGACTCGGTGCTTGAACTGCGTGAGCACTGGGGCATTGGCATTATTACTTCGTTTATTCGTGTGGAAGGTCGTCCTATGGGCGTTATTGCCAATAACCCTGCGCATTTATCAGGTGCTATTGATGCGCCGGGTGCCGATAAGGGCACGCGCTTTATGCAGCTTTGCGATGCCTTCGACATTCCCATTCTCTCCCTATGTGATTGCCCCGGCATCATGGTGGGACCGGAAATTGAAAAAACTGCGGTGGTACGACACGCAGCCCGTATGTTTGTCACCAGCGCCAACATTGATGTGCCGTTGATGACTATTGTCACGCGCAAAGGCTATGGCCTAGGCGCTCAAGCAATGGCCGGTGGCAGCTTCAAGGCCACACTCTTTACGGTGACTTGGCCCACGGGTGAGTTCGGTGGCATGGGCTTAGAAGGCGCGGTGAAACTGGGTTACCGCAAGGAATTGCAGGCGATAGAAGACCCTGTTGAGCGAGCCGAGAAGTACGAGGGCATGGTGGCGGACATGTACAAGCGCGGCAAGGCGGTGAATATGGCCTCGCACTTTGAATTGGACGACGTCATTGATCCTGCTGAAACCCGTAATTGGATCAGCCGAGGTTTGCAATCTGTGCCGCCAATTGAAGGGCGCAAAGGCAAAAAACGACCTAATGTTGATACTTGGTAAAGACGCGGGTCGTAGACCCTAGCATGGCGCTTAATTAGGGGGTTTGATTAGGAATCTTGATTAGGCGTCTACCCAGAACTTCGATCAAAAACTCGGTCGGAAACTCAGCAGGCATTTAACCAAGCTCTCCCACCGAGCAATCTTGTGTTCACCTAATAGGGGCGCGCACTGTATTTAAGCGCCTGGGATGTTAATATCTCGCGCCATCGGCCCGCTGAATTCTTCACCTAAATGGGCATTTTAAGGAACTTCTATGATCACATTTACGCTTAATGGTGCAGAGCAGTCTTTGGACATTGATCCAAACACGCCATTGCTTTGGGCAATAAGAGAAAACCTACAGTTAACCGGCACCAAGTTTGGTTGCGGTGTGGCTCAGTGCGGTGCCTGCACTGTGCATCTTAACGGCCAAGCCATTCGCTCTTGCGTTACCCCTTTAGCTGCAGCCCAAGGCTCAGCGGTGACAACTATTGAAGGCCTTGCGTCAGCCGAAGGTGTAATGCACCCCGTTCAAGAGGCTTGGGTTGCCGAGCAAGTGCCACAGTGTGGTTACTGCCAGTCTGGGCAAATTATGTCAGCGGTTGCCTTACTCGAACAAAATGCCAACCCCGATGACGCTGCAATAAACGCTGCGATGTCCGGCAATATCTGCCGCTGTGGTATGTACGGTCGTATTCGCAAAGCCATTAAGCGCGCTGCAGGTGAAAGCGTTGTAGGCGTTTTTGATCCAAAAGCAAACGCGCCACAGGAGGCATCAAATGTCTAAATTGGGTAAGTGGAGTAGACGCGGTTTTATCGCCAGTGGTGTGGTGGCTGGTGGTGGTTTGGTCATTGGTGTTGCGTTGCGTCAGGGCGACCGCCGTGGCGATGTGATTTCTGCTGTCACCACAGACGGCGATGAGTTGCTCAATATCTGGGTGAAAATTAACGAGGCAGGCGAAATTACCGCCATTGTCCCGCACAGTGAAATGGGCCAGGGCGCGCAAACTGCGTTGGCGCAAATGCTGGCTGACGAGATGGACGCCAAGTGGTCCGATGTTGGCTTTGAAGAAGCGCCGGCTTCTGACGACTATGCTAACTGGGCATTGGGCAAGGGCTTTATTTTAGGTGACGCTGCGGTGCCTGAAGCGCTGGTACCTACCGTTGATGGTGCGTTTTTCCAGGTTGCTAAAGCCATGCGTTTGCAGATCACTGGTGGTAGCGCCAGTGTGCGGACCACGGGTGTACACGGTATGCGTGTTGCGGGCGCAGCGGCTCGAGAAATGTTGATCAAAGCTGCTGCGGGTAAGTGGCAGGTTGCGGAAAGTGAGTTAAGTGCAAGCGAGAGTGTTATCTCGCACCTCGCCTCTGGCCGTACGGCCACCTATGCTGAATTGGCATCAAGTGCTGCATTGTTCAGTCCTTCGCCAACGCCTAAGCTGAAAGACATTGCTGATTTCAAAATTATGGGTAAGCACGTTGAACGCCACGATATTCCCTCTAAGGTAGATGGCAGTGCAGCGTTCGGTATTGATGCTCAAGTACCCGGCATGCAATATGCGGCCATCAAAGCTGCACCCGTTTTTGGTAGCGCAGTGGCATCCATAGATTCAAGTAAAGCCAGCCAGCGCACAGGCGTTACTCAAGTGGTTAACTTGGGTGATGCCGTTGCTGTTGTTGCCAATGGTTATTGGGTGGCAGAGCAGGCACTGAGAGACGTTGAGGTTAAGTGGACGAAGACGAGCAACGATGGGGTGAGTACGCAGTCAATGCGCGAGCAATTCACCAATGACATTACCACTGCCGCCGCTGATGGCACCAGTACAGCAGATGTAGAGTTAGGTGATTTTACCGCTGCGTTTGCCAGCGCTGATCGTGTATTGGAAGCTACCTACGAGGTGCCATTTTTGGCCCACGCTTGTATGGAACCCATGAACGCAACCGCCAGTGTTAATGGCGAGCTGTGCGAAGTATGGGTGGGCGCGCAGAATCCACTGGGGTTTCGTTACGAGGTGGCAACCGCATTAGAGCTAGATCCTGAAAATGTCACCATTCACCAACACTTTATGGGGGGAGGTTTTGGTCGTCGCTCCTCTGCAGATTCTGCAATACAGGCGGCAATGATCGCCAGAGAAGTGGGTACGCCGGTTAAGTTGATCTGGTCTCGTGCGGAAGATATGCAGCACGATATTTATCGTCCTGGTGTGAGTTCAAAGTTCCGCGCAGCGGTAGCCGCTGATGGGCAAGTTTTGGCATGGGACAATGTGTACCACGAAAAACATGAGCCAGCAGAAGCGCCGGTTATTCCTTATGCAATTACGGCTCAACATATTCACCATACTGACAGTCCTACCCATTTACCCTTTGGGCCATGGCGTAGTGTGGACCATTCCCAGCACGGGTTCTTTACTGAAGCGTTCTTTGACGAAGTTGCCGAGGCGGCTGGCGAAGACCCTTATCAATTGCGTCGTAAGTTGTTGAAGGATAAGCCCAGACACTTGAAGGTCCTTGACCTTGCCGCAGAGAAAGCGGGTTGGGGTGAGCCGATAGCACAAGGTAAGGGCAGAGGCATTTCTTTGCAGGAATCTTTTGGCAGCTTGGTGGCTCAAGTGGTGGACGTCACAGTGACAGAGGGCAAGATTGGTGTAGATCGCGTGGTTTGTGCCATAGACGCTGGCTTTGCGGTTTCTCCTGACGGTGTTGCCGCGCAGATGGAATCTGGGATTATCTACGGCTTAAGCGCCGCCATGTACGGTGAGGTCAGCGTAGTCAATGGCGCGGTTCAACAGACTGCGTTTCACGACTATCCTGTGACCCGAATGGCAGACTCGCCAGTAATTGAAACTTATATCATCAACAGTGGTGAGGCGATTGGTGGTGCAGGGGAGCCGGGTACACCTGGTATAGCGCCTGCGTTGGCTAACGCTATTTACCAAGCAACGGGCACACGAGTGCGCAAGCTGCCGGTTTCTCAGTACGATTTTAATTATCGTATAGAGGAAACAGAAGAGTTGGGTTAGTTAGTCCAAGATTGGATCGGTTAGCTAGATTCAGTTAGTTTCGGCTAGTTTCAGCTAGTTTCAGCTAAGAAGAAAAAGCCCGGCATTGCCGGGCTTTTTTTTGCTTTTTGTTTAGTCTTGTCCTGTCCTATTTTTGCTTCTGATCCTGGTTCCACTCCCGGTTTCACTGCCGGTTTCACGCCTGATTTCCCGCCTGATTTCGAAAGAGCTACCCTCTAGGCAAAGGTGTAACCTGGTCCGATAACCAAGACTAGAGACCCAAGACTAGAGACCCAAGACTAGAGAACAGGTTACCTAACCAAGTTACTCTATCTCAAAGGTCACGC
>QXZU01000120.1:8672-37980 GCA_009886205.1 K189A clade bacterium | reverse complement strand
CAATGATGGCGGCACCATCCGTTTATGCGGAAATGAAAATCGTGGTTTTAGATCCGGTCAGAGCAATTCTTGAAAGTGATGAAGGCAAAGTTTTAATTGAGGCAGCAAACAAAGAAATGCAGCCAGATTCTGACCAGTTGCGTACAGACGCTGAAGCATTGCAAGCGCTGCAAACGAAATTGCAAAAAGATGGCGAAGTAATGAGCGACTCTGATAAGCGCAAAGCTGTGAAAGAGCTCGAGAGCATGCAAGCTGACCTTCAGTTTGGTTCGCAAAAGCTTCAGAAGGTAGCTCAAGATAAGCGTCAGGAAATTTTGCAAACCTTAGCGCCACAGTATGACAAGGTGCTTAAAGATTTGATCCAGGTTGATCAGATCGACCTAATTGTTCAGCCTAACGCTTTGCAATACGCGAACCCCAAGCATGACATCACCAAAAGAGTGACTGAAAAGCTCAACGAGCAAAGCAAGTAACTCAGTGATTAACTAAGGGCTTTCTCTATACCTGTTAGACAAGCTTGCTCAAATGAAGATTACTCTTGTTGAAATCGCGAAGCGCATAGGGGCCGACATTGTCGGCCCTTTTGGTATGAGCACTGAAAGCTATGATGAGCGCGTCATCTCCAGTTTGGGCAGTCTAGGAACGGCGCAAGCAGGGGATTTAAGCCACCTTTCTAGCCCGAGTTACCGCGCCCAACTGGCATCTACTGATGCATCAGCGGTTATCCTCAGCGCTGAATATGTTGCCGAATGTCCCGCCATCTGCCTAGTGGTAGACCAGCCCTATCTGGCCTTTGCCAGGGCATCTCAACTGTTTGAAATCGACGCAGCTATTGCCTCAGGGATTCACCCCAGCGCAGTAATAGACCCTTCAGCTGAGCTTGCAGACAATGTCAGTATTGGTCCCAACGTTGTGATTGGCGCGCATTGTAAAATCGGCGCCAATGTTCAAATCCACGCTAACAGCACCATCGGCAGCAATAGCAGTATAGGCGATGATGGCCGAATCATGAGTAATGTGAGCATTTATCGAAAAGTGGTCATAGGGGAGCGCTGCATTGTTCACAGTGGTGTCGTTTTGGGGGCTGATGGGTTTGGTTTTACGCCCAATGCTAAAGGTCAGTACGAAACCATTGCCCAAATTGGCGGTGTACAGATTGGTCATGACGTGTCTATTGGCGCCACAACTGCCATTGATTGCGGGGCGATAGAAGACACGGTTATCGGCAACGGTGTGAAAATTGATAATCAGGTGCAGATAGGCCATAACTGTCGTATCGGTGATCATACGATCATTTGTGGCGGGGCTGGCATGGCTGGCAGCACAACGATTGGCAAACATTGTGTACTTGCAGGTGGTTGTGGTATCGCGGGCAGTAGCCCAATAACGCTATGTGATGGTGTAGTGGTCAGCGTCAAAACGACCATAAGCCAGTCCATAGACAAGCCTGGAATTTATTCCGGGGCCATAGTTGCTAGTGAACACAAGCAATGGCTGCGTAATGCATTACGGTTTAATAACCTCGCGCAACTCTTTGCTCGAGTGAAAAAATTAGAAAATGAGAAAGCTGATGAGTGAAGTTAAAACGATTACCGAGTTGTTCGACTACCTGCCTCATAGGTATCCGTTTTTGCTCTTGGATAGGGTCACGGAGCTGACGAAGGGCGAGTCAATCAAGGGCTTTAAAAATGTTACCGTGAACGAAGAGATGTTCAACGGACACTTTCCTGGTCAGCCGATTATGCCCGGTGTACTCATTTTGGAATCTATGGCGCAGATTTCTGGCGTCTTAGCCTTTGAAAGCCGCGGCAGCAGACCCGCGGATGGCACCAATTATTTATTTGGTGGCGTAGAGAAAGCCAGATTTCGCCGTCAGGTGATTCCCGGTGATCGTTTAGAAATACACAGTTCAATTGTTGCTGAACGCAAAATGATGATGAAATTTGACTGCTCAGCCTTTGTCGATGGCCAGTTGGCCTGTTCCGCCATTCTTTCCATTGTTGAGCAAAAGCTGTGATAGACGAACGCGCCATAGTAGACAGCTCTGTAGTTGTCGGAGAAAACGTCAGCATTGGTCCTTGGACCATCATCGGCCCCGATGTGGTTTTGGGTGATAACGTCCAGATTGCCTCTAGTGTGGTGGTTAAAGGGCCGTGTCACATTGGTGCAGGCGTGAAAATTTACCAGTTCGCCACAGTAGGCGAAGACACCCCGGCTCTGGCCTACGCAGGAGAGCCCTCTGAGCTGACTATTGGTGCCAACACTGTAATCAGGGAAGGCGTCACCATACACCGAGGTATGGCCGCTGGTGGAATCAGTAAAACCGTCGTTGGTGCGAATTGCTTGTTGATGGCCTACGTTCACATTGGCCACGACTGTATTGTAGGCGACAACGTTATTATGGCGAATAACGCCTCGCTTGCCGGGCATGTCGTGGTAGGCGACTACGCCAATTTTGGTGGTTATGCGGGCATTCCGCAGTTTCGTCAAATCGGTGCATACACACACATAGCGGGCATGAGTCTGGTCACTAAAGACGTGCCTGCCTTCATGACTGTTGCAGGTAATCCAGCTAATGCGATAGGGCTAAATCTCGAAGGCATTAAACGTCGGGGCTTTTCCAATGAGGCGATTCAGGCAGTAAAAGCCGCCCATAGGGTAGTTTATCGGAGCGGCAAAAAGCTTCAGGAAGCCATTGCAGAGCTAGCCGATGCACGCAAATTACATCCAGAGGTTGATGTTTTTGTGAAATCTCTAGAGGCTTCTGACAAAGGTATTATCCGCGGTAGGGGCTAGCAAAACACTGGCAAAGCGCTCATTGCCGGTGGGGTGATCTGCGCTTTTTGTTGGTCTTTTATTTGCCTTTTAATTGCCTACTGTTGGTAAAGGAAGAGGCTACAAGTTAAATTTTAAATGTAATTTAATTTATTAGGTTTGCGCTATAAACTACTGATTTATAAGTTTAATGCTAGGTCATTTTTGTTTCTTGCGCCTTCTTTCAAAAAGACAATGTAAAGAGACAGTGTGAGGAAAAAAGCGCACGCGTTGGCGCTATACAAAGGTTTAATAAGGGCCACTTTATGACCTTAACTATCGGTTTGGTCGCCGGCGAAGCATCAGGAGATAACCTCGCGGCAGGATTGATGGCGGCGCTCAAGTCCCATCCAGCAATGTCAGGCGGCATACGCTTTCTTGGCGTAGGCGGTCCGGCGATGATTGCCCAAGGCTTAGAGCCCCTGGCGTCCATTGACGAACTCTCGGTGAACGGCTTCAAAGAACCCATTTTACGCTTGCCGCAATTGTGGAAACTCTACCGCCGGCTTGCGAGCACCTTTCAGCAAGAAAACATAGATGCTTTTATTGGCATCGATTTTAATGTGTTCAACTTCCTACTCGAAGGCCGACTCAAAGACAGCGGCATACCCACCGCGCATTATGTCAGCCCTTCGGTCTACGCTTGGCGTCGTGGCCGCACCAAGCGAGTCGCGCGTTCTGCTGACGTGATTTTTTGCCTGTTCCCGTTTGAGCCAGTTTTTTATGCCGATTTGCCCGTGCGGGCGATTTTTGTCGGTCATCCCCTCGCCCATGAAATTACTGAAGCGGACACCAAGGCGGACAAACAGCAGTGGGCGCGGAAGCAGCTTGGTGTTGCCCAGTCTGATGTCGTTCTAGCCATGCTGCCGGGCAGTAGAGGCAGCGAAATAGAATTAATGCTTGAGCCTTTTCTGCAAGCGGCGGAAATTATTCAGGCCCGTTTTGCCGAGCAGAATAAGTCAGTGAAAGTGGTTATCCCGTGTATTAACCCAGCCCGCGAAGCACAAGTTCGTAAGGGTATTGAATGCGCGCCGCAATTAGATATTCACATCCACCAAGGTCAGGCTAGGCTAGCGCTACTTGCCTGTGATGCCGCGTTAGTTAAGTCCGGTACAAGCACTTTGGAAGCCATGTTGCTGAAGCGACCTATGGTTGTCAGTTATCGCTTAGGCTACTGGTCGCATTGGATCGCACGCCTGCTGGTTAAAACACCCTATGTGGCCATGCCAAATATCCTATCGAATAAAGAACTGGTGCCCGAGTTGTTGCAAGACCAAGCGCAGCCCGAAAGTTTGGCTCAGGCGTTGTTGGGAGAGTTGGAAAATTCCCGTAGCAACGGTGAATATTTTCAGCCCTTTGCGAATATGCGCAAAACCCTTGAGGAAGGGGAGCTGGGATTAGGTGCGAGTAATACAGCGGCCCAAGGAATAGTAGATCTGCTGCAGGAGAAGGGTAAACTCTAAACCAATGCTTTGGTGTAAAAGCAGTTCGATTATTGAGGGATAGATTTTCTGTGGTCAAAGGGCAGATGAGCAAAATTTATGATCATCGAGACGGCATTATTGCTGGCGTCGATGAGGTAGGACTGGGGCCTTTAGCTGGCCCTGTGGTGGCTTGTGCCGTCATTTTAGACCCTGAGTCGCCAATACAAGGACTGCGCGACTCCAAGGCAACAACGGAAAAATCTAGGCAGGAGTTGGCCATTCTAATTCGGCAGCATGCCTTAAGCTGGTGCATTGGGCGTGCGAGTGTTGCTGAGGTTGATGAACTCAATGTTCTGCAAGCCAGCCATTTGGCCATGCGCCGTGCGATATCGGGTTTAAGCATAGTGCCAGACAAGGTTTTGGTAGACGGCAATAAAGTACCTGACCTACCAATGGCCGCTGAGGCTATTATCAAAGGTGATCGTATTGTCGGGCAAATCAGTGCAGCTTCAATTTTAGCCAAAGTGGAAAGGGACGAGGAGCTTGTGCAGCTTGCGCTCACCTATCCAGGCTATGGGTTTGAACAACATAAAGGCTATCCAACGAAGAAACATATGAGCGCATTGAATGAACTAGGGCCCTGTCCTGAACACAGAAGAAGCTTTGCGCCGGTGCGCAGGGCCCTAGAGCAGGTGGCTTGCTCATGACCCAAGCGGCAAATTTTGTTCACCTGCACGTCCACAGCGAATTTTCACTGTCCGAAGGCATGCTGAAAGTTAAAGATGTGGTGAATACCACAGCGGCAAGAGGCATGCCTGCGCTGGCGCTGACCGACTGTAATAATCTCTTTGCGCTGGTTAAATTTTATGAAACCTGTTTAAGCCAAGGGGTTAAACCAATTCTGGGTGCGGAGATCGTGGTCAGTTGTGCTCAGACCGGTGTGAGCGGACGCGTAGTTGCCTTAGCCAGAAATATGGCCGGATATACCAACCTAATTGCGCTGATCTCCGCCGGTTACACCTCCGCTGAGCAGCGCGGCGTTATCTCTGAAGAGGATATTTTCGCGCGCAAGGAAGGACTGATTATCCTAGCTGGCGGCGTCGGCGGGCACCTTTGGGGTGAGTTAGCCAATGACGATCAAGGCCCCGCGTTGAGTAGAGCGCGGGTTTGGCAGAACGAGTTTGCTGAAGACTATTTCCTTGAAATTACCCGCACCGGGCGAGAGAACGAGGAAGAAATGTTAAGGCGTACGTTGGCCATAGCATCCCAGCTCGAAATAGGCGTTGTTGCCTCCAATGATGTTTGCTTTACCGCAGCAGAAGATTTTGAAGCCCACGAAACCAGGGTTTGTATTCACCAAGGTCGCGCGTTGGATGATCCGCGCAGAAAGCGCCAGCACAGCGAGCAGCAATATCTGCGCAGCGATGCAGAAATGAGGGCGCTCTTTGCTGATATTCCCTCAGCGCTACAAAACACGATAGAGATCGCTAAGCGTTGCAATGTAGAAGTGCCCTTAGGCACCTACTATTTGCCAGATTACCCCATACCTAATGGCCTCGGCCCAGAAGATTATATTCAACAAGTTTCCCAAGAAGGGTTAGACCGTCGACTGGCCAAAACGGGGCCGTTGAACGGCTTCAGTGTGCAAGATTATAGCGACCGCTTAGCCTTTGAGTTGGGTGTGATTAACCAAATGGGTTTCGCTGGTTATTTTTTGATCGTTATGGAGTTTATCGCGTGGGCCAAGAGTAATGGCATTCCGGTTGGCCCCGGGCGCGGTTCAGGTGCAGGTTCGTTGGTTGCTTATGTGCTGGATATTACCGACCTAGATCCGCTTGAATACGACCTGCTGTTTGAGCGATTTCTCAACCCGGAGCGTGTCTCTATGCCAGATTTCGATGTGGATTTCTGCATGGAGGGCCGGGATAAGGTCATTCAACACGTAAGTGATATGTATGGTGTTGAGTCGGTCAGCCAAATTATTACCTTTGGCACCATGGCCGCAAAAGCGGTGGTGCGAGATGTCGCTCGAGTTCAGGGTAAGCCTTATGGCTTGGCGGATAAGTTATCAAAACTTATTCCTTTTGAGGTGGGCATGACCTTGACCAAGGCCATGGCAGAAAGTGCTGAAATGAAGGAGTTTGTTGAGAGCACTGAAGAGGCCAGCGAAATTATGGACATGGCTTTCAAACTGGAAGGCATCGTTCGAAATGTTGGACGCCATGCGGGTGGTGTAGTGATTGCGCCCTCAGCGCTGACAGATTTTGTGCCCCTATATACTGAAGAATCGGGCACGGGACTGGTTTCTCAGTTCGACAAAGATGATGTCGAGCGGGCAGGGCTGGTTAAATTCGACTTCTTGGGTCTGAAGACGCTGACGATTATTGATTGGGCGGTTAAATCCGTTAACAAATATCGTCAGACGTTAGGCGAGGAACCCGTCGAGATTGAAAGCATTCCGCTGGATGATCGCGGCACCTTTGAGCAGCTTCGGCGGGGCGATACCACCGGTATATTCCAGTTGGAATCACGGGGAATGAAGGATTTGATCCGCCGCCTGTTGCCAGAGAACATCGACGATATTATTGCTCTAGTGGCCCTGTTTCGCCCCGGGCCATTGGAGTCAGGTGCGGTAGATGACTACATCAATCGTAAGCACGGCAGAGAGCCAGTTACCTTCCCCCACCCCAGTTTGGAGCCTGTACTTGAATCAACCTACGGGGTAGTCCTGTACCAAGAACAGGTGATGCAAATTGCCCAGGTATTGGCTGGCTTCTCCCTTGGCCAAGCTGACCTTCTGCGCCGTGCAATGGGTAAAAAGAAAGCTTCTGAAATGGCTAAGGTGCGCGAACAATTTCTTGTTGGCACCGCAGAAAATGATGTTTCTGCAGAGCTGGCAAATGAAATTTTCGACTTAATGGAAAAGTTTGCCGGTTATGCGTTTAACAAGTCGCACTCGGCGACCTATGCCATTGTTAGTTTCCAAACGGCGTGGTTGAAGTCGTGTTATCCCGCGCATTTCATGGCAGCCAACTTATCTGCAGATATGCAGAGTATTGATCGTGTAGTGATTTTAGTTGATGAAGTCAGACGCATGAAAATGTCTCTGTTGCCGCCAGGGGTAAATATCAGTGAATTTCGTTTTTCGGTAAAAGGCGATGCCGTGATTTATGGCTTGGGCGCCGTGCGCGGCGTGGGTGAAGGGCCGGTATCCGCCATCGTTGAGGCGCGCGCTCAGGGTCCATTCCTAGATCTGGCAGATTTTTGTCGTCGGGTGGACAGCAAAAAAGCCAACAAGCGCGTGCTTCTCGCTCTGATCAGCTCTGGGGCAATGGACGAATTTGCGCTTACTGACGAGACCTTAAATCAAACCAGAGCAAGATTGCTGGCAACGTTGCCTCAGGCCGTTCAAGGGGCTGAGCAGGTGGCGCGGGACCAAGCTGTGGGTATCACAGACCTTTTTGGCGGCATTGAGAGTCAGGCACCTGCGCAGGACTGTGAAGTGCAAAGTGCGGTTAAGCCACTGACTACTTTAGAACGCTTGAAGGGCGAGAAAGATACGTTAGGCCTGTTTCTAACAGGGCACCCCATTGAGAGCTATGAAAAAGAGCTTGGGCATTTTTGTCGCAGCAAAATCAAAGAACTGAGGGTCAGCAAAAATACTCAGTGGGTGGCTGGTATGGTCATCAGTAATCGGGTGATGAAAAATAAACGCGGTTCGTCTATGGCCTTTCTGGTGTTAGATGATCGAAGTGCTCGGCTTGAAGTATCACTGTTTTCAGATGCCTTTCAAAATTATTCACACAAGGTAGCGAAAGACGAACTGTTGGTGATTGAGGGTGAAGTTCAAAATGACGAGCGCAATGGCGGGATCTCGCTACGCGCCAGCCAAATACTCACAATGGATGAGGCTCGACAAAAATTTAGTTGCGGGTTGGCACTAGATTTTACCGCCTCGCAATTACCGGACAACTTTAACCAAAAGTTGAAAGAGATCTTGCAGCCTTACCAGGTGCCGGGTGCAACGTGTCCTATTGCCATTTTGTACAAGGCCCAAGAGGCGCAGGGCAAAATCAGTCTAGGCCCAGAGTGGCAGGTCAAAGTCAGTCAGCAATTGTTGTTTGATCTGGAAGAAAATTTTGGTGACGAGAAAGTCAGTCTAAATTATTCCCAAGGGCGCAATTTTGGCTAATTCAAATCGTTATCAAGGATGACTGTCAGCGTTGTTCTTGAAGCCGAACTGGCGCAAGTGCTAGCGGCGCAGCCTGTACCTCAGCGCTATCTGGTGGCCTTAAGCGGTGGGGTAGATTCCACAGCGCTGCTGCATGCGTTGGTGGGTATTCTGCCCGCCGGCGCGTCTGTCATAGCACTGCATGGCAATCATCAAATCTCTAGTGAGTCCGCAAGCTGGGCAAAGCATTGCAAGGCGCAATGTAAAAGTCTGGGTGTTGAGTTTGTGTGTGCCGATTTAGTGCTAGCTAAACAAGGTAATTTGGAAGCCGCAGCCCGGGAGGCGCGCTATGAATTTTTCACCCTTAATATGCGCGCAGGTGACCTTCTGTTGCTGGGGCATCATGCCCAAGATCAAGTAGAAACTGCATTTTTGCGCTTGTTTCAGGGCCGTGGACTCATCTCAATGCGTCAGCAAGGTGCCTTGGGTCGGGGCCAGTTTTTGCGTCCGCTTTTGAACCTTTCAAGAACCGATTTAGTCGCCTACGCTCAAGCGAACAACTTAACGTGGATTGAAGATCCCTCTAATGGCGACATTGGATTTGATCGTAATTTTCTGCGACATCAAGTTGTTCCCATGCTGCAAAAGCGCTGGCCAGGTATGACGCAAGCTCTAATCAGAGTGACAGCGCAGAGCAACGCACAGCAATCATTGCTGCAGCACTTGGTAGAAGAGTTTACTGATGAGGTGCCGCTGAGTAAGTTGCCGGACGATTTGAGCAGTCAGCAGCTTTGGCTGCGCACTTACCTTGCGGTGCGGGGGCATTTTGAGTTGAGTGACCGAGCATTGTCAGAATGGCTGAGGCAGGCACAAAGCGCGGAGCAGTCTGAATTGGCGCTGGATGAAAGCGGGCTACTGCGCAGTTGGCGAGGTGGCCTGTATTACATAAAGCGGCACCAAGCGGTCGCATTTGCTGGCGCGACATTGCTATTGGGTGAGAGCGTGTCCGGTGGCTTTGGGCGTTTAGAGTTGGTTCCCTGCGACTCAAACGCGGGGGATGCGTTCGCTTATTGCGGCCCTGTTGAAATTGTTTGTCGCGGTGGGCTAGACGACAATGTGTCCCTCAGCCGAAGTTTTGGCTCGGCCTCCCTTAAAACACTCTTCCAGCAAGGCAATATTCCACCATGGCGCAGAGACGACTACCCCTTAATTATGCGTAACGGAGAGCTTTTAGCAGTGCCGGGTATTGCAAGTAGTGTGCAGGCTGAAAAGGTATCTGGAGATGCACATTCCAGGGTCTGGTGTCGAGGCATTTTGCACAACTCTTCCATTAACTAGGCGCATTTGCGTAGATTTTTTTAAAATGTCCGAGTTAGTCCAAAATAGTCGCAATAAAGTATCAATCTGATTGAGGTTAACCCGGCCCTCTGTTAACTTTCGCTTCCATCTTGCCTAGCTTCATGTGAATCGATTTCCGGTTGCAAATCATGTAATAGGGCAGATTAGATGGAGTTCAATGACGCGATATATTTTTGTTACCGGCGGTGTAGTGTCTTCCTTAGGGAAGGGCATTTTAACCTCTTCACTTGCTGCTCAGTTGGAGGCGCGTAGCCTCAAAATCAACGTTCTAAAAATGGACCCGTACATTAATGTTGACCCGGGTACTATGAGTCCTGTGCAGCATGGTGAGGTGTTTGTGACGCGGGATGGTGCTGAAACAGACCTGGACCTGGGCAACTACGAACGCTTCTCTAAAGTTCGCATGACGCGCAACAATAACTTCACCACCGGCAGTGTTTACGCTGAGGTGATTCGCAAAGAACGCCGCGGCGACTACTTGGGCGGCACTGTTCAAGTTATCCCCCATATCACCGATGAAATTAAGCGTCGCACTCGGCTTGCTGCTGAGGGTGTAGATATTCTGATTGTCGAAGTAGGCGGTACAGTTGGCGACATCGAGTCCCAGCCGTTTCTAGAAGCCATTCGCCAGTTGCGCATGGAAGTAGGGCGTAACCGCGCGCTATTCATTCACCTCACTTACGTACCTTACTTGAGTAAAGCCGGTGAAATTAAGACTAAACCCACCCAGCACTCGGTTAAGGAAATGCGCTCCATTGGCTTGCAGCCCGACATTTTGGTCTGCCGATCCGAAATGGATATTCCAAAATCCCAACGCGACAAGATTGCACTGTTCACCAGCGTGGAAGAGCGCGCAGTCATTTCTATGGTCGACGTGGACACCATTTATCGCGGCCCTTTGGAGTTGCACAACCAAGGTTTAGACACCTATGTTACTGAGCAGTTAGAGCTAGATTGCCCGCCTGCTGATTTGAGCGATTGGCAGGACGTAGTCGACGCTCAATTGAATCCAAAACATAAAGTACGCATTGCCTTTGTCGGTAAATATCTTGAACTGCTGGATGCGTATAAGTCGCTGATTGAGGCAATTAAACATGCCGGTATTCAAACCCTCACCGAAGTCGATATCCAGTTTATTGATGCCGAACGCCTAGAAGCCGAAGGTACTGGACTGCTTCAGGATGTTTCAGCAATTTTGGTCCCCGGCGGTTTTGGTGGCCGAGGCTTTGAAGGCAAAATTTTGGCTGCGGGTTACGCTCGAGAAAACAGCGTACCGTACCTAGGCATTTGCTATGGCTTGCACGCAGCGGTGATAGACATTGCGCGCAATTGTGGGGGGATGCCGGATGCGCACACCACAGAAGTTAAGCAAGGTGCGGCAGATCCTGTCATAGCACTCATTACCGAATGGACAGATAGAGACGGTCAAGTAGAGATGCGCGATACTGCCAGTGATATGGGCGGCACAATGCGTTTAGGCGAGCAAGTTTGTATTCTTAAAGAGGGTACTTTGGCTGCGCAAGTGTATGGCGAGGGTGTGGTGCGTGAGCGCCATAGGCACCGATATGAGGTCAACAATCGGTATGTTGATCGGTTGATTGAAAGCGGCATGATTGTCGGCGGTCGTTCAGAAGATGGTGAGTTAGTCGAAATGTTAGAGTTGGCAGATCACCCTTGGTTTTTGGCCTGCCAGTTCCACCCTGAATTTACCTCTTCGCCAAGAACCGGGCACCCGCTGTTCTCTGGTTTTATTTCAGCCGGACTCGCTTTCTCGGAAGGCACGTTAAAATAACTCAGGCAATCAAGGGCAATTTCTGCCTGCTCAAATGGTTACTACATTCATTTTGGATTGAATATTTATGCAACTAGAAAATTTTGAAGTGGGCGGTGATAAGCCTTTGTTTGTTATTGCTGGGCCCTGTGTCATTGAGTCCGAAAAGCTGATCATGGAAACGGCCACCACACTTAAGGCGCTTGGCGAGAAGGTTGGCGTTGCGCTGATTTTTAAGAGTTCCTTCGATAAGGCTAACCGCTCTTCTATGGACAGCTACAGAGGGCCGGGTATTGAAGAGGGCTTGCGAATTCTTGAGCGGGTCAAAACTGAACTCTCCATGCCGGTGTTAACTGACGTGCACGAAGATACCCCGCTGGACGAAGTTGCTAGCGTGGTAGATGTCATGCAAACCCCAGCATTTTTATGCCGCCAGACCAATTTTATTCTTAATGTCTGCGCTCAAGGCAAACCGGTGAATATTAAGAAAGGCCAGTTTTTGGCACCACTAGATATGTTGCAAGTGGCAAACAAAGCGAAATCTACCGGCAATAAGCAAATCATGGTTTGCGAGCGTGGTGCCAGCTTTGGTTACAACAACCTAGTGTCAGATATGCGCTCTCTTGCGCTGATGCGGCAAACGGGTTGCCCGGTTGTTTATGACGCAACCCATTCAGTGCAGATGCCCGGCGGGCAGGGTTCAGTCTCAGGCGGCCAGAGAGAAATGGTGCCGGTGTTAGCCAGAGCTGCTGTAGCAGCGGGTATTTCAGGGCTGTTTATGGAGTGCCACCCAAACCCCGCGGAGGCAATGTCAGATGGACCAAATTCTTGGCCCTTACATATGGTGGGTGATCTTTTGGCCCAGCTAATGGCAATTGATGCAGTGGTGAAAGGTCAACCGAGATTAGAAGATCAGGTGACAAAGTCTTAGCGCGCCAGTGGGCGGCGCAAGGATAGACACGTTAGTAATTTAGAGGATTAGCAGGGCATGACGAAGATCGTAGATATTCACGCACGGGAAATTTTAGATTCCAGGGGCAACCCAACAGTTGAGGCTCTGATCACTACCGAAGATGGCTTCCAGGGCTTGGCAGCGGCGCCTTCTGGCGCGTCTACCGGCAGCCGAGAAGCATTAGAGCTGCGAGACGGTGATAAGTCGCGGTATTTGGGTAAAGGCGTACAGCAGGCAGTAGGTCACATCGACGGCGAAATCCGTGACGCCTTAATGGGCAGAGACTGTTCTGACCAAAAGCAGATAGACGAGCTTTTACTGCAACTGGACGGCACAGATAACAAGGCACGACTGGGCGCAAACGGCATGCTGGCGGTCTCGCTTGCTGCCTGTAAGGCTGCTGCTGCCAATACCGGGCAACCGCTTTACCGCCACATAAACCAGCTTTGCGGCGGCGTTAAAATGCAGATGCCCGTACCCATGATGAATATCCTCAACGGCGGTGAGCACGCAGACAACAATGTGGATATCCAAGAATTTATGATTCAGCCGGTATCTATGACTAACTTTCGTGATGCATTGCGTTGTGGAGTAGAAATTTTTCACCACCTAAAAGCGGTATTGCAGGGCATGGGTTTATCTACGTCCGTGGGTGATGAAGGCGGCTTTGCGCCGAATTTGGAGTCTAACGCACAGGCGCTAGACGTGATCGCTCAGGCGGTAGATCGTGCAGGCTATAAATTGGGCACGGATGTGACCCTAGCCCTAGACTGTGCCGCGTCAGAATTTTTTGTTGACGGTAAGTACGATCTCAAAGGCGAGGGCCAAGCCTATGACCCCGCTGGATTTGTTGAATACTTAGCTGATCTTTGTGCAAAGCATCCTATTGTTTCGGTCGAAGACGGCATGGACGAAAGCGATTGGTCTGGTTGGGCGCAGTTGACCCAACGCTTGGGCGACAAGGTGCAACTTGTGGGCGATGATTTGTTTGTCACCAATACGGCTATTTTGCAAAGAGGCATTGACGAGCACATTGCCAATTCAATCCTTATCAAGTTCAACCAAATTGGTACCTTAACGGAAACTTTGGACGCCATTGCCATGGCCAAAGCGGCAGGGTACACCAGTGTTATCTCCCATCGCTCTGGTGAGACCGAAGACACGACCATTGCAGATTTAGCAGTAGGCACCGGCGCTGGGCAAATCAAAACGGGGTCTTTGTGCCGTTCGGACCGAGTTGCCAAATACAACCAACTGCTGCGCATTGAAGCAGACCTAGGCGGCGATGCTACTTATCCGGGTCGCAGCGCCATACGCGCCAAATAGGCTTGAAATTTGACCTTTGTTGGTGAAACTGGATAGGGGATATTTCCTGTAGGCTCAGGCTAAGAAGCTTTATTTAAAGAGCTTTGTTTAAAAAGCTTTGTTTAAAAAGCGGGGTCTACAAAACGTGGTCTACAATATGCGGGTCTTTAGTGGTCTCTTAACGCTAGCGGTACGAAAATGAAGATATTGATCTCAATTTTGGTCATTACATTATGTGCTTTGCAGTACCAAATTTTTTTTGGTCAAAGTGGCTATTTTGCGCAAAAAGTCCTAGCCCAACAGTTACAAGAGCAGCAGCAACGGTTTGAACAATTACAACAAAGAAATCTTAAGATGACAGCTGAGGTACTAGCGCTTAGAGCTGATCCAGCGGCCTTTGAGGCCAGAGCGAGAAGCGAATTAGGTTTGGTTAAGGAAGGGGAGATTTTCTACCTCGTACCTGATGCTGCAAACTGAAGTGGTTGTCGAGCGTCAGCCGTCTGAGCAGCCTTTGATAAATACTCACTGCGCCAGCATTAAAACCTTTCCCGAGGACTGGCGGGTGACGGAGGTCATGGACCAGTTGTGGAGCGGCGAGGGCGAACACGCCTACCTATACGTTGAAAAACGCGGCATGAACACTGCCCAAGTGGCTCAGTGGCTGGCACAGCAATACGATGTAAAAGAGATGAATGTCGGCTATTCCGGCATGAAGGATAAGTTTGCCGTCACTCAGCAGTGGTTCAGCGTGCATTCGCCGTTAGACATAGAGGCAGCTAGGTTAAGCCTTAGCAATGCATCACAAGCCTCCAGCGTCAGTGAGCCAACAGAAGCCCCGGCAAGTTACGCACGGGTTTTGCAGGCCACGCGACACAACAAAAAACTCCGTCGGGGCGAGCATGCGCGCAATCACTTTGCTATAACTCTGCGCGACATAGATGCGAGGGCTGCTCTGGACGAAGAGTCGCTGGCTCGCCTTGGGCAACCCTTTACCAACTACTTTGGTCCTCAGCGGTTTGGCACAAACAACATTGAGTCGGCGCTTGCTTGGCTGAAAGACCGTCGCAGTAGAAAAATTTCGCGCAAAGCTCGTGGTTGGCATTTTTCAGTGCTGCGCAGTTTGTTATTTAATAAAATAGCGCAAGCCAGAGAGTTAGCAGGCAGCAGTCACCGCTTTATAAACGGTGATGCCACAGAATTTAACGTACCATCAGGCTCTCTTTGGGGACGCGGACGCACAACGTTAACTGACGCTGCGTTAGAGTTAGAGGCGCAGGCGCTAGCTGCAGATGCTTGGGTTTGCGAAGCCCTAGAGTTTGCTGGAGTGGATCGAGGTTTGCGCCCATTGAGCGTTCAACCTACCCACTTCAGCTACGCTAAGTTAGACGACGGGGCACTGCTGCTTAACTTTGCATTGCCTCCCGGAGCATACGCCACAGTATTGTTGGCTCAGCATTTCGACATTAAGGATAACAGTCGTTGAGTAATTTCGATTTGCAAGGCATAGGCATGACCTCTCAGCGCACCAGAGACCGTTTAGTCGCTCGTTTGCGTGAGCAGGGCATTGTCGACGAAAAAGTTTTGGGGCAAATTGCCTCTCTGCCGCGACATATATTTATTGATGAAGCATTAGCGCACCGAGCCTACGAAGATACGTCTCTGCCCATAGGCCATAGCCAGACTATTTCGCAGCCTTTTATTGTTGCGCTTATGACTGCGTTACTCACTGAAGTACCACGAGCAAAAGTGTTGGAAGTAGGCACGGGATCTGGTTATCAAACCGCGTTGCTGGCGCGGCTATGCGAGCGCGTGCTGAGCATTGAAAGAATTAAGGCGTTAATGCCAAAGGCTCGGGAGCGCTTGTCAGCACTTTCCTTGAGAAATATTCAATTGCGTCATGGTGACGGTTACGCGGGTTGGCCAGAGCATGGGCCATTCGACGGCATTCTTGTTACCGCAGCGCCGCCTGAGCTGCCGCAACAGCTACTTGAACAGCTGGCTATAGGGGGACGTTTGATCGTTCCGGTGGGCGACGGTAATGAACAAGACCTGCGCGTGATTGATCGCACGGAAGAGGGCTTTATTGAAAATGTTCATGACCGCGTCAAGTTTGTGCCGTTGTTAGGCGGCGTTACCCATAGATAGGATAAGCTGCATGCAACAAAGCGGTGGTGGTTCAGCGAGTTTCATAGGTTTAGTGTTGCGCGGCCTAGCTATGGGTATTGCGGAACTGGTGCCTGGGGTATCCGGGGGCACGATCGCTTTTATGACCGGCATTTACCTGCAACTGGTGAGAACCTTAGCCTCTTTTGGCGTCGACTCCATTGCAATGATTGGACGTCCCAAACAGTTTTGGCAGCACCATAACCTGTCCTTCTTACTCAGCCTCGGTCTGGGGATGGGCTTTGGCATTGTTATCTTTGCGCAAGTCATTCGCTATTCTCTAGCGAATTTCCCACCGGTGATCTGGGCCTTTTTCTTTGGTGTCATTAGCGCATCTATCATACATATGGCGCGCCAGCGCAGCACAAGCGCATTGTTGTACTATGCGTTGCCCGGAGTGGTGTTGGGGGTAGGGTTTGTGGCGCTACCTGTTGGCGATTTTTCCGGGTCACTACCAATGATTTTGATCGCCGGGGCGTTGGCAATTTGCGCCTGGATATTACCGGGCATTTCCGGCAGTTTTGTCCTCTTGCTGCTGGGTCTATATGACGACATTATTCTTGCGGTCACAGACCGTGACTTACAGGTATTGGCGACACTGGCCTGTGGTTGCGGGCTTGGCATACTTTTGTTTGCGCGTTCGTTGGCGTGGGTGTTAGATCGCTACGCAGATCAGTTGCTGGCGTTTTTGATTGGTTTTATGAGCAGTGCCTTGCTCAAACTTTGGCCATGGCAGGATGCCAATGCTGAGAGTGTTTTTTCGGCGGCCGTTAGCCCAACGACATACACTTCTATTGCTGGGCTCAGTGCATATACAGAATATGCGGTCCTTGCGGGGCTGCTGGGGGTATTGGCGTTATGGCTAATGACCAAATACTCCAACGACTAATAATTATCGTGCTAACTGTCGGGGTGCAGGTTGGCTGTGTCTCCCTTGGCACGCCTGCGATCAGTGACCGTTCAAGTGGTGCCACGTTAAATTCCTCTGGGCAATATGTTGTGCGCAAGGGCGATACGCTTTACTCCATCGCTTGGCGCTTGGGTTTAGACTATAAATCCCTCGCGAGCATCAATGGCATTGGTAAACCCTTTGTGATTTTCCCCGGACAAAAGCTACGCTTGCGCGGTAAGCCTCAAACAATAAAAACGCCAAGGGCGGGCACCAAGCCAGCGGTGGTGAAAACGACAACTAAGGCGCCGGCTAAACCAGCTGCTCGCTCAACCCCTGCAAAGCCACAAAAGCCCAAAGTGGTTGCAAAGCCTGCGCCCCGCAAACCGCCCACGGTAGCTGCGAAAAAACCATCTCAGCCTAATGCTGCTAGGCCCAAAACTTCGAAGCCGAAGCCCGCCAGAACGCTGAGTTCAAAATGGGCATGGCCGGTAAAGCAACAACCCATTGGTAAGTTCGGCAAAGGCAGTAATGGCCTAGATTACGCCATATCGCGCCGCACCAATGTGATGTCGGCTGGATTAGGTGAAGTGGTTTATGCGGGTAATGGTATTGCTGGGTTCGAGCGTTTGGTGATTGTTAAACACACGGGCAATTTGCTTAGCGCATATAGTTTTAACGGGCGGGTGTTAGTGAAGGAGCAGCAGCGCATAGGGGCGGGCATGCGGTTAGCGGAGATATTGCCAAGGCCCGGAGTAGGGCAAAAGTTGCACTTTGAATTGCGCCGTAACGGTAATCCAATTAACCCCGGTTCGGTGATCCGCTGAGCAATTGGGTTCTAGCGTTCTAGCAGCGCCAGTTTGCCGGGTTTGTTATTCCACTCTTCGGCATCTTCCGGCGCGGGTTTCATCTCAACGATATTCGGCCAAATTTCCGCCAGCTCAGTATTCAGCTCAAGGAAGTTGAGCTGATCTTCGGGTATTTCATCTTCTGAGAAGATAGCGTCTACCGGGCACTCAGGCTCGCACAGGGCGCAATCGATACATTCATCTGGGTGAATGACGAGCATGTTGGGACCTTCATAAAAGCAATCTACAGGGCAAACTTCTACACAATCGGTGTGCTTGCACTTGATGCAATTTTCTCCAACGATGAATGTCATAAATCTGGCCCTATAATTTCAAAGCGGGGTAGTTTAGCTGATGCAACTTAGCTGTCTAGCGTTGTGTGCATACATTGGCCCTGTTTGGCCTAATTTTTTGACAACGCCCTGGTCAGCGCAGTGGATTTTGCATCGCAGTTGTCACTTTTATTACCCTAACCTTGCTCTCTTAGTCGCTGGATAAACTGTTTTTGAGCTCATATAAAAGACTTAATGCCTCGCGAGGTGTCAGGTCATCTATATCTGCCCCCTTGAGTTGTTCAAGCGTTGCCAGTTCTTGGTCGGAGACTAGCTCGTGGACCTCATTTACGAGTGCCTCTTCATGGACCGAGTCAAGACCAGAGTCAAAACCAGAGTTGGATGCGCTGAAGAGGTCGGTTTGAAGTGGGTTGCTATTCCCTTGTTCTAAGCTGGCTAAGCGTTTTCTGGCAATAGCTAATACTGACGCCGGCACGCCAGCCAGCTTGGCCACCTGAATGCCGTAACTCTGGCTCGCGGGGCCTTGCTTAACTTGGTAGAGAAATACGATGTCACCGGCGTGTTCCCGTGCGCTCAAATGCACATTGCCAACGCCTGCATAACGACCAGGCAAGCTGGTTAGCTCAAAGTAGTGGGTGGCGAACAGTGTCATTGATTGCGCTTTGTCAGCCAGATGAGCGGCGCATGCCCAAGCCAGTGCGAGACCATCGTAGGTGCTTGTGCCTCGACCTATCTCATCGAGCAGAACCAAGCTATTAGCGGTCGCGTTGTGCAAAATATGCGCGGTTTCGGTCATTTCAACCATAAAGGTTGATCGCCCACTGGTCAGGTCATCTGCTGCACCTATGCGAGTGAAGATACGGTCTATGGGTCCAAGGGTGGCGCTTTGAGCAGGGATATAGCTGCCTACGTAGGCCAGCAGACAAATGATCGCCGTTTGCCTCATATAAGTTGACTTACCGCCCATATTTGGCCCAGTGACAACGAGCATTGTGCTCTGGTCACCAAGGTCAACATCGTTGGCGATAAAGGCATCCTTTGACGCCGCTTTAACCACTGGGTGCCAGCCTTGGTCAATGTTTACGCCGGTTTGTTGGGTAAAACTGGGCTGAGCGAAGTTAAGCGCATAGGCGCGCTCGGCAAGGCATGCCAGTACATCAGCTTGAGCAATGGCCTCGGCAGCTTGGCGTAAAGTGGTTGAGTGCTGGATAAGCTCGTTCAGTAAGTCGCCAAATAACCGTCGCTCTAGTTGCAAAGACTTAGACTGGCTGCGCAGGGCATCTTCCTCGAAGTCTTTGAGTGCAGGCGTAATATAGCGCTCAGCGCTCTTCAGTGTTTGTCGTCTTATATATTCTTCGGGGATGTCGCCTTTGGCGGCTTTGGAGGTTTCTATGTAGTAACCGTGCACGCGGTTGTAGCCAACCTTTAATGTGCTAATGCCAGTACGCTCACGTTCGGTTTGCTCAAGTTCCGCCAGCCAGTTTGCTGAGTGAGTGGTGAGCTTGCGCAGTTGATCTAGCTCTTCGTTGTAGCCCTGGGCGAAAACTCCGCCTTCGCGCATGGTCACCGGAGGTTCATCTATTATCGCGCGTTGCAATAATTCTGTCAGCGCGGAAAAGTCGCCTAGTGCTGCCTGCATAGACTCATTCAACGCGCCTGCAATATGTCCCAGCACCTGCCTAATTTCTGGGAAACGTTGCAGGGCATCGCGAAGTCTAGACAGATCTCTTGGTGAAGCAGAGCCTAAGTTTATGCGGGTGAGAATGCGCTCCAGATCGCCTATAGGCTTCAACACATCTCTAACGGCAATTTCTTTGTGACTGGCCAGGCTGTCTGCAATCCAACCTTGGCGCGCAAGTACCACATCCAAATTTCTGCTGGGCTCATGCAGCCACTTCTGCAGCAGGCGTCCACCCATTGCGGTAACTGTCGTGTCCATGAGGCTCAATAAAGTGTGGTCCACAGCGCCGTTACTGCGTACGTCAATTTCTAAATTGCGGCGAGATTGCGCGTCTAGGCCAATGGTTTGTCCGCCTTCGACAAAGTAAATGCGCTGCAAAAAAGACAAATCTTGGCACTGAGTATTCTTTGCGTAGCGCAGTGCGGCATTTGCAGCGCCAAGGCTGGGGTCTGTGCTCGCAAGGCCAGTAATTGAAATAACATCGTCATTAAAGTGCCGTTGCAGCTCGGCTATTGCTTGGCCGTGATCAAAGTAGCTGCCCTCCACTCCGGTGGCGGTGAGGTCGTGGCCAACGTACGCCTGCCAATCTGCAACTGCCTCTTGGGGTAGCAGTACTTCCTTTGGGCGAAGCTGCCAAATCAGGTCAATGAGTTGCGACTTCGAACTGATTTTTTGCAGCTCTAAAAGGCAGCCCGACAAATTCAGAAGGGCTAAACCAATGCCGTCTTTGGTTGGATTGACCGCAAGTGTCGAGCTGTCTGTTCTGGATTCAAGTAGCGCTTCATCTGTTAGCGTTCCCGGGGTAACAATGCGTTGCACCTGCCGCTCCACCGGTCCTTTACTGGTAGCCGGGTCGCCAACCTGCTCACAAATAGCCACAGAGCGCCCTAGTTTCACCAGCCGTGCCAAGTAGCCGTCAGCTGCATGAAAGGGTACGCCACACATTGGAATAGGCTTGCCATCACTTTGACCTCGAGCGGTTAGAGTGATGTCCAAAAGGTCGGCGGCAGTCTTAGCGTCGTCAAAAAATAATTCGTAGAAGTCGCCCATACGATAAAACAATAGGGCATCGACATGATTGGCTTTGATACCCAAGTACTGTTGCATCATGGGTGTATGAGATTCGAGGTTTGCTACTGCTGTAGGCTCAGTTGGGGACGCAGACATTTGACGTTAAACCTCTAAAAGTGAAGAAACTCGAAGACCTAACTATACCGGTGCAGGCGAAGTTACGCAGCCTCAGTATTACCAGCTTGGTCGCGAATATTGCAGAGGTTGGCGGTGCAAGCGGTGAGAAATATCTGAATTTCACAAATTTGTTTTAAACAGGGTTGCGCGGACTACTGAATGGATATACAGTGCTTTGAAAGTTGCAGAATGAACTGCTAATGAACGGTTAATGAACTGCTAATGAACGGTTAAAGAAGTACAAATGAACGGCTAACGAACCACTAAATAGCCGCCAAATGGTTTGTTAGAGAGTTTAGTAAGTGCATTAACAGACGAATTAATAAGCAAAGAACAGCCATCTATGTAAGGTGGCTCAAATAGACAACAGGAGCTCATCATGATTCAGAAGTCTAAAGATGTTAAAGGCAAAGAAGCCAATAGAAAAGAAGATAACCCAGATAAAGAGCGTGCGTTAGGCGCAGCCCTTGCACAAATTGAGCGCCAGTTTGGCAAAGGCTCAATGATGCGTTTGGGTGATAAAGAACTGGTTGCTATCCCAGCCATTTCTACCGGTTCTCTCGGGCTAGATGTAGCCCTAGGCATAGGCGGGTTGCCCCAAGGGCGTGTAGTAGAGATTTATGGTCCAGAATCCTCAGGTAAAACAACGTTAACCCTCCAAGTGATTGCTGAGGCTCAAAAAGCCGGCGGCACTTGCGCGTTTATTGACGCCGAGCACGCGTTAGATCCAATGTATGCACAGGCACTGGGCGTAGATACAGACGAGCTCTTGGTTTCTCAGCCAGACACTGGCGAGCAAGCACTAGAAATTTGCGACATGCTGGTAAGGTCTGCTGCGGTAGACGTGGTCATTGTTGACTCCGTTGCAGCGCTCACACCTAAGGCAGAAATAGAAGGCGACATGGGCGACACCCACGTTGGTTTGCAAGCACGTCTAATGAGCCAAGCACTGCGCAAAATGACCGGTAACATTAAGCAATCCAATACGCTGGTGATCTTCATTAACCAGATTCGTATGAAAATTGGTGTCATGTTCGGTTCACCTGAAACAACTACTGGCGGTAACGCGCTCAAGTTCTACTCCTCAGTTCGTTTAGACATTAGACGTATCGGGGCAGTTAAGAATGGCGACGAAATAATCGGTAACGAAACTCGCGTTAAAGTAGTGAAAAACAAAGTAGCGCCGCCGTTTAGACAAACAGAATTCCAGATTCTGTACGGTCAAGGTATTCATCGCACCGGTGAAATCATCGAACTCGGCGTACAGCAGAATCTTGTTGAAAAATCTGGCGCCTGGTATTCCTACAATGGTGAGCGAATTGGTCAAGGGCGCAAAAACGCCTCAGATTTCTTAGATGACCATCCAGAGATGAAGGCAGAAATAGAAGGTCTAATCCGTGATCAGTTGATGCCAAAGCATGGTGCGGATGCGGGTGGTGCGGAAGTCGTTATTCCTGAAGCAAACAAAGAGAGTTTGAGTCAAGACTAATTAGGCAAAGACTAAGCATGCAAAGACTGGTTGGTAACTTTGTTCAGGCGTGCAACAAGGCACGCCCTGAGCAGGTTAGGGGGTTGGGCGGTTACAAGCACTGAAAGTAGCCAGTCGTTCCGATAGCAAGGCGGTTGACGAGGCCGCTAATCTAGGTTGCTAAACAGACGGTTAGATAGAAAAAACAGACGCCGTTTAGACATCTTAATAGGTTTGCAAAGCGGCTAACTGCTTGAGTGCTCCTGGACTTTTTCAATGTTGAACCCACATCCACACCCACACCCAGACCATCCCTTTATCCCGACGCCTAGTTTGAAATCCACTTTGATGCATTTTTTTAAGCACATAAACTTTAGGGCAATTAGAAGTATCCTTTCGGCTAAGGTCGCCTCCCCATGCTGACCGAGCAAGATAAAGGGCGAGTTTACAATGCAGGTATTCGGCTGCTGGCTCGTAGAGAGTACGGTGTTGTGGAGATCACCAAGAAGCTCAGCCAAAAACACCCACCCCAATTAGTTCAGCAAGTTGTTGCCCAGCTTGTAGAACAAAACCTTCTCAGCGATAGCCGGTTTGCGGAATCCCTCTGTAACAGTCGCACCGGTCGGGGTTACGGACCGATATACATTGCCCAAGAACTCTCATTAAAGGGTATCGCTAAAGACCTTATTGAAGAGTTCATCGATAAAAACGACCCAGCTTGGTTGGAGCGAGCAATAAAAGCTGGGCGCAAGAAAGCCACGCCACTGTTGCTGGAAAAAGACTTTATGCAGTCGGAAGCGTTTGAAGAAGAATTCTTACGACAGAAGGGTGTTGATGAGCATGATGTCGGTGCCGAGGAGGACCTGCTATTTGACGGTCAGGGTCATGAGAACAATGAAGAAAATGAAGAGGGTATTGGTCCTTGGGACGAAGAACAGTATGACGATTATGAAGCAAGCAATGAAGGCGAGTTCACTGGGGAGGTAGATGGCACAGAGCCTACGGTGGGGTTTCCAAAATCACGTAAGTTCAACTCTGTCTCGGCTTCTGCTTCTGCTTCTGCCTTTGCCTCTGCTTCTGCTTCTAAGCCTAAGTCTAGGCCTAAGTCCAAGCTCAAGTCTAGAAATCGACTGAAGACCAATCTTAGGCAAAAGCCGGGCAAGATAGCCAAAAATGCTGTCAAAAAAGTGGTATATAAAAAAACTAAAGAACAGCTCTTCAGAGAGCGGCGACAAAAGGACTGGATGAAGGTCGCAGGTTTTTTGTCTCGCCGCGGCTTTCCCGGTGACCTTATTTCTAAGGCGATGAATGCTATAGCGCCCGATTAGTCTGACCAGCGCCTGTGTAGCGACCGCCTAAACCAAGCTATTCGGAGAGGGTCGCGCTGATTAGGGGCAGGCTGGCAGTGAACGGCCGTTTTGAGGGACCCGGCCGCGCCCCTAATTGCCAGCGTAGATTGGCTCGAAGTCGTGGAATAGAGAGCGTCGCATATAATGTCAAAGCCTATGCACTTCCTTTATACTTCGCGGCTCTAAAATTCGATTGATTTTCAAACTAATGAATACTGCTGCTTTACGTGCTGCCTTCCTCTCGTTTTACGAGTCGAAAGGGCACAAAATTGTTCCATCCAGCTCCTTGGTTCCTCATAACGACCCAACTTTGCTGTTCACTAACGCTGGGATGAATCAGTTCAAGGACCCATTGCTGGGCAAAATTGATCCCGGATACTCTAGAGCGACGAGTGCCCAACGGTGCGTGAGAGCGGGCGGTAAGCATAACGATCTAGAAAACGTTGGCTATACGGCGCGCCACCATACGTTTTTTGAAATGATGGGTAACTTTAGTTTTGGTGATTACTTTAAAGAGGAAACCATTACTTGGGCCTGGGAGTTTGCTACAGAAGTAGTTGGGCTTTCTGCCGACAAAATTCTTATCACCGTGCACCCCACAGACGACGACTCGCGCAAGATTTGGCGAGACAAAGTGGGTATCAAAGCTGACCGTATTATCGATTTGGAAGAGAATTTCTGGACTATGGGTGACACAGGTCCCTGCGGCCCATGTACAGAACTCTTCTACGACCACGGTCCTTCAATTGCTGGTGGCCCTCCCGGCTCTCCTGATGAGGACGGCGATCGATTTATTGAATTTCAAAACTTAGTATTTCCTCAATTTGATCGTCTTGCTGATGGTGAGATGACGTCGCTGCCACAGGCTGGAGTGGATACAGGAATGGGCCTTGAGCGCATGGCTGCCATTCTTCAGGGCGTGCATAGCAACTATGAAATTGACCTTTTCCGTAAGGTAATGCTCGAAACCGGTAGTTTTGCTGGTATTACTAATGAAGCGCAAGTGCTCGGCACGGCGTCTTTAAGGGTTATAGCAGACCACATTCGCAGCAGTGCGTTTTTAATTGCAGACGGCATTACGCCGGGCAATGAAGATCGTGCGTACGTGCTTAGAAGAATTATCCGTCGCGCATTGAGGCACGGTTATAAACTCAATATTCGTGAACCGTTCTTCCACAAATTGGTCAAAGTGTTGGTCGATGAGATGGGTGAGGCTTATCCGCTTCTTGCACAGCATGAGCAAGCGGTAACACAGGCGCTTGCTGAAGAGGAAGCGCGTTTCAGTGAGACACTCAACCAAGGCATGGAATTGCTAAAGGGCGAGTTAGGCCAAGTCAGTGGCGACACATTGCCCGGTGATGTGGCGTTTAAACTTTATGATACATATGGCTTCCCAGTTGACCTTACTGCTGATGTTGCGCGTGAGCTTGGCTTGCAGGTTGATCAAAAAGGTTTTGACGATGCCATGGAAGCCCAGCGCGCGCGCGGGCGTGCATCTACCAGTTTCTCTACCAGCCTAGGACAAAAGATCAGTGTTAAGCAGAGTGTAGATTTCCTCGGCTACGAAGCGCTAGACAGCAGTGCGAGTGTGTTGGCAGTATTTGATATCAACGGTGACGCCAAGGAAGCTCTATCTGCGGGTGAAGAGGGCGTTATTGTTTTAGATAGAACACCCTTTTACGCTGAATCAGGTGGTCAGGTAGGTGACTACGGGCAGCTTGTTATCGATAACAATGTGTTTGTCGTTAGAGACACTCAGATTAGTGGCGATCAACGCCTGCATATCGGCAGCATGAGTGCAGACAGTGCGTCAAATATCAGTGCAGGGAATGCCATTTCAGCTTCGGTAGACGCAGTGACGCGCCGCAAGACACAGGCTAACCACTCTGCCACGCACTTAATGCATGCCGCACTTCGAAGTGTGCTCGGCGATCACGTGCAGCAAAAAGGCTCGCTAGTGAATGATGAGAAGCTGCGTTTTGACTTCTCTCACACAGGTCCAGTGACCCAAGAACAGTTACATGAAATTGAGCGCTTGGTTAACGAGCAAATTTTATTGAATAGTCCAGTGACCACCGAATTGCTCTCCTTTGACGATGCGGTTGAGCGTGGTGCAATGGCTCTGTTCGGTGAAAAATATGGCGACGAAGTTAGAGTCCTTTCAATGGGCGGCAACTATTCAGTGGAACTTTGCGGTGGTACTCATGTGAGCCGTACGGGCGATATAGGCCTGTTCAAGATTCAGTTGGAGAGCGGTATTGCAGCGGGTATTCGTCGTATAGAAGCGGTTAGTGGTGAGGGTGCGCTTGCTGCGGTCAGTGAAAACGATAGCCTGATCGCATCCATAGGTCATACTTTAAAAGTGGGTGCGTCTGAAATTAACGCTCGTATCGCCCAGATTCTCGCAGAAAACAAAGCCCTTAACCGGGAAGTAGAGCAATTGGGGCAACAAATTGCGGCCAGCAAAAGCTCAGACTTGGGCAGTGAAGTAGAACAGATTAAGGGCGTCGACTTTATTGCCGCGCATGTTGATGGGGACAACAAGGCCATGATGCAGACGTTGGATACCCTTCGCTCACAGTTGTCAGCTGACAGTGTCATAGTGTTAGCACAGGTTGCTGGTGGCAAGGTGGGGATGGTGGTATCCGTTAGCAAATCAATAACAGAAAAAATTCAGGCGCCGGAGTTGCTCTCTGCCGTAGCAGAGCACGTGGGCGCTAAAGGCGGCGGGCGTCCAGACCTCGCGCGCGCAGGCGGTGGTACAAACCCAGACGGCGTAAAACAAGCACTGGCGGATGCACAGGTTTGGGTTCGCGATAGGTTGGCTAACTAATGGCGTTGATAGTTCAAAAATATGGCGGCACCAGTGTTGGTGATGTAGATCGGATTCGCGGCGTCGCGCAGCGCGTAAAAGGTTATGTGGATCAAGGCCACCAGGTTGTGGTAGTTGTCTCTGCGATGTCCGGTGAAACCAATCGGTTAGTTTCCATGGGACGCGACATTGGCGGCGATCATGGCAGTGCGCGTGAAATGGATGTGCTTACCGCATCTGGTGAGCAGGTAACTATTTCACTACTCAGCCTTGGACTTTTGTCTATTGGTGTTCAGGCCAAATCATTCTTAGCCGATCAAATTTCAATAAAAACCGATAACGTCCACGGCAAAGCCAGAATTCAAGAGATTGATACGGATGCTTTGCGTGCGGAATTGGACGCGGGTTGTGTACCTATTGTTGCTGGCTTTCAAGGCGTTAATGACCTTGGAGAGATAACAACGCTAGGACGCGGTGGTTCAGACACTTCTGCCGTGGCACTGGCGGCTGCGCTAAAAGCCGACGAATGCGAGATTTGTACAGACGTAGATGGTGTGTATACCACTGACCCTCGAATCGTTGAGTCAGCAAGACGACTGACCCACATTACTTTTGAAGAAATGCTTGAATTGGCAAGTTTAGGGTCGAAAGTACTGCACCCAAGATCAGTAGAATTTGCTGGGCGTTACCGTGTGCCATTGCGTGTTATGTCCACGTTCCAAGACGGCCCCGGCACATTAATTACAACGGAGAAAGATGATATGGAACAGCCCCTTGTCTCAGGTATTGCTCATGCAACGGATGAAGCAAAAATTACCATTGCAGGCGTGCCGGATTTACCTGGTATTGCTTCCAAGATTTTGGGCCCCGTTGGCGCAGCAAATATCGAAGTAGATATGATTTTGCAGAACACCGGCGCAGATGGCCTCACCGATTTCACCTTTACGGTAAAGCGACAAGATTACGATGCTGCGCAAAAAATTCTGCAAGGCATTTCCAAAGACATCAATGCCCGGGAAATAAGTGGCGACAATGAAATAGCCAAAGTATCAATTGTTGGCGTCGGCATGCGGTCTCACGCTGGAGTGGCTACCAAAATGTTTGATTGCTTAGCCTCAGAAAATATTAATATTCAAATGATCTCAACCTCTGAGATCAAGATTTCAGTAGTGATTGCCGAGCGTTACGTAGAACTTGCCGTTCGTGCATTACACAATGTATTCGAACTGCAAAAACTCCCCGAATAAGCGTTGGAAAATAGTGGGCAAAAGCACCGTTGCTTTAAACTGAATGAGGAAAGTCTATGTCTAAGTGGAGTGTTGCTAAAGAAACTGTAGAGTCAGTGGGTCAGTTGGCGGCGGAAAATGCTGCTGACGAAGTAGGTATGTTAGAAGCGCTAATCTCAACGGCGTTAGTCAGCTTGAACGCGCATAAAGGCAAAGACTATGTACAGTCCTTTGTTGACTACGAGGTGGCAAGCCTAAATCAGTCTCACCATGATGTGCAAAGGCTGACCTAGTAGCGCATGCTTGCGCCAGATGGCAGCTATTGTTGCACGGTGGCAAAAGAGCGAAAAAAAGAGGGCCCCAAAAAGGAGCCCCAAAACAAGTAGGCCAAAAAAGAGAGCCGATAAAAGAGAGCCGAGAACAGAGCAGGGGAAAATATGCAAGACACCAACGAACTCTGGCTTGAGCCCTCGCAGTTATCAAACAATCGGCTAGGCACAGAACAATTAGTCAGTTGGCGAAAGCAAGGTTATGCATTTGTGGACGGTCTTATTCCAGCCACTTTGATAGCCCGCGCAGAAGCCGACGCGCTCGCTTTTTTCCCCAAACCTCAGACGCCCGAAGCCAAGCATTTCAACACCTTTGGTAGCGGGCAAAATTTTGTTTTCCCTTCGCGCTCGTCAGCCGTCAATGAGCTGACCATGTCGGCTGAACTGTTAGAGGCAGTTAGTGCCTTGCTCGACCAACCTCTAGCAGATTTACGTCTCTCTCAATCAGACTTGTGGCCAAAGTATGGCGATGGCTCAATAACGGAGCGTGAGGATTGGACCGAGCAACGCATCCACTGCGATTACCCCAATCACACTTTGTTGCACCCGCCCCAATGGGATAACCCGGAAGCTGTGGAAATCATAATTTATCTCAGCGACAGTGAAGAATGCGGTGGCGCCACTGCTGTCGTGCCGCGAGAGGGGCCAAATGATCCAGCCTATACTTGGCCGATTTTTAATATGCCAGGCGTGCAGGATCGTCCGTACATTAATAGCCGTGTGGAAGCTGAAGGTTATCTAGCGAAAAATCATCCAGATATAGCCGCGTTTCGGGCTAAGCACCTTTATCCGCGTGAACGCGTTGCGCGTTATCGCCGAGGATCGGTATTGTTTTATCGCCATGATACTTGGCACAGAGGGCGTCCGGTTAACGACGGTGCCTGCCGCATTGTGCAAAATTTGACGTTTAAAAAAGCCCACAGTGAATGGCTGAATGTACTGCACCCTGGATGGTGTTGGTCAATGTATGGTAAGCATCAGACGATGGAACGCTGGATCGCTGAAGCTTCGGTCGAGCAGCGCGCACTGCTCGGTTTTCCCGTGCCTGGACATAGCTATTGGTCGATAGAAACCGTTGCCGCTGTAGAAGGGCGCTATGCAGCATTTGGCATTAATATGAGCCCCTACCGAGATGCTTTAGACGCTTAGAAGCGCAATATTTTGCATTACAAATATCGGCTTCTCTTCGAGCCCCACAATTAACAGCAAAGAATCTTAATGGAAAATAATAAACACGAATTAATAGCAGACTATGTAGTTGTAGGC
>QXZU01000120.1:0-8662 GCA_009886205.1 K189A clade bacterium | reverse complement strand
CGCAGGTTCTGCGGGGGGTGTTTTGGCCAGCAGGCTAAGCGAAGATCCAAGTTGCTCGGTGATACTTCTAGAGGCCGGTGGTTCAGATAAAAATTTGATTGTGCAGATGCCCTCGGCATTTTATCTGCCGATGCAAAGTAAAACGCTCAATTGGGGCTATGTGGCTGAGCCAGAACCCACTATGGACGGACGACGACTAGATTGTCCAAGAGGACGAGTGATGGGTGGTTCCTCGTCGATCAATGGCATGGTTTACGTGCGCGGCAACGCCAATGATTATCAACGCTGGGAAAAAATGGGCGCCGCGGGGTGGGGTTACTCTGAGGTATTACCCTACTTCAAGAAGGCGCAGCGGGCTGACAAACGCACCACGGAGGACGAATTCAAGGGGCATGATGGCCCGGTAGGCACCACATCTGGTGCGTTAAGGAACCCGCTATATCATTACTTTTTGGCTGCGGCAAAGGAAGCAGGCCACCCTTTGAATGATGATTTCAACGGACAGCATCAAGAGGGTTTTGGTGTTATGCCCATGACTGTTGCAGAGGGTATTCGCTCCTCTACTGCGCGATCCTATCTGCCTAAAAACCGCAGCAATCTTAAGATCATTAAGAAAGCTATGGTGCAAAAAATTCTAATCAATGAAGGCAAGGCGGAAGGCGTGAGTTTTGCGGTTGGGAGAAAAACCAAGCAGGCCTTTGCCAATAAAGAGGTATTGGTGTGCGCGGGAGCCATTAACTCGCCGCAGCTACTCATGCTATCGGGCATTGGCCCCAAAGATCACTTGAGTGAGATGGACATAAAGGTCAATGCAGACGTGCCCGGAGTGGGTCAAAATTTGATGGATCACCTAGAAGTATATGTCCAACAATCCATTACCCAGCCCTTATCGCTATATAAAGACCTCAGCCTTTTGGGGCGAGCGAAGATCGGTTTGGAATGGCTGCTGACACAGCGCGGTTTAGGTGCCACCAATCACTTTGAAGTGGGCGGTTATATGCGCAGTCATCCAGGTGCTGAGCAGCCCGACATACAGTTTCACTTCTTGCCTGCCGCAATGTCCTATGACGGCAGCTCACAGGCTGCAGGCCATGGTTGTCAGGCCCATGTGGGACCAATGCTTTCGCCAAGCCGAGGCAGTGTCAGATTAAAGAGTAACAACCCGTCGGACTATCCCGCTATTAAGTTTAACTACATGAGTCATCCGTCAGATTGGGAGGTGTTTCGTGCAGCCATTCGCGGTGCTCGGGAGATATTCGCCCAACCAGCCTTTGACGCCATTCGCGGCCCGGAGTTCAATCCGGGTGCTCAGGCGCAAACCGATAAAGAGTTGGACGCTTTCGTACGCGCCCATGCAGAGAGTGCATACCACCCCTGCGGTACGTGCAAGATGGGTGTGGATGATATGTCTGTAGTAGATCCAGCGGGTCGGGTGCATCAAGTCGACAAGCTGCGAGTCATAGATTCGTCGATTTTCCCGCACATAACCAACGGCAACTTAAACGCGCCCACCATAATGGTCGCAGAAAAAATGGCAGACATGATTAAGTCCGCTTAGTTCTACTGTTTGATAAGAATAAGAGGGTAACACACTATGACCACAATACTCATTACCGGCGCAAACCGAGGTATAGGCTTAGCATTGGCAACACTGGCGCTAAAGCGAGGCGATAAAGTAATAGCCGGCTGCAGAAATCTAGAGTCAGCGGCGGAGCTGTCGGCGTTACAAAAAAACTATCCCGAGCACTGCTCAATTATTGAATTGGATGTGGTTGATGAGCAATCGCTGGAAAATGCTGCAAGCAGTTTGAGAGAGCCTGTAGATCTTCTCGTTTGCAACGCAGGAGTGCAAAACGGTTACAGCGGTATGCACGGCGAAGAAAATACTATGGCCGCATTTGAAAAAGTGCTCGTCACTAATGTCGCCAGCCCATTTTTCACCACGCGGGCTTTCTTACCCCATTTAAGGGAGAGTAGTGGCGCAGCAAAGGTTGCCGTTATTTCTTCGCTCATGGGCAGTCAAGCCCATACGGCTGCCAACGCGTACGCGTATAGAGCTTCAAAGGCAGGCGCAAATAATATCGCCGTCACACTCAGTCATGAGCTAGCGAGCGAAAATATAGCCGTAGCCACTTATCATCCAGGTTGGGTAAGAACCGACATGGGCGGTCCCAATGGAGACATCTCACCAGCCGAGAGCGCAGCAGGATTGCTCGATAGGTTTGATGAACTGTCTATGGAACAAAGCGGGCTATTCATAAATTACAATGGTGATAAATTGCAGCTGTAATTTATAGTTAGACTTCATTTTTTCTCTTCGCATGTATGCATATCGGTAGGGAGGGAAATGGGCTATCTATTAGATAGCACCCTAGGCAGCTCAACCTTTAACGCCTAAACCTCTACCGCTTATCCCTCGCTGATTTTGGTCAATCTATTGCTGCGCTATAACCCTCGTACATTTAATAGACAAGGGGTGGGGCTGTTGTGAAAAAGCCTAATTTGTACGCTCTTACCTCTCGCCTGAATCTCGTACTCCATCGGAGGGTCAAAATGAAAAAGGCAGTGATTCCGCTACTCGTTTTGTATCGCATTACCTTACTTTTTTGTCTCAGCGCATTTATGAATCCAGCTAACGCCGCAGATGCGACTGTTGTTAAAAACCAAGCACAAATTGTCTACGGCTATATCGCCGCGTTTAATGCGCGTGATATAAACGCGATGCTCGAGATGGTGACCGACGATGTACAGTGGCTGAGTATTGATGGAGACAAAATCACGGTAGAAGCGAAGAGCAAAGAAGTGCTTCGCAGCAGCATGGTGGAATACTTTAAATCCTGTGTCAGTTGCAGGTCGCGGTTAGCGCATACATTTTCCACAAATAGCAGGGTTTCCGCTTTAGAAGTTGCAAGTTTTGAAACAAGTACGGGCGTTCAAGAGCAGGGTAGCGTGTCCCTCTATGAGTTTTCTAACGGGCTCATCAAACGGGTATATTATTTTCCTGCTGAGAAATAGTTTGTGTCTCTAACAGATAAGTATTTACCATGCCCGCGCCTTTAACCTCGATTTCACCTCGGTAGGTCGTTGTGTATTCCCCATTGAGTGCCTCATAAAAAGCCTGGGAGATTTGTATTTGGTTAGGCACGCCTGTGGATTCCATGCGGCTAGCCATGTTTACGGTTTCGCCCCACAAATCGTAAGTGAATTTAGACGTGCCAATTACTCCGGCAACTACCGCTCCGCAATGTATGCCTATACGCATTCTCAGTTCTGTATTGTTGCGCCGGTTAAAATCTTCTAAACAGTCCAATATTCAGAAGGAAAGCTCCGCCATTACGCTGGCGTGATTTTCGTTGGGTACTGGCAGGCCGCAAACCGCCATATAGGCGTCACCAATTGTTTTAATTTTCTCAACGCCCAGCTTGCTGGCTACTGCATCGAATGACCCAAACAGGTCGTCCAGCATAGAGAGTACTTCCATGGGAGGTCTGCCCTTCGACCACTTAGTGAATCCAACTAAGTCTGTAAAAATCACACTAACGCTTGAAAAGGTGTCGGCAATCTGTGCTTCGCCACTTTTTAGCCGCTCGGCAATGGGTTCCGGCAAAATGTTAAGTAATAGCCGGGTGTTTTCTAAATTTTTTATCTCAATGGTACGTCGCTGGCTGTCAAGATTTTCAACCATATCATTGAAACTGCTAGTTAAGCTGCCTATCTCGTCAGTGGACTTTACTTCTAACGAAATATTTGACGCGCCTTCGCCAACCTTTCGAGCTGCGTTGGCGAGTGAGATTATGGGTTTCGTAAATTGGCCGGAGAAATAGGCTGCTAGGCCTACCACTAGTGCCCCAATCAGTAGTGATGAAATGATTAATGTTCTGGCCAGTGCATCTATTGGCGCGAATGCCTCTGCCTCATCTATCTCTGAGATCAGCGCCCACTGATGGTCGCCAAACTGGATAGGGCCATAGGAGCTGAGAACACTTATCCCTCGATAGTCCTCAATTATGCCCGTGGAACTTTTGCCTGATAAAGCGCCGAATGAAGCTTTTGTTTGCACGCGTTGCAAAAGGATAGATGTGTCGAATTCATCTAGTTGGCTAATTGTCTTGCTTGGATAGTCTAGCTTTTCTAGGGCCGCGAAATATCCTTCGCGGTCTTCGACGAGAAATCTCGATACACTACGCATGGTGAAGTCTGGTCCTACCAGATAGGTTTCGCCTGTTTCGCCAAGACCGTCTTTTACCCAGTGTTGGTTACCTGTCATGATTTGATTGATGCGGGTTATGGGCATTTGGAAAATAAGTACCCCAATTCGCTCGCCGTTATCGAATATAGGCTTTGCAATAAAGGCGGCTGGCGCACCATAAGAGGGTGCGTAGTAATCAAATTCCACAAAGATTGGGGCATCTGCGAGGGCCAGTACATTTGCCTCTTCGTAAGCCGATGCAATGTTGGATCTGCGATAGGGTCCATTTCTTAGGTTGGTGGCAAAGTCAGCCTCTTTAAATACGGAATAAACAATGTCCCCCGTATTGTGATCGACCAAAAAAATGTCATAAAAGTCAAATTTTTCTAAGTAGCTGTTTAGCGTGTTATGGAACGCGTTATGAACTTTGCTGTATTGACTGCCATCATTTGCCTGGCGCAAAGCATTTTTTCTCCCTGTTGGAAATTGGTTTTCGGAAATATAGTGGTGCTGTAAGTAAGCGGCGGTAAAACTGTTTGGCAAAAATTGCGTTAGCACTTGCGATTTGTGACTGCCGCTTTCGAGAGAGGGTAGAAACTCATTTTCGTAGTAAGCGTGTAGACTGCTATCGCTGGCGACTAGCGTTGATGTCAGTTCAGTTTGGTTGGGTTCATTTTTGAGTTCCGAGAAAGCCTGGGAAAACCCTTTCATTGCCTCGATGGTTGTCGGGTTTTCGCCTAGTGTAATAATTTGTGCACCAACAAGATCGAGGTAGCTTTGTAGTTGGCTACTTTTGGTGGCGCGGATGGAGGTTAATTGATTGAAGCCAAGGTTTTTTATGGCCGTCTTGCCGTTTTGATAACCAATCCAACCCATAACCGTGCTGATGGTGAAGCATACGATGAGTAAAAAGAGCACGACTTTAGTTTTTATATTCTGATTGCGCAAAGGGCTCTCCAGTGTCTTAAGGGTCTACAGCTATCCGCAGCGTTTGCAGATGCAAACTTAGTGATGGTCAGGTCTGAGTTTCGCTTTACGGTGAGGCTTTTTGCTTCATTGGGTGGCTAAAGTAATCAATAATTCTATATTCGGAGCAATAATCGGTATAAACGGTATATTTAGTAATCTTTTGGTGATCAATATTTTTTGTTCTGAGAGGTGGCTTTACCAGTTGCTTCAGTCTCTCTGGCGCGTGTATTGAGTGGGTGTCGTTAACTTTTAGTATCTAGATTTGGCGGAGGAGGAGATTCTTTTGAGTTGTGTAAGGCAGAATAGAATGCGCAAGCGGCAGTTTGTTAAGGTCATCTTGTTTGGTACTGGGTTGCTGGTGTTTATATTTGGTTGTGGTGAGACAAATAAAGCTAGTTCAGTACCATCGCCTGCAACTACGACAGCACCCGACGTAGCGCTTGTTATAAACACGGTGCCTAATCCGGTTTTTGTTACCTATGTTGTATGCAGCGCTGAGTTTCCAGACGGGCAGCGTTACTCGCATATGTTGAGGATCACTGCTGGTTTAGATGCCGTTGAGTTTACTGGAGGGTTAGGTCAGCGTGTTTTTGTCGCTCAGACGACATCAATAGATCTTCCTGCAGGGCTGTTGTTAGCGAGTTTTGCAGCAAGGAAATTTGACCTCTCTATCGACCGTACGAGTCTAGACTACGGCCTGACTTACAATGTAGAACAGGCTGACGACAAGGTATTTGTCGAAGGACGGTGCAATGTATTAGAGGGCGACGGCTTTAAGCTTTGATGGTCTGGTTTAATGACTATGGTGTGCGGAGTGGTCCGGTTGTTTTGGCCCTTAGTCGCCTATATGGGAGTTACTGGGCTAACGACATACGCTAGAAGCATCGGTTAGAAGTTTGGTGATGGGCCTACAAAAAATTTAGGCTCAGCAATTGAGCTAAAAGACTTTTTATTTCTGCGCCATACATCAGCATTAGCCACCCTGATATTGCGATATAGGGCCCAAACGGTATGGCTGATGAACGATCATTTTTTTGCAAAATTATTAGCGTGATACCCACTACAGCGCCGGTTAAAGATGAGAGTAGCAGCGCTGCAGGTAGACTCTGCCAGCCAAACCACGCGCCAACGGCGGCCATTAGTTTAAAGTCGCCATAGCCCATGCCCTCTTTGCCGGTGGCTAGTTTAAACGCCCAAAAACAAACCCACAAAACGCCGTAACCAAAGATTGCGCCCAAAACCGCGTCGGAGAGATTCGCGAAACTACCACTCAGATTGGCAAATAACCCTAACCATAGTAAGGGCAGGACGATATTGTCAGGCAGTATAAAATGTTTTGCATCAATGCCAGATAGGGCGATTAGCGCCCATGTAAATATCAGCGCGAGAATCAGGTCGGTGCTTAATCCAAACTTCCAAAAAACCATTAGGCTTAAAATGGCTGTTATTAGCTCAATGGCTGGGTATTGCCAAGAAATAGGGGTTTGGCAGTGCGCGCATTTCCCACGCAACCAGAGAAAGCTGATGAGTGGAATATTTTGCAGAATACCAATGGGACTATTGCACTTGGCGCAACGAGAGCGCGGTACAGATAAGTTGAAGGGTTCAACTTGTGCATCTTCCTTGTCTTGGCCTCGGCGGCCTTCTTGATCCTCCTGATCGCGCTGACCCTGTTGATCTAAGACGTAGCGGGCTTCCGCCTGCCACGCGAGTTCTAGCATGATAGGCAGCCGATAGATGACTACATTCAGAAAACTGCCAACAATTAGGCCTAAGACGACAACCGCGGCTTGCCAGAAAAATAGAAACTCTGGGTCGAAATAAATATCCAAATCAAAGGCCTCGGACTAGTCCAGCATTATTCTACTGTTGCATAGTGAATCTGTTTGCGTCGTCGTTCACTCATCTGGTTGGCTGTCGAAGGCCAGTGCCTTGATCAATGCAATGACCATTAGCGCCATTACCAGTGAGAAGGGCAGTGCGCCAACAATCATGGCTGAGCGCAGTGCGTCCATACCGCCAGCAAGTAGAAGTACGCTCACGAGTACTGCGAATATCACACCCCAAAGCACTACATGTAGGCCCTGCTTTTGGCTTTGGTCGCCGCCAGAAGCCAAGGTATTGATGATCAAAATGCCTGAGTCGGCAGAAGTGATTAAGAAGGTGAGCAGTAATACAACCACCAATACCGACAAGGCCACGGCCATGTTTGGTGAGAGCAGAAGGTTAATGGTGGTAAACAGTTGTGCAGATATATCAGAGTTAACAATGGTGCCTTGGGCTATGCCGCTAAGCTCTAGGTCGATGGCCGTAGCGCCTACAAAAGTCAGCCAAGTTAAGCAGATCAGCGAGGGCACAATGATCGCACCCAGTACATATTCTCTGATGGTGCGACCTTTTGATACTCGGGCTAAAAACATACCGACAAATGGCGCAAACGCGATCCACCAAGCCCAGTAGAAGATGTTCCATGCCCCTTGCCAACCTTGCAGCGCGGCGCCTACCTCAGTGCTGGAATCATTCCAAACGGTAGTAGACATAGTTGGCAGGGCTATTAGGTAGTCCCAGATGGCGTAGCCAAATGACTGTATTGCGAAGAGCGTAGATCCCAGCGCCACAAAGCAGAGCAAAAGAGCAATTGATAGCAGCATGTTGATGTTAGACAGCCACTTAATGCCGCGCTGAATACCAGACAGGGCAGAGATGCACGATGCCGCCACGATAATGATCAAACCGGTGATTTGCGCGGTCAAGGTCGGCTTGCCGGCTTCGTCAACAATCGACGTTATACCGCTGATGTTGAATATACCCGAGGCGAACTGTGAGACGCCGTAACCAATGGTCACGCCAAGACCAATCAAGGTAGCTAAAATAGCCGCGATGTCGACCAAGTGGCCCGCCCAGCCCGACATGGCGTCGCCAAACAAAGGCTGTAGGCCGGAGCGGATGGTTAACGGTAAACCGCGGACATAGCTGAAGTAGCTCAAAGAAATGCCGATTAGTCCGTAGCACGCCCATGGGGTTAAACCGTAGTGCAGCATTGCCCACTTGTAGGCGTTACGCACATTGGATTCATCTAGTGGTGTACTTAACCCCTTGATGGTCTCTGGGTTGGTGGCGAAGTGAAAAATAGGTTCGGCGGTTGAGTAGGTGAGCATGCCAATACCAATACCGGCACCAAACATCATAGACACCCAAGTAAACAGTGAGAATGCTGGCGCTTCGTCTTTCTTGCCCAATACAATTTTTCCTGTGCGCGGCCACACTGCTATGGCTAAACAGGTCACCGTGAAGAGGGCTGTGACATATACATACCAGCCGCCAAAGGATGAGGTTGACCAAGTTTGCAGGGCTGCAAGTTGCCCGCCCGCGCGTTCTGGAGATAAGCCTATCCAAAGGATAAACGCGAAGATGACCACCTTCGGAATGGCCGCGACAGATACGTTAAAACCCTTATAAAAGCCGGTTTTGGTGGTACTTATAGAGACTGATGGGTCGGCACTA
>QXZU01000012.1 GCA_009886205.1 K189A clade bacterium | reverse complement strand
TCAGTCTAATGCGGCCTTAACTAAGCGCCAGCTTTGCGTCTTTTCCAAAGCAACGCCCGCACAATGCGTCCATGGGTCAGTGCGTCCAGCGGATACAAGGCGATGAGTGCAATAGAGCCAAGTGAGCACACGGCGGGAATCAAAAAAGCAGCCATGCGAATACCTTGCAGCGCCACCTCAGTCTGCGTTTCATTGGCACTGTAACCGATGAAGCTAAGCAGCAAGCCAATCATGCCAACACCCAAACCAGAGCCTGCTTTACTGATAAATTGGCACAGGCCAAACAGTATGCCATCGTCACGCACGCCGCTGCGCCACTCACCAAACTCCACAGTGTCTGGCAACATGGACCAAAACATCACTGCAACAGAGCCGCCACAAACACCACTGAATATTGCCAGCGCAGACAGCGTGGCCACGTCGGTCACTTCCAACGCCAAAATTATGCAGTTACCCATAACGGCGCCACCGCCACCCATAATCCAAACAGCGCGTTTGGAGTATTTGCGGGCGACCAATGTCCACACAGGAATACCTGCGCAAGCCCCCAAAATACCCAACGGCATGATAGTGGAAACGGCATCAGGGTGTCCGGCGTAATAACTGATGTAATACACCAGCGCCTTACCGCCCATAGTTGAGCCAATGATGCCCACAAAGGAGGCCGCGCACAGTAACCAAAAGGCCGTGTTAGATTTTACAAATGCTAGGGTCTGGGCCGTGGTCAGTCGCTCCTGGGTTGCAGCAACGGTTTTTTCAGACGTGGTGAAAAAAACCAAAGACATTACCAATGTTGCGATCAGCGCATAAAGCAGCCCCGCCATTACGAATCCTTCGCGCAAGTTACCGTCGCCAAAGTACTTGGCAAGTTCCAGCAGAGTGGCAGCGGTAACAACGCCGCCAGCCATGGCACTCATTATTCTCACCGCCGCCATAGTGCCACGCTCTTGACTGTCGTGGGTGATCGCCGCCGCAAGAGAGGAGTAAGGTACCGAGGCCACCGTGTACATGGTGCGGAAGAGTAAGTGCGAAATCAGGCTCGCCGCCACCACCTGATCTGGAAACCAAACCGGCGCGGCAAACATGCCAACAAAACTCAGCCCCACAAAGGGCGCACCAAACAAAATATACGGACGGAATTTTCCAAGCCGACTGCGCGTGCGGGTAGCGATCCAACCCATTAATGGGTCAGAGATACCGTCCCAGATCACCGGGATCATAAAAATGAGACCGGCTAGCGCGGGGTCTAAGCCCAGCACGTCGGTATAATAGTAGAGAAGGTAAAGGTTAAGGCCGGTGGCGTACAAGTTGAAACCGAAGTCACCAAAACCATAACCTGCAACAGTTCGCCCACTGACCTGCTTGCGCGGCTCTGCCACTCTTGGGATAGACTCAGGTGTCAGCATGCTCACAGAGAATTTCCGTTAATCACGGCGAAATTTATTTTCTTCACAAGCAGCGAGCACTCCAATCTGTTGAAAAAATCAAACCTTTCACAAATGCTCGCCTCTCAACAAACATACCAACAGGCATACACCAACGGCCTCGGACAATCAGGCGCGCTTAAGGCGATGGGTAACATCAAAACTGGGGGCTATGACAAACGCCTATTTAGACTCGATCTCGCAGCCCTAAGAGCAATAGCCGCCCAACAGGGTTGTTTAACGCCCGCGACTACCCACGAGCACAAGGGCATAAACCTACCCTAAGTAGGTGTTTGTGCAATAGCAATTTGATGGAACGGACGCTTTGAAGCGCGTTAGACTTACGCTTGTATTTTAGTTTTCTTACGAAATAGTCGGGACGCATGGCTCTCTAGGTCACTGGTCTTAATCATCCATTTTAGCTGGACGCCTAGTCATACCGGCTAGCGGTCGTTAGTCGACTCTGAGTGTCGCCCGTGTAAGACACCATATTACCGGAATCTACCAGTCCCAGTTCGAGACCGACGGTAAAAAAACTGGTCACTGAAAATACAGAAATATCTTTGGATGTATGCGCAATTGTAATGCCTTCGCAGAGCCTTGAGCAGGCGGCTTTAGTCACTTCCTGCAGTAACGCAAAATCACGGAAATAGTCATTGAGCGGTGGATTGCCCTGGGCCGTTCGATGATCGTTCTTGAGCTTTAACTGCGCGTCAACCGCCGCTTCAATTCTGCTCGTAGAGCCCGGTAGATTGTTATTCAGTTGATCCATCACCTCGGAGTACTTAAGCGCAAAAATCATCTCGTGGCGATCTGCATTGGGCCAGTGGTAGTCAGCAATGTGTTCATCGAGATAAACCATAGCGCGCGGAATGCCTAACCGCTGGGCCACACGTGGGGTAATTGCAGAGATGCCGTTTGCCTCAAGCGGATCGCCCTGGGTCAAGATCAGCAGCGGTTTGCTGGCCGGCTTGCGCGCCCAGTGTTGTGCTAGACGCTCCGCAACCTGCATGGCAACCGGGGCTGGGTCGCGCGGGTCGTACCCACCCATGCCTTCAATAACAACTGGATGATAATCTGTGAGTTTCAAACAATGACCTCTGAGCAGCCTCGTGGTGAGTAATGAATTATACGCATCTCTGTAAGATGCAGACTTTGTTGACTAAGCGCCGTTTAATGAAGGCCGCAGCGCTCTGAAGTGCATCAGCGCCAAACAATTGTTTTAATTCCGTACTCATCCCTGAGATCACAAAGTCTCTGGTTCATCATGTCTTCTGTAACTTGTGAGTGAGGCCACTTCTTTTTCATTTTACGAACACGCAATAACCACGACATAAAGAACTGAGGCAGAAAAACAAAGGTCAATTTTAACAGCGCTATAAACTGACCACCCAAAAGCGTCTCACCTTCTTTAGTGAGTTTTTGTACGTCTTCATCATTGGCATAATCTCGCAGCTCTTGCATAGAAATATCAGTCCCAAATAGAATCCAAACTTTAAGGTCTACTTCACCCCAAATTGAGGTATCACACCCAAAAAGAACATGCGTTAGATCATGATCTTGAAAAGATTTACCCTTGGCAATGGAAGACTTATGCACCTGGGGGGCGTTCGCATATAATTCTGCTAAGCCTTCTTTTAATGTTTGCGTAGAGTCTTGCTTTAAAAATTCCATAATTCCTCCTCGCTGTGTTTGACGGTTTTATAACTCACGATTAGTAAATTTTCTTAAAGTCGTTACAAAATTTAATAATTGCTTCATTTACTACGGACACCATTTCCATGTTCACAAAGCCATGCATGTATCCATCAAAGGAATGAAGAAACGTTTCAACTTTGAATCTTTTAAGTAACTCCGCATAAGCACCCCCTTCATCTCTCAAAACGTCAAAACTTGCTGTCACTAAAACCGCAGGCGGTTGCCCCGAAAGATCCTGCGAGTATAAAGGCGAAATTAAAACGTCTTTTAGCGCAGTTTGCTCTTCGAGATACGGCGCTCTAAACCAATATATATTCTCATTAGATAAGAAAAAACCTTCAGCAAGTTCTTCTATTGAGTCATGGGAAAAGATTAGATCGGTAACTGGATATATTAAAAGTTGTGCTTTTGGGAGGGTTTTGCTTTGTGCCTGCCTTCTAATACAAATAGCGGCAGACAAGTTGCCCCCTGCACTGCCTTCGCCTACAAAGATTCTTTCAGGATCTACACCTAGCGCCTCATGATTTGATGCTATCCGATCAAAGACTGTATCAAAATCATTTAAGGAGGCCGGATAGGGGTTTTCAGGTACCACTTGGGAACCCCCTCAAACTAACGCTTGAGGGGGTGAATTTTATTTAAGCCTGTAACAATTACTGCTCAATTGTGTTGTGCAACTCTTCCACGGTATAGAGGTTTCGAGACTCGCAGGTCGCTGCTGCGCCCCAAACTTCCATCACTTTGTTTCCGGCACCATCGGTAAAGAAGTTGCCAAATGACGTACCCATGGAAGGAAAGCTCGCCCATCCTGTCATAAGAATAAATCTGCCCGCTTCCATATCGCCAGTAAATGGTGTGAAGATCCACTGCGCAATAGGATCTCCAGCGGCCTTACCAACTTCCGCCACCATAGCGCCAACTTTGCGCACATCCTCAATCGTTTTGCCTTCCTTAAGAACGCAATTCCAAGTCTCGACAGGTCCGGGCGTTGAATTAGAATGGCCATCAGCATGGACTGCAAAGCTGACAGAAGAAGCAAGAAATATAGCCAATAATTTTTTCATAGTTATGTCCCTATTTTTTTATTTTGATTTTTGACTCAGGCCTTTTGCCTAGTAGAACAATACTCCAACACTATTATTCACGCCATCTCCGCCCACACGCGGGAACGCCTACCCCCACCTAACAGAATGGGACGCCTAATATTGCTGTGTTTTACTAATTTGAAGGAATGTTTTTAGATTTAGCCAGCAATGATGCTGAAACATTTAGCTTGTGAGCATGTTAACTTTATACTTTCGTGCGCGGTTGATGGAGGGCGTCATTGAAATTGAATGAAACGAGCTTTTTGCACCTCTTGGGGTATTCATCGCTATTCACTATGGCCTTATTTCCCTCGTTTCGGCTCGCTTATGCGCAATCTTTAGGTGCGCAAATGAAAATTCTCAAAACCAAACGGTTATAGATCAGGCGCTGGCAGGTAATGTTGAACACTATTCCAAAAGAAATCCTAGTCGTTACGCTGGGCTCCTATGGCAACGGTGGCGACAGCGGCGGGTCGTCGCCCTCCAATGACTCAGGCTTAGGAACCAGTCCCCCAACGCAGCCGGAGAGCTCGGCACCCATCTTTTTATTCAGGAGTTTTTTTCATGGCATTGAGTAGCCAAGAAGGTTCATTGAACGTGGGGCTACCCATTGCCTCTATCTCGGATGACAGGCGCTTGCTTTTTCCCACCTCAGCGGACCTCAATCGCGCTTGGGATCTAGGCATCTTCTATCTGAAGCTTCCTACTAATATCGACCTCGACGGCGCTCGTCGGTTTGGCCGCGGGCTTATCGCCCCAGATAACCCCTACCGTCAAATCCCAAAGTACGGAGAGTTAGAGGGATTTATAGCCCTAGAAAACAATCAGCAAACCAAGTTGGCGCTGAGCCGTCAACACTGGGATCAGCACTATCCCTCAGAAATCGCTGAGTTTGGCCGCCAACTCGACGAAATTGGCATCACCATTCTCCGCGAGGTTTTGCGCCAATCAGGCATTCCTGAAACATTTTGGGAAAGGGCATCAGGCGGTTACTCAGCAGGAGCGGGAACGGCCTTTCTAAATTTCGTCCACTATGACACCCGCAATCCAGACCAGGGGCTGCGACCCCACACAGACTACGGATTAATAACAATATTAGATATCACCGCCCCAGGGCTGCAGATCAAGGTGAACGACAAGTTCGAGGAAGTGCCGGTTTTTCCCGGTCATCTTGCGATCCATTTTGGCGAAGCGTTGAACTTCATCACCACACACTCAGACCGAACCGTGGGCGCTATTGAGCACCAAGTTCTGAGCCAGAAATCTACGGATCCGATCCGCCACGGGATCGTCTATTTTGCTAATCCCGACCTTGCTGGCGTGCTGTGGAAATTCGATGCGCAAGGAAGGGTTAAAGGCAGCTCGTCAGTGGCGGATCTTTTCGCACTGCTCGAAAAGAACCTCACCGAGCATCGCTAGCGTTCATTCACCCCATTGGCGATTACTTGGTATTCGCTGCGCCCTCGAAGAACGGAGAGTGCTGCATTTTCAGATGCGTATCTTCCGCCATCAAAAAGAGCCTTCGACCTTTCCTA
>QXZU01000119.1 GCA_009886205.1 K189A clade bacterium | reverse complement strand
CAATGGCGAGTTTGACGCCAGCAAAAAGTCTCTGCTGAGCGAGTTTCAATGGCCAGTTGTCGCTACAAGCGGTACGCCGGAGCGCGCAGTAGCGGCCTTCCTAGACAAGCACGGATTAACATCCCCTGAAGGCCTAGGCTTATTCAGTGCTGGGGCCATGAAGGCGCTGAAACCGTGGCTGCCCAGCGCAACCTCGCGCTTTATAGAAGTACCGGATCTAGCAGAGCTTGCTACCAATGCGCTTGCCAAAGAAAAGCTCTGGGGTGAACTCGGGCGTCTTTAGATGAAGTTGACCCATCGCCCGATGTCGGTAGCCGATTTGGTTGAAGTACTAGCCATTGAAAACGCGGCGCACCTAAATCCCTGGACGGAGAAAGGATTTGTTGACTGCCTAGACGCTGCAGCAAAAGGCTATGTCTGCCAGGTGGTACTTAATGAAACCCAGCTTATTGGTTACGCTATGTTAAGCGCGGCGGCTGATGAAGCGCATCTATTGAATATTGCCATAGACCCTCAGTTCCAAGGCTTAGGTTTAGGGCGGCGTTGGCTACACTGGGTAATTACTTGGGGGGTAAGGCAAAACGCCCAAGGGATGTTTTTGGAAGTGCGGTCGGGCAACCTCGTGGCGCTGTCTCTTTATGAGTCGGTAGGATTTAGCAGAATCGGCTTACGGCGGGACTATTACCCTTCGTTGCTGGGCAGGGAAGATGCCGTTGTAATGGGGTTAGATTTGGCTAAGTTGGATATTCAAGAGGCCGCAGAAATATAGACACTCTTTTTGTGTCATCGCCGGTTGCCAAGGAAGGGTACGCCGACTGGAAATTGTTTGACGGGTGTTTTCAGTTTTTGCTATGTCGCTAAGTGCAGCGAGGTAATAGTGCCTTTGCCTAGCCAAGAACGCATGATCTGTAGGAAGGTTTCAGCCACTCTGTTTTCTTCGAGGTGCTCTGCCAAAAATTCACAGAGTTCGGCTAAGTTTTTGCCTTGAAGCGCTCTTTGCAGCAGCTCAGCTTCTAAACCGGTAATGGAAGCAAATTCTGTTAGCCGTTTTGAGTTTCGCCACACTAACCAATGGTTTGTGCGCTCAATTGGCGGAGGGGGTTCTCGCTCCTCGCGTATGGCTTGCCACATTTCCACAACATTCCACTGCGTACTGAAGATTTGCATGCTCGGATGAAAGCGTAGGGTTGTGTCCGGCCACTCCTCTACCGGGAGTTCAGCTAACGCCTCGTTGGCTACTCTATTTGCCTCAGCTGCATCGAAGGCAGTCATTAACAGCCTCTCAAATCTAGCCAGTTCAGGAATCTGCCCGTGTTCGCAAAAGGGCTCTGTGCGCGCCAAGAATCCCGGTAACTGGTCAGCAAAGTGGCGCAATGACGTACGTGATGAGGGGCAGTGCTTAACATACTCAGCGGCCATAAGGTCGAACAAATCATCGCCAAGGTAAACGCCTAAAACAGGGTGGTCTACTTCTATCGCTTCTCTTAAGCGCATGTTGTAAGCATTTCTATATATGCCTAGACGCACTTCAATGGCTACGCCGCCTTGATCGGCAATATGTGCTTCAATTTGGCTCTCTTCATTACGCAAGTAAGCCATGAGTTGGTTTTGCTGTTGTTCTAACATGTTCTGTTTGTCGAGGACCGAACTATCGTACTTGCAGATGAAGAGGATTTTCGGCAGCGATGGCTCTGGCCATATCTAATTCACTGATCAAATCAGCAAGTGGTGGAATGTTGTCGTCTCTCTCGATCATTGTACTGACCGGGCCAAAACGGAGGATGGCCTTTGCGTAGAGGTCCCAGACCGAATCCACCACATCGTGATCATGAGTGTCGATGACGTAATCGCCATAGTCGGTATGGCCAGCAAGGTGAAATTGTTGAACTCTCGCCGGATCAATACCATTTAAATATTCCTCTGTATTGAAACCGTGATTACGTGCGCTGACGTAGATGTTGTTTAGATCTAGCAAAATCAGGCAATCGGCTTTTTCCGCCACAGCCGATAAAAACTCCCACTCACTAATTGAAGAATCATTGTAAGTGAGGTAGCTGGAGACATTTTCTATAAGTATTTGTTGGCCGAGGAAATCTTGGGTTGCGCTGATCCGGGCGCTTACGTGCTCGAGCGCTTCCTCTGTATAGGGCAGTGGCAAAAGGTCGTGACTATTGATGCCGCCATGTTGAGTCCAACATAGGTGATCTGATAACCACTCAGGCTGAACTTCGTTGGCCAGAGTTTTCAGGCTGCGTAGATAGTCAAAGTTGATTGGGTCGGTGGTGCCGATAGACAGCGAAACACCGTGCATGACCATAGGGTAGCGTTCACGAATTTTGTGTAGGTAATATTTAGGCTTGCCGCCTTTTACCATAAAGTTTTCAGAAATAATTTCGAACCAATCAACAGCCGGTTCAGAATCAATGACTTCTTGAAAGTGTTCAGTTCTTAAGCCAAGACCAAATCCGAGGTAGGGCTTAGCGTTTTTTTTATTGGACGAGAGATTCCGACCATTAGCAGAGCTACTGGTCGGAGTCGTTGGGCCGCTATTAAGCGCCAACCTTGCCGCCGATATCAGCACAGGCTTTAGCAGGAGCTGCAACAAAACCTTGTCCTTTACATCCAGCTTGTCCTTTACAGGCATTACCAGCTGTCTTGCAATCGTTGTGGCCGCCACAAACGTTGACACCATAACAATGAGAAAGGTCTGCAGAAGCAATGCTGCCACTCCAGTCGTCTCTGCGCTCGCCGCCAACGTCAGCACATGCCTTAGATGGCAATGCTACGAAGCCTTGACCTTTACATGCGCCTTGACCCTTACAGGCGTTGCTCGCAGTTTTACAGTCGTTGTGACCGTTACATGCGTTCACACCATAGCAATGCACAAGGTCGGTTGAGTTGCTTGCTGATGCTGCCGCTGAAGAAGATCCAGAAGACTCGCAGCCTACTAATCCAGCAGCTGCTACGGCTAATGCGATGCCGGTCAATTTAGTTTTCATTTGTGTATTCACAATTGTCATCCTTTTTAGGTTTAACTTTTTAGGTTCAACTTTTGTCTACCTAACTTTCGTTTCATTGAGACTTAACAAGTTCTCTTTTATCTGATGCGAAAAAATCAACTTTGAGAGAGTGTTTGTTCCATCATCATGTTTCTGAACTATTCACTAAATTAGTCGGCATTTATTTAACGTGTCGATTGACGGTAGTTCTTAGGCGACAGTAGCGGCAAGAATTGCCGCAAGTGGTAGCTGCGAATATCTTGTTTTGGCCCGGTGGCGGCATTTTTCGCGAGTTGGCTAAATTTGCTGGAGGCAGTTTGATGTGGATTTGTATATTTTTGGTGGATTTCGTCAGCTCAAGATGCGACTCAGAAGCCGCCTCGCCGGCAGCTTTTCAGCGCGAGCTTGGTCCTGTTTGAGAATAGGCGACTTTCGGGTTTTGCTGTGGAAAATCTGACACCGTCGCTGATAAGGCTATACAATTGGCGGCTTCAATTTGATCAGTGGATGGGCGCGCTTAATCCCTTAGGCGTGCCTAGGAGTTGATCTAAAACAATATATAAACAGAATATGACAAAGGCAGATGTTTTGAGTATTGAGCATGTTAAAAAAAGACGCACCTTTGCGATAATTTCTCACCCAGATGCGGGTAAGACCACGATCACTGAGAAACTGCTGTTATTTGGCAACGCCATTAAATTGGCGGGTACGGTGAAATCTAGAAAATCCGACAGACATGCGACCTCTGACTGGATGACCATGGAGCAAGAGCGTGGCATCTCGGTGACCACGTCGGTAATGCAGTTTCCCTATGAGGGACGTACGGTGAACCTGCTCGACACACCGGGGCACGAGGATTTTTCTGAAGACACTTACAGAACGCTCACGGCTGTGGATTCTGCCTTAATGGTCATTGACGGTGCCAAGGGTGTAGAGCCGCGTACCATTAAGCTCATGGAAGTATGTCGTCTGCGTGACACGCCCATTGTCACCTTTATCAACAAATTGGATCGCGAAATCAGAGATCCGATAGAAGTATTAGACGAAATTGAAGATATTTTGCAGATTCAATGCGCGCCCATGAATTGGCCCATTGGTATGGGTCAGCATTTTAAAGGTATTTACGAGCTAGCAGATGATCGCATTGTTTGTTTTGCAAAAAGCCAAGGGCATCATATTTTCCCATACAGGGTGATAGAAGGTCTTGAGAGTGATGAAGCGAAAGAATACCTAGGCTTAGAGCACGCAGATTACGTTGATGAAATTGAGTTGGTCCGCGGCGCGAGCCATGAGTACAACCAAGAAGACTTTGAAAACGCCACGGTCAGCCCAGTCTACTTTGGTACCGCGTTAGGAAATTTTGGTGTTAGACAAATGCTTGATGGGTTTGTTGAACAGGCCCCATCGCCCCAACCTAGAATGACGCAGGCGCGGGAAGTATTGCCTTCGGAAGAGAAGTTCAGCGGTTTTGTTTTTAAGATACAGGCGAATATGGATCCCAAGCACAGAGACCGTATTGCCTTTATGCGTGTGTGTTCCGGCACCTACCGTCAAGGTATGAAGATGCGTCATCTGCGTACCAATAAAGACATTAAGATTGCCGATGCAGTGACTTTTATGGCCGGTGACCGAGTGCATACCGAAGAGGCTTTTGCGGGCGACATTATTGGTTTGCATAATCATGGCACTATTCAAATTGGCGACGCTTTCTCAGAAGGGGAAAAGCACGAATTTATTGGTATTCCCAACTTTGCGCCAGAGATGTTTAGGCGTGTGAGAGTCAAAGATCCATTGCGTGGGAAACAGCTTGAGAAAGGTGTTAAGCAGTTGGCAGAGGAGGGCGCGACCCAAGCCTTTATCCCATTGTCGAAGAATGAAATTGTTGTCGGCGCAGTGGGCGTGCTGCAGTTCGACTTAGTCTCATTTCGTCTGCGAGACGAATATAGGGCTGAGTGTATTTGGGAGAACTCGACTATTTTTACCGCGCGCTGGATACAGTGTGATGACGAAAAAATGCTTGCTGACTTTCGCAATAAGAATCAAGAAAATCTTGCGATAGATGGTGGCGGGTACTTGACCTACCTGGCGACAAGTAGAGTCAATCTCAGTGTCATTCAGGACCGCTGGCCAGACATTAACTTCAGTAAAACGCGTGAGCACTAAATGACTGTTTGTAACGCTAGCGATGCAGAGTTTTGCTCTAATGAATAAGCCTGATGAGTAAAAATCAACTAATCAAAGCATTTGCAGATGTGAGCGCCCTAGATGCTCAAGAGTTCGAAATGGCGCTGCTGGTGGGAAAGTTGATTGATCCAGACATGGACTTGCAGGCGGTTCGAGAGAATTTTGAGCAGTTTATCGCCAGTATCAGTGAGCCAAAGATTGATGGCGTAGATCAATTGTTAGAAAAGTACAGGCAATTTGGATTTGGCGAAACGCCTCACTCGGCAGTTGACTTAACTCATAGCAGTATGGATTGGGTTTTAAGGCAAAAACAAGGCATACCAATAGCCCTGAGCATACTGTTGGTTGAAGGTGCGCGGCGGCTGGGTTTGACTGCTTGTGGGATAAATTTCCCGGGACACTTTTTGGCGCGGATTGAGGGAGTGCTCGTAGATCCCATGAATATGTGCGTTATTGAGGCGGGCGATTTAGATGTGGCAAACGCCCCAATGATGCTCATTGAGGCAACAACGATCATGGTTGGGCTGCGTATGCTGAACAATATTAAGGCCATGTATATGCAGGCGGAGAATTGGCAGCAAGTTTTGGAGATCATCGATTATCAATTTGCTATTGATAACAATAGCCCGGAAGTCATGGCTTCTTTGCATTTTGAGCGAGGTGAGTGTTGGCAGAAGTTAGGCGTGCTAAGTGCCGCGCGGGAGGAGTTTACAATTTGCGCAGCTATTTGCCCTTACCCTGAACTCACAACCTTGGCTGAAGAAAAGGCCCGGGGATTGGAGGTGAAGAATGAAACCCTTCACTAGGTGCAAACGGTTAGAGTAGGTCGGATTTGCTAGGTCATATCCTCAAAAGGATTTTCAGCGTCTAGTGATACTGGTTTGCCGAACCCAGGTATGTGTATTGCACTTGGGGTAATCGTTAGATCGGTGCCACTTAAAACATCTTCGCCAAACTTGTAAATAGGTGAAATGCTTCCGCTATCTGCCACGTCGTCGTAGTCCTGAGCATTGGTTTCTGCTTGTTCTTGCTTTGCGCAAAATGCGGAGAAAGCTTTTTTGCCCCAGCGTTGCTCGAGCATCGCACGTGTTTGGAAGGGCGATAAAAACAGCCCGGTGGCGTTGTTTCCACCAAATCCTTTGGAGTTAATAAATGCGCCCTTCATAGCATCTGGCGCATGTTCCACGTGCTCCATGGGTAAGTGCAGGTTGCTCTGCTCTACATCTTCGGCAATGTGGTCAATAGTACTGATGCCAGGCACCAAGCCATCTTCCCAAGCACCCAATATTGCTGAAAGTTGATCGCCGCCAGCTGGCGCCATTGAGTGACCTACATAGCATTTGATTGCGCCCACTAACCAATTGTCTATACCGAAGTTGCTGGCAAGTTCGTTAAGAATTTGCGACTCGGTGACTCGGTTTTGTGGTGTGCCAGTACCATGGGCTTGCATATAGGTGTGTTGGCGCAGGCCTTCTTCACCAAGGATTGCGCGGGCAGTAGCCATGGTTTTAGCCACCGTCACGTAGTTCCCAATGCCAGGGCCAGGAATGGATTTTTTATAGCCATCTGCGTTAACGGCCACATCTGCAACTGAACCTAGAACGCGAGCGCCACTCTCCATAGCAAGCTCGTCGTCCATCAATACGATCCAAACTGAAGACTCGGCAACGGTAAAACCTGCGTTAGAGGAAAAGGGTCTGCATGCGCGGCGATTGTCAACGCTTGTAGATCCGTCGAGAGCCATTAAGGCCTCGTCTTCTGCTAGCGCGCCCATGGTGCGATAACCCTCTATTACTCCGGGAACGACAGGTGCTTCAGAGTTGCCAACAACGACTATGCGTTTGTTGCCAGATCTGATCTCGTCTAAGCCTCTTTTAACGTTGTAGAGGAATGTCGCGCAGGCGCCGATGATACCGGCAGTCTCGCCCACTGAACCGAGCACGTAGGCGTTGACAAAGTCGCCAGGCATTTCTGGTAGCCCTAGGGCCACGTGCTTAGAGCTAGGGCGTTTGCCCATCAGCGAATTCTGCATTAGCCCGCCATAAGATTCGGCGTCTAATTGTCCCATGGCAGAGCCGGAATAAACTGCAATCTGGTCAGGGCGGCACAAAGTCTTTAACTCGGGGATAGTAAAGCCTGTTGATCTGAGTGCGTCGGAGGCTGCAAACACTGTCATTTGCAGCCCGCGTGGGTGGTTGCGGCTTTGGTAAAGGGCTGCAGGGTCGAACCCTGAGGGAAGCTGACCTGCGCTGGTGACTTTAGATGGTCTAAAGTCGGGCAACATAACGCTCAGCGGTTCAGTCGTGGTGATCAACACCTCTTTGTCGCTAAGCGCTTTAACTTCCCAGTTCTGCGGAATCTCAACCGGTAACTGCTTTTTTGCCAGCACAAAACTAACAGCTTCGCTGCCTTCGCCTTTTAGTTGCGCACTGGATTGCCAGTAAACTCTCTCTGGGTCGAAGTTTTCAATACGACGGACCAAGGTGTGATCGCGTATGTGTTTTCGTTGGCTGTCTTGAGAAGCACTTTCTGGATCTAGCCCCATCATTTGCGCGAGACTGCGATAGGTAGCGTCGCGTTTCGCCTCTGGTAGTGAGTCAATGACCATGCGTCGATAGCTGTGGTTGAAGGATACTCTGCCGGCGGAATTTACTCCGCCGCACCCAACGATTACAGGTAGTCGACTTTTATTACTTAATTGACTCAATGATTTTTCCTACTTCGGGGTTATAAGGTGCTTGTTTTAGTTGCGTTCTAACGCCACTGCAGTGGCTTCGCCACCGCCAATGCACAGTGCAGCAATGCCGCGTTTTTTGCCTTGGTTTTTCATCGCGTGTGCGAGGGTCACAATAAGTCTGCTGCCGGTAGAGCCAATAGGATGGCCTTGAGCGCAAGCGCCGCCGAATACGTTGACCTTAGCTGGGTCTAAGCCCAAAGATTGAGAGGTCAGCATAGTCACCATTGCGAATGCTTCGTTAATTTCAAAGAGGTCAACGCTGTCCAAATCCCAGCCGGTCTTTGCTAGCAGTTTTTCAATTGCGCCGATTGGCGCTAGGGTGAATTCGCTTGGGTGAATAGAGTGTGTGGCATGGGCAACAATTTGCGCTAACGGGTCTCTTCCAGCAAGACTGCTCTCGCGGGTCAGCACCAGTGCTGAAGCGCCGTCAGATATGGAGGACGCGTTTGCAGCAGTAATGGTGCCGTCTGCTTTAAATGCAGGGCGTAGGTTGGGGATTTTATCGATCTTAGCCTTGCCCGGCTGTTCGTCGTTTTCCACCATGGTGCCGTTAATTTCCATCCCAGCAATTTCAGATGCTAATGATTTGTTTTCAATCGCTGCACGTGCGCGGTTTACTGACTCAATGGCGTAAGCGTCCATGGCCTCGCGGGTCAGTTGGTGTTCGTCAGCGGTATTTTGCGCGAAAGAACCCATCGAGCCGCCAGTTTCTGCGTCCTCTAAGCCATCTGTAAATAACGAGTCGAGCATGCCAGCGTGACCCATTCTCAAGCCGGTACGTGCCTTAGCAACTAAGTAGGGGGCATTGCTCATGCTTTCCATGCCGCCGGCAACTACCGTATCAGCGCTGCCAGCCTTAATGAGGTCCATCGCCAACATGGTTGCTTTCATACCTGAACCGCAAACTTTGTTGATTGTTGTTGCAGCGCAGCTGTCCGGCAGGTCAGCCATGCGCATGGCTTGGCGTGCGGGGGCTTGCTTCAAGGCCGAGCTGACTACATTACCAATAATGACTTCGTTGACCTCATCGACGTTAACTTGTCCATTGGCCAGCGCCGCAGCAATAGCGTGAGCACCTAGCTCCGGGGCTGATTGAGATGCAAGGCTGCCTTGAAAGCTGCCAACTGGGGTGCGTGCTGCACCAAGAATGTAGATTGATTCGCTCACTGGATGGTCCCTATTGTTTTACTAAGCAGATTGGAAAAAATTTCTGGTCTCAGTTAGAGACCAGATGACAAATACATATCTGTTGAAACTTGTCCTCGGTGGGTCTGAGTTTACTGAGAGACTCAGTTCAGGGCTACTCTTGAGTGCGCTGATTTCGCCATCATATCGGTATAAGGCGACCCCCAAGTCATGAATGAGGGGGCTAGGCCTCGTTAAAGCGTGGAATCAGTTCTGCGAAGTTGCAGGGGCGAAAATTGATATCTAACTGATTTACCAGAATTTTTGTCCACCCAGTAGTTACGGCGCCCGAAGACCCTGGCAGGCTAAAGATCAAAGTACCGTTCGCGAGCCCTCCTACGGCTCTGGACTGAATAGTGGAGGTGCCAATCTCAGCAAAGGAAATTTGCCGAAATAATTCTCCAAAGCCTTCAATGTCCTTATCAAACAATGGCTTAAGCGCCTCAGGAGTGCTGTCTCTACCGGTAAACCCGGTGCCGCCTGTAGTGATAACAACGTTAACTTCTGGCGCAGCAATCCATTGGGAAACGATTGATCTGATTGCGTAGATGTCGTCTTTGACGATGTCGCGGTGGTGTAATTCATGTCCGGCTTCGCGGATGTATTGGCTCAACAGGTTGCCAGATTTGTCATCTATAAGTGTGCGAGTGTCGGAAATAGTCAGTACGGAACAGGTGATTTTTGTCATATTTTTCATATTGCTAGAATTGCGATTAGCGGCACAAGTAGCTAGAGTAGCGCGAATCCTTAGATAGTCCAAAATAGTGCAAAAACAGCTCATTGAAGGGGATAGGCTTTTTTTTATCGCCGAGAACCTAGCAAAAGACTTTTCATCGTTTCCTGACATCAAGCAAGAGGAACAACCTGTTCCCGGATTATTGTCAAAACACGATATTGAACAACTCAACGACAAACTCTCCGCGCTCGATATAGACGCCTATATAGAGTCTGTTGTTGCTCCCGCCGAAGCTCAAGGTCGCGAACCAGCGCCAGCGATAATCAGACAATTAGGCAAAGTGGTAGAAGAGGACAGCTTAGGGCCGTTTTATCAAGCCGTGCTGCTTATGGACTTTCCTGGCGGCGAAAAGCGCCCGGTAGGGTTTATTGCCCAAGACAGATCCAGTGAAAAAGGCAGTTGGATGCCCCAGCACCATTTGCGCGCTGCATCTTTCGCAGAATATTGTTCTGCCAGAGCCATTCCCTTGGTTAGTTTTATGGACACTCCGGGCGCGGACGCAGGCGAAGAAGCCAACGCGAATAATCAAGCCCACAGTATCAGTCGCCTTATTGCAGAAATGAGTAACGTAGACGTACCCACAGTAGGGGTCATTTACGGAGTAGGGTACTCTGGTGGCGCGATACCTTTGGCTGCAAGTAATTTGATCTTGTGTCTGCGCGACGGTGTTTTCAGTACCATCCAACCTGCTGGTTTGGCGAATATTGCCAGGCGGTTAAATTTATCTTGGCAGGAATGTGCAAAGTACGTCGGCTTGTCAGCGCCTGAACTCCATGCTCAGGGCAATATTGACGCCATTGTCGACTACAGCCCCAATGATCCACCGCAACAAATTGAAAAACTGCGCAGCGCATTGGTCGGCAGTATTGTAAATATTGAAAACTTGACCAAAGACTTTGTGGCGGAAAACCCATATATCTTAGATCACTATAAGCAAAGCCTTTTGCGATACCTGAAGCCTTCTAGCCAATTGCAGGCAATGGAAAACAGCGCCTCACTGACGTTGACAAGAAATCCAACAGAATACGTCAACGTTTTTGGTATCGCTTATCGGTATCTGCGCTACTTGCAAGTACGCAAACGTATCAAGGCGACCAGTGTTCAACAATATGGCCGTCTAGCGAGCCAAGAGATTCCCTCTGGTGAACTGCATATTCGCGCCGATCGCGAACGTCGCCAGACCTTCCTTTATTGGTTACAAGACCCAGACAAAGTGGTTTATGACGAAGCGCTTTCTAAATCGTGGCGCAACTACACAGACAAGCGGCAAGCAATGAACGACGAGCGTGGTCGCATTGCGCAAATGATTTTTGGCGAACCCAAAGAAAATTATGAGCTTGCCAGACATAACATTCTCTCAACGGTAGGGGCGTTCCTTTATAATCGTTGGAAGAAAGAGGCTGCGGGCAATCTAGAATCGCTGAAGAGCTATTTAGAGAAACACGAAGATACTCGTCATATATTGCAAATTACAGACGTTAAGAGCCCACGAGAGTTTCTTGTCGTGGCCGCGAACAACGCTAGTTTGCAATCGTTGCTGCAAGAGCGTTTTTCCTACGAAGGCAAAAAACTCTTGGTGGAACAAAGCGTCGCTGGATTGTCCGATACCTTTGTGGCAAAACAGTTGACCGCTGAGCTAAACATGCTCATTACTGGTCCCCGCCTGGTAGAGGGTGGAGAAGGCTCTGATGTTAAGGCTAACAGAAGTTATTTGGTTGCCTTGTCCGAAGGAATGATCGCCGCGTTAGCAAATGGTGGTGAACCCATTGCGATTGCGGATATGACGATTCTCGACGTTTTACTTAACGATGAGTTGCGCCAAGACTTCATTAAAGAGTGCGAGAACTTGCTCTTGTTTGATGCCTTTTACGATGAGGCAATTGGCCGTTTAGAAACCATCGCTCATGAAGCACAAACAGATCAAGTGTTGTCACTAGGAAGTGCTGAGAAGTTGATAGACGGCGCTGTGTCTGCGGCGGGTCTGATGCTCAAAATTTCTGTGAGTGATCCGGTCGAGCAGGCAGCTCTGAAAAATCAGCTATTTGATTGGTATCAGCGCATTTTAAAGATGCCTAAAGGTAGCGAGTTTTTCCGCACAGTAGAAGAGTGGAAGAAATTAAGTTTTGCGCATCTGGCTGATGCCTTGTTCGTTATTGTGACTTATTTCTTTAGCACGTTGTTTAACTCTTATGTTGTTGCTGAAAGAGATGGAAAGAATTATCAAGGGCGTATCACGCCGCGCAATATTGGGCGGCGTAAGGATTTTTGGAATCGCTTAGATATGGCTTATAACGACCTGCAAATGCAGGGCGTTTTACGTAAAGTTAAAGCTAACAATAAGTTTGGTTATCAAGACATCATTGATCGCTATTTTGATCAATGGGAAAACCGCTATGATGATTTGCTTAGTTCTGATCCGTGTTCGTTTCCCGGGTTCAGACTGTCTATAGAGAGCGCTCTTAATAACGATTTGCCGCCTTGTGGTGTCGTTACCGGTATTGGAACGTTAAAAGAAACCAACGAAGGCGCTATAGCTAACCCACGTGTTGGCGTAGTTATTTCCAATGTGCAATTCCAAGCTGGCGCCTTTGATATGGCCAGTGCGGAAAAGGTTTGTCGTTTATTGGTAGAGTGTGCAGAACAGAGCTTGCCAGTGGTTTGCTTTATATCCTCTGGAGGTATGCAAACCAAAGAAGGGGCGGGCGCGCTATTTTCAATGGCTGCGGTAAACGATCGAATTACACGATTTGTCAGAGATCATGATCTGCCGGTTATTATTTTTGGATACGGCGATTGCACAGGTGGCGCGCAAGCAAGTTTTGTAACGCACCCACTGGTGCAGACCTACTATTTCTCAGGTACGAGTATGCCTTTTGCTGGGCAAATTGTTGTTTCTTCAAACTTGCCCTTGAAGTCCATCCTCTCCAACTATCTGTCCGCCACTCCTGGTTCTATGCAGGGTTTGGTTAAACATCCATTTTATTCCGAGTTAGAGGACAATCTGGCTGAAGTAGATGCGGACATACCTCATCCGAAGGACTCTGTAGAAGACGTTATTGCCGGGATTTTGTCCGGTGGCTTAGAAGAGCAGCGTCCTATTGTTGTGGCACAAAGGCCAGTCTTTACTGACGAAGAATTGATTCGCCCAACCCGTAAAGTATTGATTCATGCCCGAGGTTGTACTGCTGCGAAACTCATTCGTATTGCGCAGCAGCAAAATGTAGACGTTGTGTTGGTGCAAAGTGACCCAGATATGGAGTCCATGGCAGTAGACCAATTACGCCCCCAAGACACCGTTGTATGTATTGGCGGTAATACTCCAGATGAAAGTTACCTGAACGCTATGAGTGTTCTGAACGTTGCCGAAAATGAAGGTGTAGACAGTTTGCATCCGGGCATCGGATTCCTCTCTGAAAATTCAGGTTTTGCTGAATTAGTGCGAAGCAGAGGCATCAACTTTATTGGGCCGCCAGTTTCCAGCATGGAAACTATGGGTAATAAGTCCAATGCTATTAACACCGCATTGAGATTGAAGGTCCCTGTTGTACCCGGCAGCCACGGCATCATGACTAATGTTGAACGAGCGGCAGAGGTTGCTCTGGATATAGGTTACCCGATTCTAATCAAAGCCGTGCACGGTGGCGGTGGTAAAGGTATTCAAGTTGTAGAAGGTGCTCAAGAGTTCGAGCAACTGTTTCATCGTGTGGGTTTAGAGGCGCGTAGCGCTTTTGGTAACGGCGATGTGTATTTAGAGAAATACGTTACTTCACTGCGACACATTGAGGCCCAATTGTTGCGCGATACCCATGGCAATACTCGCGTGTTGGGTATTAGAGATTGTAGTGTGCAGCGCGACAAGCAAAAGGTTATTGAGGAGTCTGGTTCCACCATGCTGCCTGAAGACTTGCTTGCCACTGTCTTACGTTCCACGGCAGATATTGCTGATGAGGTAGGGTACGTGGGTGCAGGCACCGTAGAATTTATTTACGACCTGCGCTCAAATGCTGTTTATTTCATGGAAATGAATACCCGTTTGCAGGTCGAGCACCCGGTCACAGAGTGGACTTCCGGTGTAAACATTGTTGCGGAACAGTTTAGGATTGCTTCTGGCGAATCCATCGCTGACCTTAAAATTGCTGACAATGGCTATTCAATTGAAGCGCGAGTCACTGCCGAAAGATTGGTGGTTCAAGCTAACGGTGACGTAGTATTTAGACCGCACCCAGGGCAAATAGACGAGTGTGTATTCCCTGAAGAGGATGGTGTTGAAATCATTGCCACAGTAGGGCCGGGCAAGTTTGTTTCGCCTTACTATGACAGTATGGTCGCGCAACTGGTGGTTCACGCTGAATCAAGAGATGCGGCGGCAGATAAGCTAATTGACTATCTGAGCCGAGTGGTCATCACCGGTATCTGCACCAACATTCCTCTGCTGCGCATGATCCTTGCTGACGAAACCTTCCGGAAGGGTATATACGACACCAATTATCTGCCAGAGATGTTGCAGCGTATTGATATCGAGGCGCTGATAAGCGACATAGAGTCTAACAGCGGTGCTAAGGGTGAAAACATTGACAGCAACGCGGTGCGCATTGATGGCACTGATGAGTTGAAGGTGCTTGCGCCCGCTACGGCAATTTTCTACAGCGCGCCATCTCCCTCAGAGCCAGAGTATGTGGCCGTGGGGCAGAAGATTGGCTTGACAGAAACGCTCTGTCAGTTGGAAGCGATGAAGATATTCAACCCATTGACGCTGAAAGACTTTAACTTGGACGGGGAGGTGTATGACCCCAGCCGCAGTTATCAGGTGACGCGGGTGAATATCAGTAATGGCCAGCAGGTCAATGTAGGGGACCTGCTCTTCGTAGTGAAACCGGTCTAAGGTTCGGTTTCACTGTTGAAGAGTATGAATGCGGCGTAACCATTGACGTTACGCCCCTCGACACTCAATAAAATTATCTATTGAAAGCGGCTCTCCTGAGAGCTGCTTGTAAGCGCAACGGTGAGTGAACAAACCAAATCAGGTAGCTAAATCAGCTAACTATATCAGCTAACTAAGTCAGCTTGTCAAAACGTAAACCCCTCTAAAAATGCAAATTGTTGCTACGGTCAAAATGATACGGCGACTGAGTTTAGTGAAATCTGCGTCATTCCACTTAGCCAGCAACATTGTCCCTACGCGAGTGCCCAGAATTGCCACACCCAGTGAGGCCGCAAATATCCAGCCGGGTAGTTCGCTGCTCAGTGAGATAAGCGCCCCGTAGTACAAAATTCTCAGTAAATGCCCGACAGTTTGGGTGAGCGCCTTATTTGCAACTATGGCTTGTCTGCCCAATCCGCTGTTGAGGTAGAACACATCTAAGATAGGGCCAGCGGCGCCAGCAATTAGCTGCGCAAAGGTCACAATAAAGCCGCATGCAATTGTGGTCAGTGGCTGTGTGATATCCAAGCCCTTTAGTCTGTTACTCCACTGTGCCGCCCAAGGAAAGACGCCAATGGCTATCAGCACTACGCCTGGGTCAGGCACGAGTACAAGCCACGTGGCGATGCCCACGGCGCAAGCAGCCCCTAAGCCATAACCGGGCAGTAGTCGCCAAATGAGATGTTCTCTGAGCAGGAGGGTTCTTGAGCCGTTGGCCATGGCCTGGGTTGCACCGTGCAATATCATGGCACTTGAAACGGGGAGTATTGTGATCAGTACCGCCATAAGTACCGCGCCGCCTGCCATACCCACTAAACCAGACAACACGCTGGTGAGAAAGGCTGTGACGATGATTGCGATATAAAGCATTGGGCGACAATAAGTTCATATGATTCATGAAAAAAGCGACGAATAAGAATATGATCAAGTCTTCTCGCGCAAGATTATGAGCCATGATAGAAAATCTAGAGACATTAGTCGCGCTGTCCAAGGCCGGCACCATGATGGAAGCCAGCACTGCATTGCGTATTTCCCAGTCAGCGGTGAGCAAAAGAATTGCCTCACTGGAGCGTTATTATGATCGTGAGTTGATTGAGCGGCATGGTCGTCGCGTAGTACTGACCCATCACGGAACCCGTTTGGTTGAACGCGTGACACCGCTCTTGTCAGAGCTTCGCAGTGTGTTTTTGGAAGATAATGCCTTACGTAAAGGTAAAATTATCCTCGGCGTTTCTGAGGCTATTTTGGCCAGCTGGGGCTCCGATCTGTTCTCTAAAGTGCGCGATGTAATGCCCAGTGTTGAGTTTGAGTTCCATGCTCAGCGTTCACCAGTGGTCCTTGATCGCTTGCGCTCGGGTGAATATATGGTGGGTATTTGTACGGGTAGCCCAGACGCGGACTCTGACTTGGTATCCGAGGTTATTCGCCAAGAGCCCATGGTTATCATTCCCTCTGGCCTTGGCGCGCTGAAGTACAAAAACGGTGACCCCTTAGATGTAATGACCATTGAGTCGCGCTCGGGTGCTTGGGGGTCTATTGAGGAAAATATGCAGCGCATGAACCTCAATAGGGTAGCGTCTTTGGAGTCCTTTTTTGCCGTGGCGCAAATGGCGCTGGCTGGATTCGGTCATGGTCTGGTGCCGGTGGGCGTCGCGCGCACATTGGCAGTGCCTATGGATCAAATCCTCGAGTTAGATAAATCTGGGTTAACCCGACCGGTCAGGTTTGTGGCAAGAAAGTCTATGTTTTCTCAAGAGCTGGTGCGTTCATTTTACAATGAGGTTTCGCGTTTAGCGGGGGAGATAGAAGGCGATTAGCCAGCGCTGAGCCAGCAACTGGGTGCGAAGAAGCAGCTGCGGCCCTAAATTAGGGCCTGCGGCAATACTTAAAACTAGGCGTGAGCTTCGCTCTCCTTGCGGCATAGGTCAGCGAGACCCTCTACCCAAACAGGGCTGTCGTTAATGCACGGAATTAAGGTGAAAGTTTCGCCGCCTGCCTCCATAAAGGTTTCGTGACCCTGCATGCCCATTTCTTCAAGCGTCTCCAAGTTGTCCACTACAAAAGCGGGGCAGACCACCGCCACATTTTTGATACCTTTTCCTGGCAGCTCCTCCAGTACCTTGTCGGTATAGGGGGTAAGCCAAGGCAGGCGTCCCAATCGAGACTGAAAGCTCACGCCATATTGGTCGTCGCTTAGGCCCAGATACTTCACAATTTCCTTAGAGGTCTCATAAACCTGGTGCCGATAACAGGTTTCATGAGCAGGGGACGGCACATTGCAGCAGTCGTCACAATTCAAGCAATGTTTTTTGGTTGGGTCTGCTGTTTCTAGGTGGCGTTCGGGCAGGCCGTGGTAGCTAAACAACAAGTGGTCCCACTGCTCAGGCAGGTGCTCGCGAATAACTTCGCCCCACGCTTTAACGTGCTGTGGTTCTTTATAGAAAGGGGGCATCACAAAGGAGGACATGCCTTCTGGCAGTGCGCCAACAGCCGCTTCAATAGAAGTGGTGATGGTTGAGTCAGCATGTTGCGGATAGAGGGGGATGATACAAACGTTATCTACAGCACGCGCTTTCAGTGCCTGTATGCCGTCGTGAATGCTTGGGCTGCCATAGCGCATACTCAGCGCCACAGGCTCTCCGAGAGCTGCCTCTAAGCTGTCAGCAAGGGTCTGGCTTTTGACTAGCAATGGCGAACCGGCATCTGTCCAAATTTTGCCGTAAGCTTCTGCGCTGTCTTTGGGTCTAAAGGGCAGAATAAAGCCACTGACAATAATTTTGCGTAAAAACCATGGCACGTCCAAAACGTGACGGTCCATAAGAAACTCACCCAGATACTCTCGCACATCCTTTACTGACGGCGATCTGGGCGTACCCAAATTGATAAGTAGAAAACCGTTCTTCGTCGACTGGGCTGTTTGCATGAAAGGACTCTTCTTTACTAGGTTAATAGGTTAATGGCTTAAGAGTGGTTGAGTACTCGATTTGACGATGCTTTTTTAGCATCGGCCCTGTGTATATCTAGTGAATTTGCATGCATTGAGATAGTATCTTGCCCCTTTCTAGGAACAACAAAGCGAGCATCGTGACACTAATTGTAGACTATGACGCGGGAAATTTGGCCAGCGTCAAAAGAGCCTGTCAGCAGGTCGGTTTGGACGCAGAATTTTGTGCAGACCCAGATCAATTGCGACATGCCAAGCGCGTGATTTTCCCTGGTGTCGGGGCGGCAGGCAGTGCCATGGCCAGTGTCAAAGCGCGCGGCTTAGACGAAGCCCTGCGCGAGGTGATCAGCAATGGTTGTCCGGTGTTGGGCATTTGCCTCGGTATGCAGATCTCCTTGGATTATTCCGAAGAAAACGATACGCCAACACTTGGCCTTATTGCCGGCGAGGTAACGCGCTTTCGTATGGATCGCCCAGATCTTAAGGTCCCGCACATGGGGTGGAACGAGGTCTGCGTGCAGCAGGCGCACCCAGTGCTTGAAGGCATAGAGGCGGGGGACGAGTTCTACTTCGTGCACGGCTATTTTCCCACCCCCAAAGACAACGCCGCCATTTTAGCCACCACAGATTATGAAGGCCACTTTGCCAGCGCAATTGGTAAAGACAGTTATATCGGCACTCAGTTTCACCCGGAAAAGAGTGGACGAGTTGGGCTACGGTTATTGAGTAATTTTGCGCAGTGGGACGGTCAATGTTAAGCAAACGTGTTATCGCCTGTTTGGATGTAAGAGATGGGCACCTAGCCAAGAGTGTTAAATTTGTAAACACGCAGAATATTGGTGACCCAGTAGAGAAAGCCCATGAGTACTATATTGATGGGCTGGATGAGTTAGTTTTTTATGACATCACCGCCTCAAGCGATAAGCGCAATATCATGCTCGATGTGGTTGAGTCCGTTGCAAGCCAAGTATTTATTCCGTTGTCTGTGGGTGGCGGTATTCGCAGCGTCAGCGACGCTACCGACTTACGTTTAGCAGGTGCAGAAAAAATCAACGTCAATTCAGCCGCGGTAAAGCGTCCCGAGTTGATTGACGAATGCGCCTCGGCCATTGGTAACCAAAATGTTGTGTTGTCTATGGATATCCGCAAAGTCACTAAATCTAGCGATATACCCAGCGGTTACGAAATTGTCATTAACGGCGGCCGCTCACCAATGGGGTTAGATGCCCTTGTTTGGGCCTTAGACGGTGAGAAGCGCGGTGCTGGCGAGTTGGTGATTAATTCTATTGATGCCGACGGCACTAAAGACGGGTACGAAATTGAGCTAACCTCAATGATCGCTCAGGCTGTGCGCATACCCGTTATTGCGTCAGGTGGCGCAGGTTTGCCAGAACATTTATACGAAGTGTTAACTAAAGGACATGCAGATGCTGCGCTGGTCGCGTCTATGGTGCACTACGGTGATTACAAAGTGAGCGAGCTTAAGGGCTACCTACACGATCAAGGTTTGAAAATACGTATGTCTTGGTAGTGCTGGGTGCATGTGAAGCTGCAGAAAGTTTATAGCAGGCTGGCAAATAAGCTGAGAATTTAAAGAGGGTTACCTGATGGGGAATAATATGAAGGCGATACAAGTAGACGGTGAAGGGTTGGTTTGGGCCGATTACGCAGCCCCCGAATGTGGACCGGGCGAAATTCGTATTCAGGTAAAAGCCACGGCAATTAATCGCGCAGACCTAATGCAGAGGGCCGGCGGCTACGCGCCTCCTCCAGGTGCCAGTGAGATCATGGGGTTAGAATGTGCTGGTGAAGTAGTAGAGCTAGGAGCGGGCGTTGACGGTTTTGAGTTAGGTGATGGCGTATGTGCGCTGTTAGCGGGCGGCGGATATGCCGAGCAAGTAGTAGTGCCAGCAGGGCAGGTGCTACCTATTCCCAGCGGTCTTAACTTTGTTGAAGCCACCGCGTTACCAGAAGTGTTTGCCACCGCATATTTGAACCTGTACATGGAAGGTGCTTTGCAAGACGGCGAACGCGTTATTTTGCATGCCGGCGCCAGTGGCGTAGGTACTGCTGCAATCCAAATGCTTAAACACACCAATAACCCAAGTTTCGTCACTGTGGGCAGCGAGGACAAACTTGCTCAGTGCGTGGCACTCGGTGCTGAAGGTGGCTCTATCCGGCATGACGGATCATTCTTAGCCAAGGCTCAAGAGTGGGCTGGGCCAAGTGGTGTGGATATGATCCTAGATCCCGTCGGTGCTCAGTACCTCTGCGACAATCTAACGGTATTAGGGTTAGGCGGACGCTTGGTACTCATCGGTTTGATGAGTGGTATACAGTCAGAAATTAATCTAGCTATGTTGATGATGAAGCGCACCCGAGTCATCGGCTCTACGCTACGCGCGCGACCCATCGCAGAAAAAACCGCTGTTATGCAGGGGCTATTAAAAGACGTTTGGCCTAAAATAGCGACGGGTGACATCCGCCCAATCATTGACGCCCAATTTCCTATACAAGAAATGCAAGCGGCTCACACCTTGATGGCTGGCAATGGCACCGTTGGTAAAGTTGTGCTGAGTGTCTGATTAACATTGGCGTGGCTGGTGGACAATGAGACGCCTGCAAGAAGATGTTGAAAAAAGGCAAAGAAAAAGTGGCAAAGACCCACGACGGTTGTGCAATCGGCGCAAAACAACACCCCAAAGCAATGGTGTAAGAGTGTGCTGTAAACTGGGCTGCCGAATTAAGCCATTGGTTGCCGGATAATTGTTTTCCAATTTGTAGGCGCCGCACGACGAATATCCGTTAGGTAAATCTCATGATGCTTGCCAGCGAGTTCTGCGCCATTTTGCCAAATGTGTGCGTGGATGCGCTCTATAGTCGGGCCCTCTTCAGAGAACGGGCCAATGTGTAGGGTTTGCGCGCACCTACCCTCACTGAAAGACTCAAATTTAATTTTCGCCAACGCGGGTAACTGCTTTTTCTCCGCAACCTGTTTAATTGCCGTTTTAGCTAATGTTTTAGTAATCAGTTCTGGCTGCATAATCATCATGGTCCAGATCCAGTTTGATTTATTGTCGTTGACAAAATCAGCCATATCCTCGGCCCACCATAAACCCTCTAACGGCATTACGCCGTAATCAAAGCCGCTTTCTCGTTTTTTTATCATAAACTTTAACGTATAGGCCACCGCGTACAATGCTTCTACAGCCGCAGTATATTCCCCGCTGCCGGGTGTGCCGGTGCCCTCTACCATTAAGAAATTCATCTTAGGCACATTCACTATGTCAATGCGCCTTGCAGAAGGGCGGTAGAGTTCTTTCAGTTGTTTTTTGTAATCAATTTTTTGTATGGTGGAAAACTGTTAATAGATTTGTTTGTGGCTATTTGTAGGTTTTATAGGGTTGAGTGTATGCACTTGGTGCTCAGCGCTTCGAGTCCACTTTAGCAGATTAGTACATGAGTACATTGATCCATGCACTGAGTTATTGAATCTGTTGAGCGAATTTATGTATTTGATCAATAGCGATGCAGGTACACAAAATTGCGACTTCATCTTCACCATCAGCAATCTCTACGCCATAGCTGTCGCGCCATGCCCAAAGCTTTTTTTGCACAGACGCAACGTGTCTGCCGGATCGAGTGAAAATATATTCGTGGCCCCAAAATGAGCCTGCAATTTCGTAGTCATTAGGGCCAGGAACATCTAACCTATAATTTTCCTTAAACCAACTAAGCGCTTCTACAACCTCTGCAAACAATTCGCCTTTAACGAATATCTGATATTTGGATTTGAGTGAAAGGAATTTTTGTTGAATAAACGCTAGCTCTTCGCCCTGAGGGTTTTGGAAAGAGAGTTTGTCGGCCAAGGAAAAGGTTTGGCCAATTACAATATATTTTGGCGTGCCCTGACCATCAGTGATCGTAAAGTTGTCGCTCAGACTCAAAATTTTTTCACTCACTCGAAATAGCATAATCGCCTCTTATTTTCTCAATTGGTTATCCATTAATGCTGGCGTTTCTTTTCCACAATGCTTGTATTTAATCGAATTTTTCACCCTTCAAGATAAACGGAGCTATTTAGTCGATAATCAGCACTGAGGTTTTATGATTTTTGGGGCGAGATGTTTCTAGAATACCATAGTCGATGTCGCGCCTAAATTTGCGATGTTCAGGTGGCTTGTGTTTCCGCTAGGATAGTCCCAAGTGAACGTAGTGACCGTTTATTTTTTGGCGTGATCTGGTTGGCGGCATGATTTACATATTCAGTGAGGGCAGCTTTGCAGACGAATAAACTTCGCCGAGTACTCGGCTTTTGGGATGTGTTCTTTATCGCTGTTGGCCAGATCATCGGGGCTGGGGTTGTGGCCCTTACCGGTATCGCCATCGGCATGACAGGTCCCTCTGTGATCCTTGCTTATTTCTTCGCCGGCATTCTTGTTCTGGTTGTTTCCATACCCATTATGATCGCGGGTACTTCGCTCCCTGCTACGGGCGCTTATTACACTTGGTCTTCTAGAGTCGGCGGCGGTTGGCTGGGCTCTATTGTGCTTTTGCTCATTCTGCTCGCCACTATTTCGCTCAGTTTGTATGGCAGTTCCTTTGGCCTTTATCTAAATCCGTTATTCCCTGCGTTGTCAGTTAACCAATGGGGTTTGCTGATCATTGTAGTATTGGGTTGTGCGAATCTGTTTGGACTGCAATTGGCCTCTAAAGTGCAAATGTTTTTGGTGCTATTACTTATGTCTGCGTTGGCACTCTACGCAGGGTTTGCCATTCCTCAGCTTGATACCGCGTTGCTTACGCCTATGTTCCCCAAGGGCATTGTCGGATTTATTACCGCGGTTTTCTTGCTTAAGTTCGCTACAGGCGGCGCTTACCTTGTGGTGGGTCTTAGCGGTGAGATGATTAATCCGCGGCGTACGGTTGTTGTGGTTATGATTTCCGCAACACTCGCCGTTGTGGTGGTCTACGGGTTTGTTGCTTTGGCCAGTGTGGGTGTTATCCCGTGGCAGGAAATGATTAACCAACCGCTGACAGTTGCTGGCCGTGCGTTTTTGCCGGGCTGGGCGATGACGTATTTTTTGATTGCGGGCGCGGGGCTGGCTATCTGCACAACTTTGAATTCACAGTTCATTCAATTGCCGAGATCATTTATGGTCGCCAGTTGGGACAAGTTGCTGCCTGAGTGGGTAGGGGTTTTAAATCGCTATGGCGCACCTTATGTGATCATTCTCGGCATGTTGGCGGTGGGCGCAATGCCGCTGATTTTTGGCCTAGATATCGGGGACAACGCCAGAGCCGCCACTATTTCTGCAAGTTTCCCAGCGTTCGTAGTATTTTGGGTCGTCACGCAAATTCCTAAAAAATATCCCGAAGCTTATAAGCAGTCGGTGTTTCAGCTCAGTCAAGGTTGGATGTGGGCGCTGTTTTTGTTTTCAGAATTCGCTAGCGTGGTCGGCGTGTACTTCCTGGCCCAGGATTTATCCACCACAGTGATTGTTGTATTGATGCTATGGATAGCCATTGCTGTTGCCTATTATCCACTGCGCAAGCGTTACCTTGCCAGTAAGGGGATAGATTTGGATGTGCTAACAACGGATGAGGAGATTTTTAGATCGTAATAGATCGTAATAGATCGCATTAGATTCTAGAAAAAGGCGCAATGTCTATTAGGAAGGAGGGCCTAAGCTAAAGATCTACTCCAAAAGTTTATGCGAAGGCGTTGTGCTGAGTGAAGGTTTGAAAGCCTTAGTCAGACAACTAAGGCCCGGCAATGGACTGGTGCGCGCAATGCCTACTCTGGGTGAACTCTGATCACTGTGCCTGGGTCACCGTCGGTAACGATATACAGCAACCCATCTGGGCCCACCCGAATGTCACGTATTCTTGCATCTAACTCTGCAAACACTGTCTCTTCTGCGGTTACTTGCTGGTTCTCGACGGTCAAGCGGCGTACTTCCTTATTCACCAATGCGCCCACGAACAAACTGTTTTGCCACTTGGGAAATTTGTTGCCCTCATAAAATGCCATGCCCGAAGGTCCGATAGAAGGCGTCCAAACATACTGGGGTTGTTGCATACCCGGATACTCTGTGAGCGGCGAAACATAGGCCCCGTTGTAGTCCATGCCGTAAGTGATAGCGGGCCAACCATAGTTGTTAGCTTTAGTAATGACGTTCAGTTCGTCACCGCCTTTTGGTCCATGTTCGTTCAGGTATACGGTGCCATCTAGGGCAATAGCCAAACCTTGAGGGTTGCGATGGCCGTAGGTCCAAACTTTTGGTGCTTCTGGAAACGGGTTGCCTTGGGCAGGGCTGCCATCTTTGTTAATGCGGATGGTTTTGCCTAAGTGCGAATTGAGGTCTTGGGCGTGTTCTCTGAAGTCGAAGCCGTCACCTGTGGTGATTAATAACAAGTCATCGCTGGTGAAGGCCATGCGGCCACCGTAGTGCAGGGGCGCATACTTGCGCGGACTAGCGGTAAATATGACTTCTACATCAGTCAGGGCATTGCCGGTTAGCGTTGCGCGAGCCACCGTAGTGCCATTTTCTTCGCTATCGCCTTCTGCATAGGAAAGGTACAAGGTACTGTTGGTTGCGAAATCTTTGTCTAGCAGCACGTCGAAAAGCCCGCCTTGGCTGGCACGATATACTGTTGGCACTGCGCTAACAGAGTTGCTAGAACTGCCGTCTTTACTAATTCGCTTGAGCGTGCCTTCTAGCTCTGCAACCAACAAATCCCCGTTGGGTAAAAAATCAACACTCCACGGAAAGTTCAGGCCTTTAGCCAGTGTCTCAAGTCGATAAGTTTGCTCTTCAGCATTGGTTGGCAGTGTGAACAAAATGATAGCAGCTAACGCAAAAGATTTAGCTAGGCGGGTGCCAATGATTTGAAAATTGAGAGATATTTTTCTAAACGGTTCCTGCGCTTTTTTCATTTACGTTCCTTGGTCACTGGGTTTGGTCAAATGCTTAATAGTGGTATTGTGCCACATCGAATTGTAGGAACGGTCGATCATTTGACGCCGCGTTCGCGTCTGAATTTTATCACGGGAGTAGAGTTTTGTTATTACGGACATACGGATTTTTAGCAGCAGTAGTTGCAACCTACATTGTCGCAGTCATTGGCTATTCGCAAATTAATTTGCTGAATTTGGTGGATATGGGCATAGCGGTAGATTTCGCACTGCGCGCACAAACCTTGCAGCATGATTTGGTGGGAATGTTGGACCTGTTTTTACCTATCGTAATTGTCGCTCTGCTTTTGGCTTTTGGGGTCGCTGCGTTAATCATTCGTCGAGTGCCGCATCTGCGTACCATAGGTTATGTGTTAGCGGGCACCATGGGTATTTATGCCGTAATTGTGTGTCTTGGATTGATGATGGGTACCAACCCAATAGCAGTAACCAGAAGCGCCGGTGGATTGCTTTCTCAAGTAGCCGCTGGCGCAGTGGGCGGTTTTGTTTTCGCCCTAATCACAGCAAATTCAAAAGACAATGTTAAAGACATTACTAAAGACGTTATACAAGGCAGTGTCTAACAACTCTCCTCAATAATTTGCCCCCCTTACTGTCTGTTGGTAGAGGGTAAGTGCGAATCACCTAATAACTGGTCAGGCTAGCTGACCAGTGAGTCGCGGGTAAAATTAACTGCTGACTCCGCAGCTTCTTCTCCTGGGTTTATTTGTCGCCCTGTTGCCCTTCACTAGGCGTTCGCTTACCTACTTTTCAGTCTTTGGCCCTTTGATACCTTTCCTAAAGATAGCAATGTCTATGGCTATGCAAAATCGAAAATCAGAACCGCAATTTCTTTGCGCATACGTTTACACATACTTTTGTGCATATATAGGCAGACTTATCTGTGAAGGTGTAACGGATATCAATTCTCCGGTGCAGGTGGGTGGGCCCCAGTCCCGTGCAGAGAGATTTTTTGTTTTAGGCGCGCGTGGTTTTACGTTGATAGAGCTGTTGGTGGCCTTAGCAATTGCAGCAATTTTGTCGCTGGTTGTAGTGCCAAGTTATCAAGCCTATGTGCAGCAAAGCTATCGAGTCACGGCACAGACGGATTTAACGGCTTGTGCCCAATCTCTAAGAGGTAGGGCGGGTAGTGCGCGGTCTTATCTGAATTTTGCCGACACGAATGAGGATGGCCTTGGGGACGCAAGCGTCGGTCCAATTGCTCGCGACGTTTGTCAACCCGTCAGTCATGTGCAAGGGAATTACCAACTGTCTATTAATGGCACCTCATCTGAGTTCGCACTTACAGCGACAAGTGTGAATGATAGCCTCAGTGCCGGTGCGCTTGGTTTAAGTAGTTCAGGAGCAAAGTTTTGGGATGAAAATGCAGATGGTGTGGTTGGGGTAGATGAAAACGACTGGATTGTAGCTGATGAATCCTAAGTTGCACTTTCTGTTCTACTGCTTTCGTGGCAAAAGTTTTCATAATAAGAGGTTGTTCAATAGCAGGCGCCATAATAAAGGCTTTTCGCTTTTGGATTTGCAGGTTGCCACTGTTGTTTTGAGTTTTGGCATCTTGGGCTTAACCCAATCTACGGTGAGCAGTTTCGAGCAAAACAGTGACGGCTTGAGTCGTACTCTTGCCGTACTTGAAAGTAAGAACTTGTTTCAGAGAATAAAAAGTCATCAAAGTAGTTTGGGCGAGTTTGGCCAACATTATTCAAATGTCGGATTTCAGCAGTCTTCCCCAGCGTTAACATCATGTATCAATCGAACGTGCTCAGAATCTGCGCTAGCCGATTTTGATGTGGCTTTGTGGCACTGCGCTTTAACTGGCGGCGGGGTTGAAAACGATGGGTGTGAGGGGCTCAGACCCTTCAGTTTAAATGCCGATCAGTCTTTTTTGCAGTTGCCTGAGAGCAGGCTGGCGTTGACTATAAACGGGGAGGCGAGCTCGTCAGCAAGGGTGCTGACACAGATTCGCTGGCAGGGCGCGGGTGCACGTGAGCAGATGCTAGATTTTGGGGTGAGGTAGTGAGGCATGTGCCAACCCAAGGCCCCGTTAGCCGCGCACTTGGTCGCTGGGATGCTGGTCATACAGTCAGGGCAGCGACTTTCCGAACTAGGGGTGTTGGTATTACAAAGCATAGGCCACCTAAGCGAAGCGGGGGATTCAGTTTAGTTGAGTTGCTGATATCACTTTCTCTGGGTTTGCTGGTTATAGCGGCCCTTGGGCAGGTATTTTCCAGCACTATACGAACCCACGGGCGAACTCTAGCAACGGCTAATCTGCATGAAAGTATGCGGCTTATTGATACGTTTCTAAGTCGTGCTGCTGCTCGTGCGGGTTATATGGGGTGTTTGGGTAACCACACTAGTATCGCTAATTTTCTGCGCGGCACATGGCAAGACCTGCCTGAATACGATTTGAGTCGCCCCGTTGAAGGATATGAAAATATTGGCAGTGGGCGTTTTCGACCAAACATAGAAAGCCTACCGTTAACGTCTAATCGGCACCGGTTACACAAACCGAATAATGGCATTAGGGAAAATATTCTCGCGCCTGAAGCAGACATATTGGTGTTACGGGGTATGGGGGATGCGGCAGGGCATGTCAGGCAATTGCCCCACGACGGGTCCCTCCTCATTGAGGTGGGTGAACAACATTTGGAACCCGAGAATGGCGATATTCTGATGATCGCCGACTGTGATCAAGGCGCATTGTTTAACACCACTAACCGTAGGCGTTCTGGTGCCATGGTGAGCTTAAGCTGGGGTGAAGGCAGCGGATCATTTGCTAACGGGCCTGTTGGTACATCAGGCCTAGGTGCTGAAACTTCTGTGGGCTTGTCTTTGTCTCCAGAAGGTTTTGCGGCTTCAAGTATCTTGGCTCATGTGCGTACTACGGTTTTCTTTATAGGTCTTAGCCAAGTTCCAGATGTTCGTGGCAATACCCTTTACTCGTTGTGGTGGAAGGAGGGTAACTCAAGGCCGTCTGAATTGGTTAGAGGCGTTAGAGATATGCAGGTTTTGTACGGGGTAAAGTATGGTCCCCGTGCCACTGATGAAAGCAGTGTCCCGCCGTTGTTCGTTGAAGGTGGGGTGGTCGGTTATTACCAGTGGGACCAAATTCCAGTGGATGCAACTGTCGCATCTATCTGGATTTCTTTTGTACTTCAGAGTGTTTATGGGTTTGTTGATGAAGAGAACTACGCTTTAGCGCGCAGTTTTAGCCTGACTTACGCGTTGCAAAATATGCGGCCAAGCGTGTTGGAAGTTTCGCGTTGAGTTGTTGCGGTGCAAGTGATGTTACATCCAGATTCTTGATCATTGGCAATAGCAGTATCACAACTACGGCCATGACCATGACCACAATCAAAACCAAAACCAGCGCTAAGGCGAAAGTGTTGGCAAATCGGAGTCTAAAACTCGAAGAAACGCCGGATCCTCAGGTATATCTTGGAGTTTGCAGCTATTGGGCAAGGCGCAATTGATGCCCAAGCGCACTCACAAAGTAGGGTTGCATCGCTCCTCGCTCTTAGTCCGTCAAAAAGGCCTTGTGCTTATGGTCAGCCTATTTCTTTTGTTTTTACTGTCGCTAATTGCCGTCTCCAGCGTGTCGGTAAGTCGGTTAGGTGTCTATTCAAGTCAGAGTTTTGTAGATGCCTATGTGGCCAGCAATGCAGCTTTTGCTGCCTTGGATAACGCCCTTGATGATATACATCGTTTTCACCCCACGCAGTTCAGTGGTTCTGGGTCGCAGGGCATGTACTTGGTGTCTGCATTTGATCGTAATTGGCAGAATATATCTGTTTGGTCATCAGCGAATTGTCTACCCATTGAATTGGTCCCTGAAGCAGCGGCGGAGTCTCCGTGCGTGTTGGTGGAGATTTTGAATTCATCTGATATATCCGAAAATCTTGTGTTTAGGGTGAGCGCTTTAGGTATTGGGTCTGTTGCCCAAACTCATGTGGTTGTCCAAGCATGGGTATATCAATATCGTCTGGCAGGCGAGGCAGGCGAGGCAGGTGAAGTCACTGAGTGGATAACTGAACTAAGAGGGTTGAAAGTGCTTTAAGATCTGGCAAAAAGCATTAGTCAGGTGAGTTATCTGGAAACCAAAAGCCGGAAACCAAAAGCCGGAAATCAAAAGCGAGAAACCAGAAATCAAAAACTAAAGACTTAGAATCGAGGCGTTGTTTTTTTGTGCTGTAAAGCCGATTGGCTTGACGATTACATGGTCGCTCATACTGTTTAGGCAAGGCAAGGCAAGGCAAGGCAAGGCAAGGCAAGGCAAGGCAAGGCAAGGGCGCCATCGCCCCAGCCTCTGGAAAGTTCCTTAAGCTAGAGAGGCAAGCTGCTCCATCTGTTCGGATAAGGTGCCAAGTGTTGCATTGAATTCAGCAGCTCTTGCTCGTTCTTTCTCAACTACCTCACTAGGCGCTTTGGCAACAAATGACTCATTGCTGAGTTTTTTGTCTATGCGCTCTATCTCACCGCGGATGCGTTCCACCTCTTTGTTTATGCGCGCTTGTTCAGCGGCTACGTCGATGAGTCCCGCTAACGGCACCATGACTTTTAGCTCACCTACCAAGCTTAAAGCGTTTGCTGGTGGGGTATCTCCGTCCTCTAACCAGGTGATTTCCGCTATGTTAGCTAAACGCATGAGCATCTCGCTGCTCTCGGTTGCGCCAACGCGGTCGGCGGGGCTGCCCCCTTGCAGTAGCACGGTGATCTCTTTGCTCGGCTTAATGTTCGCCTCGCCTCGAATGTTACGAATGCCAGTTATTACAGCCTTGAGCCACTCAATTTGTTCTTCAGCTGCGGGGTCATTAATGATTTTTTCTGGATCAGGAAAACTTTGCAGCATGATGCTGTTTTCTGCTGCATTGTCAGAGGCAGGAATGATCCCCAAACGCGGTGCAACTTGCTGCCATAGTGTTTCTGTAATAAAGGGCATAACAGGATGCGCGGTGCGCAGCATTGTGTCTAATACTTCTAGTAATGTGCGCTGGGTAGCCTTTTTCAGAGCCGGGTCAATGTCTTCATTCCAGAGCAGTGACTTGGTGAGTTCCAAGTACCAATCACAGTATTCGTGCCAAGCAAATTCATAAATACTACTGGCGAAAATATCAAAGCGATAAGTTTCCAATGCGAACTTGGCATCTTCTACCATGCGCCTGGTTTTGCTCAAAATCCAGCGGTCAGCAGAGCTGAGGGTAGATTCGTCAACGGCCTGTGTTAGATCGACGTTTTCGGTGTTCATTAAGACAAACTTGCTCGCATTCCACAGTTTGTTGCAGAAATTTCTATAGCCTTCAATACGATTGGTATCAAAGCGCACATCTCTGCCGGTTGTGGCGAGCGCACAAAACGTGAACCTTAAGGCGTCTGTGCCATATGCGGCTACGCCTTCAGGGAAATCTTTGCGCGTTTGCTTTTCAATGCGCTTAGCCATTTTTGGTTGCGTGAGGTTGCTGGTGCGCTTGGTAACTAGTGTCTCAAGGTCAACGCCGTCAATGAAGTCTAACGGATCTAAGCCATTGCCCTTCGATTTAGACATTTTCTGCCCTTCAAAGTCACGCACTAAGCCGTGAATATATACCGTGTCGAAGGGTACTTTCTTTTCAAAGTGCAGGGTCATCATGATCATTCTGGCAACCCAGAAGAAAATAATATCGTGGCCTGTGACCAGTGTGCTGGACGGTAAGTAGTCTTCTAAATCTGGGTGTTTTTCGGGCCAGCCTAATGTGGCCATTGGCCATAAGGCTGATGAAAACCAAGTTTCCAACACATCATTGTCTTGGCTGAGTTTGATCTCATCACTCAAAGCATATTTTTTGCGCGCACTGACTTCGTCTTCAGCTGCGTAGATATTGCCTGCTTCGTCATAAAATGCTGGAATTCTGTGGCCCCACCATTGCTGGCGGCTAATGCACCAGTCTTGGATATCCCTCATCCACGAAAAATAGGTGTTCTCATACTGTTTGGGTACAAACTTGATGCTGCCATCTTCAACCGCTTTTATAGCGGGTTCAGCGAGTGGCGCTATTTTCACAAACCATTGATCTGTGAGGTATGGCTCAATGATTGCGTTAGATCTATCGCCTCTAGGTACCATGAGTTTGTGGTCTTCAACGGCAGCCAGCAAATCGAGTGCGTCAAGGTCGGCAACAATCTGCTTGCGCGCAACAACGCGATCTAGGCCACGATAGGGTTCAGGTGCGTCGTCGTTGATCTTGGCTTCTGGCGTTAAGATGTTAATAGACTCAAGGTTGTGTCGAGCGCCCATTTCATTGTCATTGAAGTCGTGGGCGGGGGTGATTTTTACGCAGCCCGTGCCGAATGCCATATCTACATAATCATCTGCAATGACAGGAATTTGTCGTCCAACCAAGGGCAGGGTAATGGTCGCTCCAATAAGGTGTGCGTAACGCTCATCGTCTGGGTGTACGGCTACTGCGGTATCTCCCAACATGGTTTCAGGTCTTGTTGTGGCAACCACCAAAAAGTCGTCGCCTTCCTTAGTTTTCACGCCACCAGCTAAGGGGTAGCGGAAATGCCAAAGAAACCCTTGCTCTTCTTTGTTCTCTACCTCTAAGTCAGATATAGCGGTACCCAATTCTGGATCCCAGTTGACTAGCCGAGTACCGCGATAAATGAGGCCCTGGTCGAACAGTTGAATGAATGCTGTTTGTACTGCCTCAGCATAACCGTCATCCATCGTGAAACGTTCGCGGGTCCAATCGATACTGGAGCCCATGCGTCTGATTTGCTTGGAAATTGTGCCGCCAGATTGTTTTTTCCAATCCCAAACGCGCTCAATAAAAGCTTCCCTTCCCAATTCATGTCTGCTGCTGCCTTCGCTGGCAATTTGCCGCTCCACCAACATTTGTGTGGCGATGCCCGCATGGTCTGTGCCCATTTGCCACAAGGTGCGATTGCCTAACATACGCTGGTAGCGAATGAGCGAATCCATCAATGTTTGGTTAAACGCGTGGCCCATGTGCAGCGTGCCGGTGACGTTAGGCGGTGGGATAAGAATGCAATAACCGTCGCCTTCTCCCTTGGGTGCAAAATGACCAGCCTTCTCCCAGCTTTGGTAAAGGTCTTGTTCTATTTTTTCCGGATTAAAACTAGTGTCCATGTTTCTATATATCTACTTTCGTTGGGCTTTTGTTGGGCTTGGGGTTGCTTGGCGCAAACCCTCATAAAATGGTGTTGGCGACATTAGCTTAATTTTCCCAATCTTTCAGGTCATGGTGATGCAGCGGGTAGCCACGATCACGATAAAATTTGTAGTGCTCGCGCCCCTGGTCTTTGCTTTCGCCGACTATGATTTCTGCAACTCGGTCGAAGCGCCCAAAAAAACTGGGTACCTGAGTAGCCAGATTAATCAATAACCCGCTGTCATGGAGTGGGCCATCGCAGCCAAGGTGGATTGGGCTTTTCACGCCGCCTCGGTCCTTGCTTTGATCTTTGCTTGCCTCGTTATCAGTTGTTGCATCAGCCGGCTTTTCAGTTGATTGGGCCTCACTGGCAGTTTCAGCTTGGGCTGCAGTTGTTTCACCGGTCTCGGTTATTAACTGGTGCGGTAAAAAGCGGTGTTTCGGGTAGTCCCAAAGTAATGTGTCCATTGCTGCAACTTGGGTTTTATCCTCAAGTTGCACGTGCACGGGCATACCACCTTGTATGGCCTTAAGGCACAGCCTGCAGGCGAAGCGCATTGCTGCATCTTCGCTGAGGTCTTCTAAGACGTAAAAATCTACCCGAGTCACTTATGCAGCCCGCGCTAGCTTTGGTTAACCAAATATTTGAACAGCATTGGTACTGGACGGCCACTAGAACCCTTGTTTGCACCGCCATGAAAAGCGCTGCCAGCAATGTCTAAGTGGGCCCATGGCGTGTCATCAACAAAGCGCGCAAGGAAACACGCAGCGGTAACACTGCCTGCACCGCGTCCGCCAACATTGGCCATATCCGCAAAGTTTGAGTTAAGACCTGCTTGGTAGTCGTCCCATAAAGGCAGCCGCCAGTTGCGGTCTCCAGTGTCTTGGCCTGCTTCTAAGAGGTCGTCTGCCAAGGCATCGTCGTTGGCGAAAAGTCCGCTGGCATGGCTGCCCAGCGCCATAATGCATGCGCCAGTCAGCGTAGCTACGTCGATGATTGTGCGGGGCTTAAAGGTCTGCGCATGGGTGAGGGCATCACATAAAACCAACCGGCCTTCAGCATCGGTATTCAAAATTTCTACGGTTTTGCCTGAGCTGGTGGTCACAATATCGCCAGGGCGAGTAGCGCCGCCGCTCGGCATGTTCTCAGCCGCTGCAACAATAGTTAAGAGATTGATTGGAAGCTTGGCTTCAATGGCTGCCTTCGTGGCGCCTAAAACTGCCGCTGCGCCGCCCATGTCGTATTTCATTTCGTCCATTGTGGGCGGTGGCTTAAGGGAAATGCCGCCGGTATCAAAGGTTATACCCTTGCCCACTAGCGCTATGGGGGCCTGATTCTTTGGGCCACCGCTGTAATTGATTATGATCATTCGGCCTGGATTGTCGCTACCCTGGGAGACAGCCATAAATGCACCCATGCCCATGGAGAGCATTTTCTTCTCGTCTAAGTGGCTGACTTTTACCTTTGGGTTGCGCGCCATTTTACGTGCTTCAGCCAACAGGTAGAGGGGTGTACAAACGTTTGGTGGCTCGTTGCCTAAGTCCTTTGTCAGCGCCATGCCCGCGTCCAGGGCGTTGCCCAAAGTGATGGTGCGTTGCACTGACGGCGTATTTTTTGCCGGTGCTTGAATACGCACGCGCTTCAATAGGTGAGGGGGCTTTGGCTTACTCTTGTAGCGGTTGAATTGATAGGCGGCATGGCTAATGGCTTGCAGCAAGGTTTGTGCTTTCCATGGCGCATCCTTGCCTTTCACTTTAGCGTCTAGTAGCGCAACTAGTGCTTGGCCTATGGGTAGTTTGATCAATGTCTTTGCCGCTACATCGCAAGCTTTTGCAAAATTTGCTGCAGAGGCTTCGCTGGTACCACCAATAATTAACAACCTTGCCACTGCGCCTTCCATTTGAATGCACAGCGTGTTGCCAATGCTGTCTTTGAAATCCTGGGTAGCACGGTTGAACGTGCTTTGGTTTCCTGACGCCTTTGCTACTTTCTTGGCAATCTGAAAGCTAGTCACGAGGCAGGGGGTTCGGGCGGCAGATAGCGCGCCACTTGCAAGGGTAAAATTCATGTTCGATTTATCCACATCAGTAATTTAAGTTGTGAGGTGTAAGTTTAGCGTTATTGGAGGAAAAAGGCTGGAAAGAAATGAGACAAAATAGGCCAAGATGCCCATGTCGCAATCTAGTTTGAGCGAGCTGGGTGCTAGATTACTGGCTGCTAGATTAAGAGGACGGGTCGGAGTGGGGCCACACGGTGCCAACAAAACGCCAAAAAATCGCCAAAGGTTCGCTTAATGGTCGATAACAGGACGGGGAACTATCGTGGCAGGTGCACAACCAGTGTCTTACTGGCTTTGTCATGCCAAGTTTGCTTGTCGTCACCGATAAACAGCCAAAGGTAGCCTAGGCCAGCGCACGCCAGCGAGAATGGTGCAACCATGGCGCGGAGGGCTATTTGTTTAACACTTACGCTGTTGCCAGACTCGTCTACCAAACGAATATGCCATGCTCGCATGCCCAGTGTTTCGCCATTTTTGTGCCAGCAATACGCGTAGAAACCAACAGTTTCAACAAGCAAAGTCAGCTGAAATGCAAAGCCTGTAACCACGTCGCCACTGAGTGGTACCCAGATAAATCCTGTTAAAAACCACAGCGCTAAAATCAGCAAACTGTCATACATCAGGGCGCCCAAGCGCCGGCCTATGCCGGCTGGAAATCCCGCTTCAGGGCTGTGTATTTCTTCTGGGTTGCTCAATGGCTCTGACCGCTTGTTGGAATGCTAGTTAAAATGCCGCTACCTAAACCGCTATCTAAAATGTGGCTACATGGTCGGCTAATTTCACCGGGCGGCCGACAAATTCCTCCGTAGTCATACTTTGCAATAGATCTGTATCTTGAGAAGTGCCCCAGGCTCTGCGTCCATCAGACAACCGCGTCGCCACAAAGGCTTTGTCCAGACCTTTAGGGCCATACATAACCGAGTAACCCTCGACAACACCTTCGCCAACGTGCGCCATAGCGACTTCTCGCTTGGGTAATGCATCTACCTGATCTTGTAGGTTCGCGTGCTGGAAAGGCTTTTCTGGGCGCTGAGTAGAATAGGTGCCAAAAGCATGCTTAGTAATATAACCGCCGTTCGCGGTGATCATTCCCTTGTCGCCTGGTTGGGCTCGAAGTAACTCCGCCATACGCACAATGGAGTGCATAACGTAGTTATTCAAAGGGCCGCCTGCCCAGGTTAAGCCGCCGGTGACGGTTAAAGGCTTGCTGGTGTCTAAGCCGAGCTCTCTACAGGCAATTTGCACGGCGACGGGGAAGCAGCTGTATACATCGACCAAGTCGATATCAGCCGGTGTCATCCCCGACATTTCTAGACATTTTTTGCCCGCAAGGCGAATGGCGGGGGAGCTGTGCAAATTGTCTCGGTTTGAGAAGTGGAAATGGTCTTGAGCGTCGCTACCCGCCCAAGGATAAACCCACTTTTCTTTCGCAATGCCCAGCGCTTCTGCTTTTGCCTCTGAACACAAAATCAACGCTGCAGCTTGGTCCACGGCACTATTGGAGTTTAAAAATTTAGGATAAGGGAACGATACCGGACGGTTGATGGCTGAAACTGTGCGAATTTCTTCGGCAGTTTTGGCGTCGCGAATCCATGCATTAGGGTTGTTCGCAGCCACTGCACTAAAGCCAGCCCAAAGCTCAGAAATATGCTTCATGTGGTCATCGACTTTGATGCCCAATTCGTTGCGTAGGGCTGTTTCCATAATGGGATAAATTTGGATCGGGCGGCCTAATCTAATAGCGATCTCGGCCTCGTGGCGCATATCTTTCTCTTCGCCGATCATTAGGTCAGGGGTACCCGGTAGCTCTGCCCAGCCTAGATCATGCTGAGCTTTGGCTGCCTTTGCTTGGGTGTTGCCGCACTCTGCGCCGGTAAGAATAATTATGTCGTGGGCGCCGCTTTGAATGTCTAACGCGCTGACGTTCAATACTGATTGCACGTAGTTGCCACCATATGGCGATAAAGCAGATTGTGCGTTTGGGCAGCCTATGGCTTCAGCCACGGCTTTTGCAGGATTTTGATAGCCCCAAATGCCTTTGATAACGCGCACTGAATTGGCATTAAGTAGTTCATTGCTGCCTGCGTCTGCCGCGGCGGCTTTGACTGCATCAATCATGAGTTCTACAGGTTCCTTTGCCGAGGCAAAATCTTGGAAACGCTGCTCAAGGTGGCTAATGCCAACTAACACTGGTGTTGCTTGACTCATTTTATTACTCCCCAAAATAGCTTTTTTCTTTTGCAATCTAAGCGAACCGCTGCAGAGCGGCCCGATCAATTTGCCGACGATTATACATAACTGGCGTTTACTGCGCGTGATCTGTGTTTGTTCGCTCTTTGCTCTTTTTTTGTTAGGAGGTTAATAAGTGTTGATCAGCCTGCCATCTGGGTAGTCTGGCGAAGACTTGTTAATCATTGCATTATGTCGCCTAGAGATATTTTCATTTGGGGGGAATTTGGTGAGCATTGTTAAGCACCGTACATACAGTTTGAGCAGGGCGGTGGAATGAGCGTGAGCAGCGATATCGATTTTTCGCCAGCCGACGTTCTGATTATTGGTGCAGGGGCATCTGGCGCCACTGCGGCTTGGAATTTAGCCGAAACCAAAATGCGCATTGTCTGCTTAGAGCAGGGAGGGTGGACTAACCCTTCAAACTACCCAACTACTGGGCGAGACTGGGAGAGTCGGGCGCAATCGGATTTCAGTATTAATCCTAATCGCCGCCAGCAGCCTGGTGATTACCCTGTAAATGATGATGATTCACCGATCAAAATTGCCAACTTTAACGGCGTCGGTGGTGGAACCGTTTTGTATGCCGGTCACTATCCTCGTTTTCACCCCTCTGACTTTAAGGTTAAGTCTTTAGATGGTGTGGCTGATGATTGGCCCATAGATTACGGCGACCTTGAACCCTTTTATGCAGAAAATGATCGTATTACCGGCGTTTCTGGCCTTGCTGGTGATCCAGCGTATCCCGCCAAACAATCACTCATGCCGCCGTTGCCTATGGGTAAGTCTGGGCAGAAGTTGGCGGAGGGTTTTAATCAGCTGGGTTGGCATTGGTGGCCTTCAGATTCAGCTATTGCAACACAGCCTTACAACGGCAGGGATCAGTGTATAAACCTTGGTGCTTGCATTTATGGCTGCGCCCAAGGCGCTAAAGCCAGTACTGATATCACCTATTGGCCTGAGGCAGTTCGCGCAGGCGTGGAATTGCGCACCTGGTGCCGTGTGAAAGAAATCAATGTCGGCGATGACGGTTTAGCCTCTGGCGTAACTTATTTTGACGAGGACGGCGTTGAGCAATTTCAGCCTGCTCATGTGGTTATCATGGCCTGTAACGGCGTGGGTACGCCGCGGATATTGCTCAATTCCGTATCCGAGCAATTTCCAGATGGGCTGGCCAATAGCTCAGGCTTGGTCGGTAAAAACTTAATGCTTCACCCCTATGCATCTATTCAGGGTGTGTTCGAAGAACCTTTAGATGGTTACCGGGGACCTCACGACAGTATTTGGAGTCAGGAGTTTTATGAAACGGGTGAAGAAAGAGACTTTATCCGTGGCTTCACCTATGAGACCACTCGAGGTCGAGGTTTAGTAGCAACTGCTCTGACCGGTGTGCACTCAGGGCGTATTCCTTGGGGCGCGGGTCATCACGATGCTTACCGCAAATTGCATAACCGCATCGCTGGCATGGTGGCTATTTGTGAAGATCTGCCAGAGGAACACAACTCAGTGACGTTAGATCCGAGCATTAAAGACGCTCACGGCATTCCTGCACCTAAGATGACCTACAGCATCAGCGATAATTCCCAGAAGATGTTGGACTTCGCTGTTGCTCGCGCCACAGAAACCCTGCGCGCCGCCGGTGCTACGGATGTGATTATTGAGTCGCCTTTGGCCAGTGGTGGCTGGCATTTGATGGGCACTGCAAGAATGGGCAAGGACCCCCAAAAGTCTGTTGTTAACGAGTGGGGGCGCAGTCACGACGTCAAGAATCTGTTCATCGTAGATGGCAGTATCTTTGTGACCAGTGCTGGTGTGAACCCCACTCGGACCATCCAGACCTTGGCGCTATACATTACTGACCAAATTAAAAAGCGTTTAACGCATTTGTTTGACTGAATTCAAAATCAGGTTTTACGGTTGTCAGCTTTTGCCTAGGCGGTAGACAAGAGGCGTTAGCAAAAAAGGCAGCGAAAAGAAGGCAGCCAAAAGAAGAGAAGAAAGACTTATGAGCAATACTATTGCCACAGATAGCTTGTTTAGCGCTGACGAAAGAGATGCGCTAAAGATTTTGGTTGGAATGATCATTCCAGCAAGCGCAGTTCATAATGTGCCCGGTGCAGATGATGAGCTGATTTTTGCCGACATTTTAGATTCTGCTAAAGCTAATGAGGCGCAGATTCGCAAATGCGTTGAGCACGCAGTGTCTTCTGGCCTAGGTGATGGCCTGCCACTTGAACAGGTGTTGCCTGAGCTAGAGGGTCACCCAGTAATGGCACCCTTAGTGAGTTTGGTTATGCAATGTTACTACCGGGATGATCGGGTAATGGTGTCATTAGAGGTGGAGCCCAGAGCACCGTTTCCTAAAGGCTTCGAGGTGCCCCAAGGTGATTGGTCGATGCTTGATGCTGTGCAAAAGCGTGGCAAGATTTGGCGCGATGTCTGAGCCTTTTATACTAGGTTTTTCTTAAACCTAGGGCTTTGCTACTGACCATTTAAAAGCGGCCAAGTTAGCCCACGCCAGCCGCGCAACAAATATAAGATAAGGCAACCGTTAGGTTGCTACAACCTTGGCGTCGTCAATCTCCTTTTGAATTTCTGCTAGCTTTTCCTCGGTCAACGAGTAATTCCACAGCAATGGCATTGCCACAAACTTGAAGATGGCAGGGACGATAGAATACAAACACGCCAGCAACAGTAATGAATAAGCTGTATTTGGTGCATCGATTGGATCAGCCAATGAGTTAAAGCCAACGACGGTCGCCGCGGTGGTGCCCACTATCAAACCCGCCGCATAAGCAAGCTTGCGGGTCATGGTCCAAATGCTAAAGTATGCACCGCCCTGACGTTTGCCAGTACGAGAGCTGTCTAGGTCAATCACATCTGCGGCCATTGCATAGGGCAGGGCGCTTAGAGCGCCAATGGCGCTGCCTTTAAGGCACATCACACCAATGAAAAAAGCGAACTTGCCCGTGGGAATGCCCTCAAAGCGGTCGTTCAAACCCGATAACCAACTGTCAGGTAAAAAGGCGAGGGTTTTGCTTAGCTCGAATGCCTCAAACCAAATTTGTGGTGCTATGGCGATGAGTGGAATAAAGCACGACCACAATGCGTACCAAAAAATAGCGACCATCGTTGCGCGGTGTTTACCGATTTTGGCGGACAGTTTAAACCACAGCGGTATGGCGACAATTTGTGAGATAAAGTAAGGGGCGAGATAAAAACCGTATAAATCCCCCGCCAGTAAGACGTGTTTAACAAAGAAAAAGCTTAGCGAATTGGTCATTGCTGAGCCAATGGTAGAGAACAGGAATATGATGACCAATTTACGATAGGGTTCATTGGCCCACACGTATTTGAAGCTTTCCCGCAAGGGCAGACGCTCTGAATTGGTTTCTTTGACTGGATATTCAGGCACTACTTTAAGCTGGTTGAAGACCAAGAAGGGCATCACTAGGACTAGACCAATGGTTAAAAAGTAGACGTTATCGGCAGGCGCAGTAAAGCCCCAGAAAACGATGATGGCCGGGCAGAGCGCGCCGATCAGAGAACCGGATACCGTAAAAGCCTCTTTCCAGCTCATGACGAGGGTTCGCTCGTTGTAGTCTCTAGCAAGCTCTGCACCCCAGGCCGAGTACGGTACGTCTTGAATGGTTGCGCCGATATAAAGTACCACTAGCGCGCCTAACAAATAGGGGTAGCCTGTATTGAAAGTCAGGCCTAGCCAAGTTACTTCGGTAAATTCTATGGGGGGTATCCAAAGGAGCCAAACGCCCGCCATGAAAATGGGCATACCAATTAAAATAAAAGGTTTACGTCGCCCCCAACGGGTGCGAATGCGATCAGATATGAAACCTACAATGGGGTCTGTTAATCCATCAAATACTCTAGAGAGTGCGAGCATCAGACCGACAAAAGCGAGGCTTAGTCCAAAGCCCGCAGAATCTGCGTACACCGGGGTTAGATAAACGGCCAGCGGCAGTGCAACCATAGATAACGGCATTGCCGGTGCGCCATAAGATGCAAGCTGATAAGTACTCAACGGTTTGTATTGTGACAAAACCTTCCCCTCAAATTAGTTTACGGTCAGATGTTCAACTTCGAGTTAGCCTGTTGTTCTGTGCGTTACGAATAAACGCTTTGTGATGCATTAATCGAGCTTTCTAGATTTTTGCAGTGGAATAAGTTCGGCGTTTTCACCAATTAGCTCATCGGGAAAAGCCACATCCACATTGCCAAAGGCAATGCGCTGGTGCTCTATTCGGGTGCCATTGATATTGCCCAGGGTGCCGTAGGTTTTTAGCCCTAGTCGTGCCCTAAGTTTGGGGCTGGCAGTATCGAATACGTCATGGGATGTTGCCGCCGCCGCGTTCTCTTGTTGGCGTACCCAAGGCGCGCAGCAAAATATAGAGATAGCCCGCCTCCTATGACCCTCGTGATTCGCACCGGTGCCATGCCAAAGCCTGCCATCAAAAGCAAAAAGGCTGCCAGCCGTTAAAGTCACTTGATGACCTAGTTCAGCTTTGGGGGGATGTACTCTGTAACCCAGTGGCCAGCGATGGCTGCCGGGAAAGACCACTGTGCTGCCGCGTTGGGGCGTGAAGTCGTCCAAGGTATAAAAGAGATTGAAAATGGCAGGAAATTCTACGGACGCAGGTATTTGGCCTTGGTCTCGGTGAATCAACTCTATCGCAGGGGTAGTGCCTAGGAACATGTGGGCAGTGAGGCTGGAGAGCAAAAAGTCTTTGCCCAATAAAAATCCGGCTAACGCCTCTGTCTCATGCCGCTCCACTAAATCGAGGTAATGCTTACCCTTATTCACAAGGTTGGGGATAACAATTTTGTTGCTTGAACCCCGGTCAGGGCATTGTTCGCCCAGCGCAAGTTCTGCTGCAAATTGACGATCCATGCGGGCTTTTAGATCGCTGATCGCGTTGTCATCTAGTACGTTGTTAACAATGCAGCAACCGTGTGTGCGTAAATCCTCCTGCGCTTGGTGTAAGTCTTGGGTGGCTTGAGGCAGTGGTAACACTACAGGACCATCAAGTGCTTCAGCTTGTTGATAACGAGTGTGTTTTTCGTCTGAGTTATCCATTTTATGCATTACCCTCAATGCTCATTTGGTCTGGCCATTGAGGGCGGCTACCACTCATTAAAACGAACCATTTGTTTCATGTCGCGGCGTCTTATGCTGCCGTGGCCGCCTAGCACTGGATAACCAATCGGCACATGTGCGCAGGTATACCAGTCCTCGGGCAAATTAAGTAGCGCCTTAACTGAGTCCTCTTCGTAGCAAAGCAGGGTGGTCAGTACGCAGCCGAGTCCTTCATTGCGACAGGCGAGTAAAAAGTTTTGTACAGCGGGATAAACAGATCCGCCGCCGACTACGCTGGGCCGGTCTAGCTCTGCATCGGTAATCGCCATTAATTTGGGGTTAAAACAAAATACCGCAATCATGGGTACTTCGTGCATGTGGCTGGCAAGATAGTTGCCAGCCTCCATGGCTTTAATGCTGGAGGTTTTGGCGTCCTCGGGCATATGTTCAAGTCTGGCCTCGTAGCCTGGGATGTACGCATCCCAATGCGGGCTGTATAGATCTTGTAGTGCCTGTTTTTTTGCCGGGTCTGTGACTGCAACAATGCGCCAAGGCTGTGTGTTGCCACCCGTAGGCGCCCAGGTAGCTGCTGTTAGCACTCGTTCAATGACCTCGTCATCGATGGGGTCTGGGCGCAATCTACGCACAGCACGCAAAGTGCTCATCGCATCGTATAAATCCATTTCAATCTCCTCTCTTGGGCCTAAACATCGCCTAAATTTGACCAAAATTCTAGTTGATTATCGTAACTTTGTTTTGATGCGTTTTATTGGGCAAGTTGGAAGTACTCAAAAAGTGTGAATGGTATTATTGTTTAGATGTTCGGCAGTCGCAGATACGCTAGGATTGCCACCGGCGATTCGTCGCGAATTAGAAAAAAATAAGAATAAAGAGGATCTCAGTGAAAAACCCTTTTAAACGCCTTTCGAAAAAACTTTATGCCACTTCAAAAGAGTACATAACAGAGGTGCGTGATGCGCTTGATAAGCTGCCTGAATTAAGTGCAAAGCTGGAGTACATGAAAAATAATCGCCAGTATCGGGTTGATCAGCAGAAGCCGGAGTTTCTGGAACTGCTTCGCCGAGTGAATGCTTTGGCCCCCCAGCAGGCGTTAGAGATTGGCGGGCGACGGGGCGGTAGTGCATTGCTGTTTTCTATTGCTGCTGGTGAGCAGGCGAGCATTTTGTCTATTGATTTGGACAACAGTGGTTCACGAATAGAGCGTTTGCAGAAGCTATGTCACGACAAAGACGTTACGTTCTGGCAAGGCGATAGCCATCTTGATGAAACAGCGCAGAGGCTTGAACGACACCTTGATGGTAACAAACTCGACTTTTTGTTCATAGATGGCGACCACAGTTATGAGGGCGCAAAAGAAGACTTCATTCGTTATTCTCGCTATGTCCGAGCTGGCGGAATTATTGCATTGCATGATATTCAGCAAGATTACAAAACGAGATTCGATGTTCAAACTAATTCTTGGGCTGGGGGTGTGCCGCAGTTTTGGCAAGAACTTAAAGCGTCAGGTTTGGATACCGAGGACCTTATTTCTGACCCATTCCAAGATGGCTATGGCATCGGTGTGGTGAATTGGACGGGAGGAGAAGGCGCGGCATAGTCGCGCTTCAGGCGAAAGCGGGTTGGACAGTTTGTGCGCGATTGTCACCTGCATTCTAAGGGCGCTGATCGGGCTTTTTTTTCGAATGCGAAAAAAAACCGCGCTATTGCTAGAGCGGCTTTTGCTAAACAGTGAAGAGCGAACTAGCGCATCAAAGCAATGCCAGGGCCATCATAATCAAGCAACCCACTGAACCAAACCAGAGTAGAGTTCTTAAGTAGGTTATGCCGATTAAGTAACTGACGGTGTAAGCGGCCCGCAACACAAGCCAGTAAAGCATGAGGTCAGAGTTGTCTACTGACAGGACGATGGACAAAATGGCCAAGGCGAGAAAGCTGGGCAAGCTCTCCAGTAGATTGTTTGCAGCTCTTTTAGCTCTACTCACGAGAACGCTCTCGGGGTTAGGCTCGTCTCTGTTGCCCAGTAGGTACTCAATATTGCTAAGATTGAACATCAGCGGCAGTAAGCTAATCTGCACAAGAGTGAGCAGTAGGGCCATTACAATTAGGTACGTCATTCTTTATCCCTCAAAATTTTGATTTTCTCTTTCTCCGACGAGGCATACTAGTTGGTGCCTAATGTCTGCGCAACTGAGTAAGCCGCGTTGGTCAGCTGTAAGTTGGTCAGCTGCAAGAGGAGCCGCATCAGTGCAGCAATATCGTGCGAAGAGCGCAGATGGTTTGATCGCTAGCGGTGTTCTTCATTATTGGTTGTCAGAGTCATGTTGGACGCGGTGTAGAATATTTACGCGGTAACCAACCCCCGGGCGGACATCAGCTTTTGCAAGGCAGCCAAATTACTTCTCAACTTGCTCAACCACAAACATCTTCCACTGACCGTCATCATCTTTAAAAGAATAGAGGCCTCTGCCGGAAAATAACAGGTCGTCCTCGGCGTTGAATCGAGAGTAAAGAACATCTGCCACATAGGTATTTTCCTCACGTCGTATTGTGATGTTGTCAACGGTGCTATAGGCGTAACCCTCCTGAATGTCAGCTTTCATGTCACGGTATTGTTCTGCTAATTCCGCTTCGTTAGTAAAAGTCCTGTGTACGGGAATGATCCCAAGGAGTTTCATTTTGAACGTCACTGGATAGGTGAATTTATTTGTTATGGCTGCAATGTCGCCTTCAATAAAATCTGCTACGTAAGCCTTATACGTCTTTGTGATGAGCGCTATGTCGGAGTCTTCATTTGCCATTACGTTGGCAGATGCGCTGGCGAATAGGGCGAATAGGGCGAATAGGGTAAGTAGGGCGATTGTTATTCTTTTCATTGGGACCTATTTGTTATTGTTTGATTAAGCACGACGGTGACACTGTTTGCGTGGGCAATACCGTGCCTTAGGTCGACTTTTTCGTCTTGGTTGACGATCTTTTCTTGTAACAATTTTTGTAGCTTTTGCTGACACACGCTCGTGCAAGGGATTGCGCATTGGAGAGTTCCTGTGCAGTCATTTGGCTGGCAATGACAGCCTTATTTTCATTAGCTTGTCTGTCGCCATTAGAAGCCGCGATATTCCACCACATGTGCGCGTAGACATTGCTTTGGGTAACGCCCTCGCCGTTGGCAAACATAACCCCAAGGCCGTATTGCGCTTTCGGGTTGCCCTGCTCGGCGGCCAGTCGATACCATTTGACTGCCTCCAAATCGTCCTCTAGAACACCTTCGCCATTGTCATACATAAAGCCTAGGAAATTCTGTGCGCGAGCGTTGCCGGCCTGAGCCAAAGGCCGCCATTCGGCTAAGGCGGCTTTGTAATTGCCAGCTTGGTAGGCAGTCACGCCTTTATTGAAGTCAGCACTCCATGAGGCTGGAGTCGCAAAAGAGCAAGAAAGGAGGACGATGAGGGTAAGTTTCTTCATGATGGCGAATCTTTTGTTATTTTTTTTCGACTATAGCAAAGATAGGTATTCAGGTGTTCACGCAACTTTTACGTTTGCCCAAAAGTTGTCTCCTAACGGCATTTTCTTACCTGCATTGGCAGGGAATAGGAACTGTTACTTGAGGTCAGAAAGTACTCTTCGGTACACTCTCATAATAACTGAACATCATTCATTGACTCGCGTTGAATGCGTCGGGCAGATTAGCGTCTTCAAATTAAAATCAGCGAGTTGGAAGTAGGACCACTATGGCTGAGTCGAAAACAGTAGATTATGGACCCTCCTTGTTCAGAGCAGTTCTGACATGGGGGATTTACCCTTTGTGCGTTCTAGTGCCTTTCGCTGTGGCATTGATCATCATCGACCCAGGCAATCCCGCGGCTGTTCTTCCCCTTGGCGTTTTAAGCTTATTTACCGCTGGGATAATGGAGTGGGTGCATCCGCACACTTTGCAATGGCGAAAGTCATTCAACGATATCCGTACTGACATAATTCATCAGTTTTTGTCGCTGCCGTTGTCATTGTTGCTTCGAGCCGCGCTAATTTATTTGTTCTTCACAGCCATTACTTATCCAGCGGCGGCCTTTGCGTTAATAACCTGGCCAACGCAGTGGCCGCTGTGGTGCCAAGTGGCGCTGGGTCTTGTAGTGAGCGAGTTTGGTACCTACTGGCGGCACCGCATTTTTCACGAATGGCACCTCACCTGGCGTTTTCACTCGGTACACCACAGTTCAAGACGCCTGTATTTTTTGAATGCCCCGCGCTTTCACTTTATTGATCTTTGCCTCAGTGGCCTGGCCTCGGCAATACCACTGGCGCTGGTGGGTGCAACCCCACAAGTGGTGGTTTTAGTCGCCGTCTTCACGGCCTTACATGGCAATTGGCAGCACGCCAATGTGCGCTACAAGTTAGGGTGGTTGAACTGGATTTTTGCCGGTGCTGAATTGCACCGCTGGCACCACTCGTCAATCATCAGGCACAGCAACAGCAACTACGGCAATAACCTGATTCTTTTCGACATTTTATTCGGTACGCGTTGTTTGCCAAAGTCTGAGCAGAATATAGATGAGTTTGGATTAGGCGAGCACGATTCTGCATACCCGCAAACTTGGTGGCGGCAGTCCTTGCTGCCGTTTCGCTGGCAGTCAATGTTGAAGGTTGGCAGTGCAGAAAAAGAAGCCGATTAGAGTGGCGCTAGAGTTGACTGGATATGGGCTAAATCAAGCGCGGCTTTGAAGGCCGAGCAACCGAGCAAAGTATGATTAAAACGCTTCGAATTTACACTATCGCTTTTTGCGTTTTACTCTTTCTTGGTGAAACCGCGGTGTTGTTAACAACCGATAAATTTTGGCCGCTGTCGGCAGACGACTATATTGCTATTGCAGTGTTGCTGTGGTCCTTGCGCGCACTCGAACGTCTCCAAGGGCAGCTGCTGCAATTGGCAACATGGGCGTATTTAAGTGGGAAGTTCTACACTTTGGTATTTGTGCGCCTAGACCCGGCTCGAGACACAAGCGAGCCTGTATTTGCTTTGACCCTTCTGCTTGCTGAAGCCTTGGTAGGGTTGCTAATTGTTGGGTTATGTTTGCGGGCTGGCACCGCTGGGTCATCAAGGTAAGGTGGCCACAACGCGCCAATTCCTCAGGGTGTTGGCGCTGAAACAAGGCTAGGCTTTGCTTGCCCGGCACTCAGCCAGCTGAGTTATTCTGACTTTAGGTGGTTAAAAACTTGTTCTAGTGCTGAAGGGGACCCCATTGAGCCGTCGCCGGATTTTGGCATGTCGCCATTGTTAAAGTCTGCCAGCGTCGCCTGACCATCTCTAATGTTTTCAGGTACGGGCGCATTCTCCACACCCTCCAATTCAGTAGCAAATAGTGGTGCGGACCGCGCCCAATTCAGTTGCGCGAAATAACCCCCGCCAGCCTCGTGAATGCTCGCTTGTGCCTGACAACTTGGATGTGCAAGCCAAACGACCATTGCCGATACCTTGTCAGGAGAGAGCCGTTGCATAACTTCAGCGGGCGCGCCGCGGGCGGCAGGCTTGCCTTGAGAGACGCGCCGCTCGTTAACAGAAGAGGCAAAATCTTGGGTCATTCTGGTGTCAGCCTGAGGAATCAAGATATTGCACTTAATGTCCAACTTTAGTTTTCGTGCTTCAAACTGGAGCGAGTTAGCAAGCCCAATCAGCCCAGCCTTACTGGCGGCATAGGCTGCCACGCCAGCACCGTACATTGCGGGG